>DASWDF010000146.1:0-1629 GCA_036395475.1 Casimicrobiaceae bacterium
CGATCTCAAGGACGCCATGCGCGCCGGCGACGCGCTGCGCCGTGACGAGATCCGGGGGGTGATCGCGATGCTCAAAGCCGAGCAGCAGTCGAAGCTCACTCGAGCGCTGTCGAAAGGCGGGCTCATCCTGCACGGCGAGGACGCGACGCTCTCGCCCGCGCAGCAGGCCGAAGTGGACCGCTTGCGCGCCGAAACCGAGCTCAGCGACGACGAGGAACAAACTATCCTGCTCCAGCGCGTCAAGCAGCACCGCCAATCCATCGACGGCTTTCTCAAGGGCAATCGCGGTGATCTCGTGCAGGTTGAGGAAGCACAGCTGGCGATCGACGAGTCGTACCTGCCCCAGCAGCTCGACGCGGCCGCGGTCGACGAAGCGATTCAAGTGGCGATTGCCGAGAGCGGCGCGCAGGGGCCGCGCGACCAGGGCAAAGTGATGGGCCTGCTGTCGGCTCGGCTGCGCGGCAGGGCGGACATGAAGGCGGTCGCGTCGACGGTCCAGTCAAAACTCGCACAATCCGCCGCGGGTTAGCGCGGGCGCGATTACGCTTGTCTCCGATGAAGCGGAGCAGCGAGCGCATCCTGACGACGCACGTGGGCAGTCTGGCCCGCCCGACGGCACTGCTGGACGTGATGCGGGCCAAAGAGCAAGGCGAGCCGTACGATGAGGCCGCCTACGCGGACCTGATCCGCGATGCTGTTGGTGAAGTCGTGCGCAAGCAGACCGCATGTGGCATCGACGTGGTCTCGGATGGCGAGCAGGGCAAGGTGAACTTCATCAGCTATGTGGAGGAGCGCCTGTCCGGCTACGAGCCCAGCGGCGAGGGTGGGGCGATTCGCGCACCGTCGTGGTCGCGCGAAGCCGCGGCGTTTCCCGAGTACTACGCCGACTACTTCGGCAAGTACAGCTCCGCGATCAAAGCGCTCGTGCCGTTAGCCGCAACCGGCCCGGTGCGCTACGTTGGCGAAGCGGCGCTGCAAATGGACATCGGCAATTTGAAAGCGGCGCTGGCGACCGTTACGGTCGAAGAGGCATTCATGCCGGCAACGATTCCGGAGGGCGTCGGCAGCAACAAGTTCTACGCGACTGAGGACGAGTACGACGCGGCGGTTGCCGACGCACTGGGCGTGGAGTATCGCGCCATTGTCGACGCCGGACTTGTGTTGCAGATCGACGATCCATTGCTCGCCGAGCTCCTCAACGAGGATCCGCACGTCGAGATGGGCGAGCGGCGGCGGGGCGCGCAGCGCCACGTCGACCGGCTCAACCTCGGGCTGCGCGGGTTGCCCGAAGACCGGCTGCGCTACCACGCGTGTTACGGCTTGAACCAAGGACCGCGGATTCACGATGCGGCGCTGCGCGACGTGGTCGACTTCATGCTCCAGGTGCCGGCAGAGGCGTATTCGTTCGAGTTCGCCAATCCACGGCACATGCACGAGTGGCACGTATGGGAAGAGGTGCGCCTGCCGCCGGGCAAGGTGCTCATCCCAGGCTTCATCAGCCACGGCACGAGCTTCGTCGAACATCCACACCTGATCGCTGACGGGATCGAGACGTTCGCGCGCCTGGTCGGACGAGAAAACGTCATTGCCGGTGCGGACTGTGGGTTTTCGTCGCGTGCCACGTACAAG
>DASWDF010000147.1:0-5215 GCA_036395475.1 Casimicrobiaceae bacterium
TCGCTAAAGTCCGGATGTATGGCCGCAATCTCTACCCTACTCGCCGTCACGAATTGAGAGCTTGGCAAACTGGGGGCGTCCATGTATGTGGGAGGGCGGCGGGTGTGAGCCCGCCCCCTACCCGATCTGCTGCAGTGTTACTGGATCGTGATCTGCTTCGCGCTGACCTTGACGATCTTCGGCAGCGTCAGTTGCAGCACGCCGTCGACATGCTTCGCCTGGGCGACGTTTGCATCGACCGCTTCCGGCAGGCGGATCGCACGGCTCGCCTTACCGAAACTGCGCTCGCGCCATAGCGCCTTGCCGTTAGGCTCCAACTCTTCGCGGTATTCGACGGCGATCGTGACGTCGCGGTCTTCGACCTTGACTTCGATCTTGTCCTTGGCGACGCCGGGAACCTCGGCCTTGACGACGTAAGCTTCCGGGGTCTCGACGACGTCGAGATCGATGCTGCCGCCGGCAACGCTCGCGCTGCCGTTGACGGGCGCGAAGAACGCGCCCAACGCCCGGTCGAGCGGGCTCTCGTAACGCAACAAACCAGTCATTTTGCTCTCCTGTGGATCCATTGGGCGGCTCACTTGCCGCCGACGCCCGAAAGATGGCGCTGCCGCCGTCGATTTCAAGGGGCGGCTTAGCCGTCGGCGGTTCCGGCGGACGCGCCGGGCGATGCCTCCGCCGGCGAAGCGGCCTTGGAGAGCGCGGCAAGAATGCCCTGCAGCAGCGCCGTCGGGGTTGGGGGGCAGCCGGGAATCGCCACGTCGACCGGAATGACGTTGGCGACGCGCCCCAGGCTCGCATAATTCTCCCCGAAGATGCCGCCGCTGCAGCCGCAATCGCCGGCCGCGATGACGAGCTTGGGGTCGGGCGTCGCGTCGTAAGTGCGCTTGAGCGCGATCGCCATATGCTTCGATACCGGCCCTGTGACGAGCAGCATGTCGGCATGTCGAGGGCTGGCGACGAACCTTATGCCAAGGCCTTCGAGGTTGTAATAAGGATTGACAAGCGCATGGATCTCCAGCTCGCAGCCGTTGCACGACCCCGCGTCTACCTGGCGGATAGTCAACGCGCGGCCCAAGGTGCGGAGGATCTGCTTCTGCAAGCGGGTTAAGACCACCATCTCCTCGGCGGGCGAAGGCGGCGGCTCGGTCTTGATGCCGGTCTTGGCGATCTGGCGGAGGACGTGCAGCATGGTGTCGGATCAGCTGCTAAAGATCGTGACCGCTGTAGGAGAGGTTGAACGACTTGTTGATCAGCGGAAAGTCGGGGACGATATTGCCGATCACGGCATGCTCGAGCACCGGCCAGTTCTGCCAAGATGGATCGTGGGGATGGCAGCGGCGAATCGTGCCGTCCGGGCCGCTCTCCAGCGCGATGACCACCGGCCCGCGCCAGCCCTCGACAGCGCCCAGGGCAAACGCGAACGCTGGGAATTCCGACAGCGGCGCGGCAATCTCGCCCGAGGGCATCGCTTCAAGCAGCGCCTCGATCAGGCGCAGCGATTCGAAGGTTTCGTCGAAGCGCAGTGCAACGCGCGCGGCGACGTCGCCGGATGTCTGCACAACTTTGCGTACCTTGAGCGTATCGTAAGGCGGCGCCGGGAAGTCGCAGCGGAGATCGTCGCCGAGTGCGCTCGCGCGCGCGGCGAAGCCGCTGAGGCCGAGTTTCGCCGCCAGCTCACGCGTCACCAGACCGCATTGACGGAAGCGATCCTGCAGTCCCGCGTGGTCATCGTAGATATCGCGCAGCACTCGGATTTCGCGGGCGAGTCTTGGGCATTGCCTGCGCAGCGCTGCGACCGCGTCGGGCTCCAGATCGCGCGCCATGCCACCCGGGACGATCGCATCCATCATGAAACGATGGCCGAAGGCTTTGGCGTTGATACGCAGCAGATCCTCCTTGAGCCGTGAGAACTGAGCCAGGGCGAACGCGAAGCCGCCGTCGTTGCCGAGATAACCCAAGTCCCCCAGATGATTCGCGATGCGCTCGCGCTCGAGGCAAAGTGCGCGCAGCCAGACCGCGCGCGGCGGCACTGCGATCCCCGCGATCGACTCGACGGCCTGCGCATAGGCCCATGCGTAGGCGACCGTGCTGTCGCCTGAAACGCGTCCGGCCAGGCGGTACCCTTCCGCGATAGTCAACGCCTCGAATCGTTTTTCGATCCCCTTGTGGACGTAGCCAAGGCGCTCCTCCAGTCTGAGCACCTTCTCGCCAACGACCTGAAAGCGGAAATGGCCCGGCTCGATGATGCCTGCATGCACCGGCCCGACGGCGATTTCATGCACGCCGTCGCCGGCCACGCGTACGAACGCATAGTCTTCCTCGCCGGGTTCCCATTTCGGAGAGGCTTCGAAGTCGCGCCGCAGCGGAAACTGGTCGATCGGCCACGCAGCCTGCCAAGCCCACGGCCGCTGGTCGTCGGCGTCGCACTGCACGCCGACGAGATCGAAGGCCGCGCGCTGCATCCGATTGGCGGCCGGGAAAATCACCGAGAGGTCGGGATAGCGCGCGCCCTCGTCAGGCAACGTATGCTCGAGCAGCGTCAAGCCATCGCCGCTTTTGAGCAGCACGCGCAGGCAGAAGCCGCGCTCGCGGTCGCGCTCGTCGCTCGCCCACAATGCGACGAGTTGCCCACCCTGCTCCCACGCGAGCCGACACGCGGCAATGAGCTGGCCCGAGCCGACCGGACAACGCTGCGCCGGGACATTGCAGGCGAGCGATGCCGTGGCGATGCCGAGCGGAGAGACGTTCATCACAGGACCCATCAGCCGATAAGTTTTGCCGCCTGGCGATACCAGTCGGCAAGAAACGGTGGAATCCACAAGCCCAGTGTCAGCACGATCGCCATGTGCGCGAATACCGGGACGACCGCGGGCCTGTGCGGTAGCCGCCCCGCGGTCGGCTCGCCGAATACCATCGGTTGCACTTTGCTGAACACCGCCGCGAACGCCACGCCGAGCGCGCCGAGCAGCAGCGGCGTCGCCCAGGGCTGCTCGCGCATCGCGGTCGTCAGGATCAGGAACTCGCTGGCGAACACGCCGAATGGCGGCATGCCGAGGATCGCCAGCGACCCGAGCGCAAGCGCCCAGCCGAGCATCGGGCTTGTCGTGATCAGGCCGCGAATCTGGTCCACCATCTGCGTGCCGGTTTTCTGAGCAGCGTGCCCGACCGCGAAAAAGATCGCTGACTTGGTGAGCGAATGTACGGTCATGTGCAACAGCGCGGCGAAATTGGCGATCGCCCCACCCATGCCGAAGGCAAAGGTGATGATGCCCATGTGCTCGATCGATGAGTAAGCGAACAGCCGTTTGATGTCCTTCTGCCGCGACAGCAGGAACGCCGCGACGACAACCGACAGCAGGCCGAAGCCCATCATCAGCTCTTTCGCGAATTCCGTGTGTACGGCGCCTTCGATCAGCACCTTGCAGCGCACGACTGCGTAAAGCGCGACGTTGAGCAGCAGGCCTGAGAGCACCGCGGACACCGGTGTCGGGCCTTCGGCATGCGCATCGGGCAGCCAGTTATGCAGAGGGACCAGCCCGACCTTGGTGCCGTAACCGACGAGCAGGAACACGAAAGCGAGCGAGAGCACGGTGGGCTCCAGCTGACCCTTCACGGCGTTGAGCTCGGTCCAGAGCAGCGCTCCACCCCCGGCGCCGAGCAGCTTTTCCGCCGCGAAATAGAGGAGGATCGTGCCGAACAGGGCCTGCGCGATACCGACCCCGCACAGGATGAAATATTTCCACGCCGCTTCGAGGCTTGCTGGGGTCCGATACAGGCTCACCAGCAGCACGGTGGTCAGCGTTGCGGCTTCCAGCGCGACCCACAGGATGCCCATGTTGTTGGTCAGAAGCGCCAACAGCATCGTGAAATTGAACAGTTGATACATGCTGTGGTAGAGCCGCAGCCGCGCGGCGGTCAACTTGCCGTGCTCCTGCTCGATCTTCATGTACGGTCGCGAAAAGATCGCCGTCGTGAAGCCGACGAATGCGGTCAGCGCGACCAGGAACACGTTGAACGGGTCGACGAAGAGCTGCCTGTCGAGAACCAGCATCGGGCCTTCAGCAATGACGCGTCCGGTCAGGAACGCCGCAGCAATGACGGTCAGCAGGCTGAAGGCGACGTTGACTTCGGGCGCGTGCTCTCGCTCGCCGATGGCGGCCAGCACCAGCGCGCCGGCCAGTGGCAGCCCGAGGACGGCGAGGATTTCGATCACTCCGCGCCCTCCTTGAGGGCGTGACGCCGAATGTGACGGTGGTGCGTCGGGCTCACTCGGTCGCGCGGCGGCGCGCCCTTCGGGCCTTGCCTCGGCCTGCCGGCCTCGGCCGCCGCGCTCACTCGCCCTCCTTGAGCTTTTCCAGGTGGTGCAGATCCAGGCTGTCGAACTGCTCGCGGATCTGGAAGAAGAACACGCCAAGGATCAGCATGCCGACGAGCACGTCGAGCGCAATGCCCAGCTCGACGACCATCGGCATGCCGTAGGTCGCGCTGGTCGCCGCGAAGAACAGGCCGTTTTCCATCGCCAGGAAGCCGATCACCTGCGGGATCGCCTTGCGGCGCGTGATCATCATCAGGAACGCCAACAACACGCTCGCCATCGCGATGCCCAGCGTGCTGCGCGTGACCGTGCTCGCGAGCTGCGAGATCGGTACCGCAAGATTGAAGGCGAACACGACGAGCACGATGCCGATGATCATCGTCGTCGGCACGTTGATCAGCCTCTCAAACTCCCACCGCACGTCGAGCTGATTGATCAGCCGGTGCAGCAGCCATGGCAGCACGAAGACCTTGAGCAGCAACGTGAGTACCGACGACCCGTACAGATGGGGTTGATGCGTCGCGTAGGCGACGATTGCCGTCGAGCAGGCGAGCGCCAAGCCCTGCGCGGCAAACAGATTGATCAGCGTCAGCACGCGGCGCTGCGCCAGCATCGCGAACGCGAGCAGCAACAGCACCGCAGCGAGCAGGTTGATCAACTGAGCAGAGAGCGGCAGGTTGCTCATCAGCTCCCCAGCAGCAGGTTGACCAGCATTCCCAGCACCGCGAGCAGGAAGGCGGTGCCGAGAAACTCGGGCGCGCGAAAGATGCGCATCTTCGCCGCCAGCGTTTCGATCAGCGCGAGGACGAACCCCCCGATTGCGAGTTTGCCGATCAGCACCGGCGTTGCGATGAGAATCGCCAGCCAATCGTCGCTCGCGCCGGCGATGCCGTACGGGAA
>DASWDF010000148.1:0-22594 GCA_036395475.1 Casimicrobiaceae bacterium
AGACGACGCAGTGGCGGTACACGCCGCCGACGCACGTCGTCATCGCGCTCGACGCGGCGTTGACACAGTTCGATGCGCAGGGTGGACAGCCGGCGCGTCTGGCGCGCTACATGGCCAACTGCGAAACGTTGGTGACTGGCATGGGCGAGCTGGGATTCAGGCCGTTCCTCGATCCACATATCCAGGCGCCGATCATCGTCACCTTCCACGCGCCGGCCGATTCGAAATATGCGTTCAAGGAGTTCTACGAGCGTGTTCGCGACAAGGGCTTCATCCTTTATCCGGGCAAGCTCACGCAGCTCGAGACCTTTCGCGTCGGCTGCATCGGCGCCATTGGCCGCGACGAGATGCGGCACGCGGTCAATGCAGTGCGCGATACACTGCATGAGATGGGCATTCGCCAGGTCGCGCCGGCCGCAGTCGCCGCGGCGATCAAAGCGGCTTGAGCGGTTCGGAAGGCGGATGCAGCGCGGGTGGGCGGCGCAGGGCATCCAGCGCGGCAAATGCCGGGTCGCCGGGCGCGATGTGACCGTGCCGGATCAGGAAATCGATGATCACGAGGCTCGCATCGGCGGTGATGTCGTCGGTCGCGAGCACCGCCAGAACGTCTTCGGGTGCAGAGAGCCGATGCTCGACCGCCTCGCCATCCTGATTCGCCGGCGCAAAATCGGCCGGCAACCACAAGTCGTGCACGTAAATCGTCTCGTGCTGCAGGCCGTCGAAAGTGGCGCGGCAAATGTCGACCGAGCCCGCGCATTGCGCACGACGCGAAAGCGGTTCGGCGATGCCCGCTTCTTCCCACGCCTCCTTGACCAACGTCGTTGCGGCATCCGAACCTGCGGCTATCCCGCCGCCGACGAGGTTGTCGAGCAATCCCGGATCGATCGCCTTGGCCGGGCTGCGGCGCGCGAGCCACATCCGCCAACGATCGTCGTCGCGGATCAGCCCGTTCGCGTGCGCGGCAAAGGTATGAATGCCGAAGTAACGCGCTGCCGCGCGCTCGAGCTCGAACAGGACGGGCCCGTTGGGACCAGCGGTCGCCCCGTAGCGTTCGTCGCGCCAGGCGCTCAGCGCTCCTTGCGCTGAAAGCGCGCGCGCAACTTCGGCGAGGGCGGCGCTGCGCGCCTGCGGCGTATCGAGCTTCGGCGCCAGCTCGATCCCGTGTGCGCTGCGGCGAAACACTTCCCGCCATCGCGCGAGTCGTCGCGCCCGTTCCGGTATCATCCAGCCAACGATATGGCCATCGACGGCAAACGGTTCATGTGTTTGCGCCGGTGCGGCGAGCGAGCGCCCGAGGCGGTCGGCGATCTTCGCGACCGTTTCTGACGGAGCGATCCATTTTTCCCTCACGGAGGCATTCTATCCGACCGACCATGAGCACCGACGTACTGGCATTGTTCGATCTCGACCATACGCTGCTGACGCTCGACAGCGACGAGGCCTGGGTCGAGTTCCTGATTGAAGAGGGTAACCTCGACCGCGAGGAATTCGAGCGCGCGAACCACGAGCTGGTTGCGCGCTATCGAGCCGGCGAAGCGACGTCGGTCGAATTCACGCACTTCTATCTGTCGACACTCGTGGGCCGGCATCCAGACCTCCTCTCGACGTGGCATGCGACCTACCTCGAGCGCAAGATCCGGCCCGCCATCTCGGCATCCGCTCGCGAGCTGCTCGCCCGACATCGCGCCGAAGGCCATCTGTTGATCATGACGACCGCGACCAGCCGCTTTCTCACCGCGCCAATCGCGCGGGAGCTCGGCCTGGAAAATCTCATCGCCACGGAGCCCGAGATGAAGGAGGGCTTCTACACGGGCAAAGTCGCCGGCACGCCGAATATGCGCGAGGGCAAGGTAACGCGGCTCGAGGCCTGGCTCGGCGAGCGCGACCTCGCGCTAGACCGCTTTGGCCAAAGCTGGTTCTACAGCGACTCGGTCAACGATCTACCGTTGCTGATGCGGGTGACGCACCCAGTCGCGGTGAATCCCGATCCGCCGCTGGCGGCGCTGGCGCGCTTGAAGGGTTGGCCGCAGATCGAGATCGGTTAAACTTCGCGCGTTTTAGACGAGCAGAAATGAGCGCGCGCATCATCGACGGCAGGGCCCGCGCCGAACGGCTGACGGCCGAGGTGCGCGCGCAGGTTGCCGCGCGCGTCACCGCGGGCAAGCGACCGCCGGGGCTCGCCGTCGTGCTGGTCGGCGAGAACGCTGCATCTCAGGTCTACGTGCGCAACAAACGCCGGGTAACCGACGCGGCCGGCATGATCTCCTTCTCGCACGACCTGCCGACAACGACTTCGCAGGAGGCGTTGCTCGCGCTGATCGATCGCCTCAACGCCGATCCCGCGGTGCACGGCATCCTAGTGCAGCTCCCGCTTCCCAAATCCATCGATCCCGATCAGGTCACCGAGCGCATCGATCCGGCCAAGGACGTCGACGGCCTGCACCCGTACAACGTCGGCCGGCTGGTGCTCAAGCGTCCGTTGCTCCGGCCGTGCACGCCGTACGGCTGCATGATGCTCCTCCGCGACACCGGCGAGGATCTCGTCGGAAAGCACGCCGTGGTGATCGGCCAGTCAAACATCGTCGGTCGGCCGATGGCACTCGAGCTTCTGATGGCGCGTTGCACCGTCACGGTCTGTCACTCCGCGACGCGTGATTTGGCCGGTATCGCGCGCCAGGCAGATATCCTCGTCGCCGCAGTCGGCAAGCCACGGTTCGTCCAGGGCGATTGGATCAAGTCGGGCGCAATCGTCATCGACGTGGGCGTGAATCGCGACGCCGACGGCAAGCTCTGCGGCGACGTCGATTTCGCGGCGGCGAAAGAGCACGCGAGCTGGATCACGCCGGTCCCCGGAGGCGTCGGCCCGATGACGATCGCGACGCTGCTGGCGAATACGCTGCGCGCGGCGGAGTTGCAGGGCGCGTAATGCAGGAGCGCGAGGGCATATGACATCACGGGGCATCGCTGTTTTGTCTTTCAGGGTGCTTGCACTTCTGGCGGTGCTGGCCGCTATCGGGCCCGGAGCTAAAGTTCTCCCGACGATGGTCCTGACGTGGCCTTATGATTCAGAAGGTGGCTCTCCGTTATTAATGGCGGCAAGCCTCGTCGCTCCGATAGTTCTGCCTCTAGTGTTCGGTGGCGCGCTGTGGTTAGGAGCTGACAGACTGGCTCAAAAAGTTATTCACAACGCGGGCGCCGATACTTCGCTATCGTATGAAGCGTTGCAAGGTTTGGCGTTTTCCGTCATCGGCGTGCTTATCCTGGCCCTTGCAATTCCTGATCTTGCGAAACTGGTCTATTACTATTGGCAGCTAACCGTTCCTGGTGGAGTGCAGGTAGGTACCGATGTTGACAGAAGAGCCGCGGTGATCGGGACGACTGTGCACATAGCAGTTGGACTGTGGCTGGTATTTGGTACGGCGGGGCTGGCAAATCTGCTGCGACGTATGCGAGGTCGCTAGGCCCTTGTTGGTACGCCTTTGAGCGCTTTAAGAATTGGTCTGGCCTCGGCTTGGACTCCGGTAAAGGAGGATTGCCTCATCCTAGCCGTGGGTCCCTGAACCCGGCCTCACGCTGACGCCTGACGGCCAGGACGACCACCGTGTCCGTCGCGGCGTCGTATTGATAAAGCGCAACGTAGCCGGTGCGCCCACGCGAGATCAACAGTTCACGCAGGCCCTGCTCCGCCGTACGCCCGAGCAGCGGATGCAGCTTGAGCGCTTGGAGACCGCTGATGATGATGGGCGTGGTCGCCGCGGCCGATTGGGGCGACTGCTCGAGCAGGAAATCGGTCAGCCGATCGAGATCGTCCAGCGCGCGGGGCGCGAAGACGAACCGCGGCACGCTAGTGTCCCGTTCCGTGAGTTCCGAAGATAAAGGAGCGCGCGGATTCGGCCGCCAGGCAAGGCGCGAGGCCGATAGCGTAGCTTGGGTTACGGTGAGGCCGAGCAACGCCGCATGGTGGCCGAAGCCGCCACGAACTATCGAGCGAATTTACGGAACAGGACACTAAAGCCTTCGCTTGCGCGGTCGCGCGGGCCTGCGTCCTTCGAGGCGCGCTTTGAGGTAGCTCAGGACCTCGTCGCCGTCATAGACCAATCCGTACTCCGCGACTTTCTCGCGGGCGGCCAACGCATCCCCGAGGAACTCGCGCCGCCGCTCGGCCAGGGCGGTCTGCAGCTCGATGGCTTCGACCATGAACGCGTGTGGCGTCTTGCCGGCGGCCTTGGCAGCGTGTGCAATGCGCGACTTCAACTTCTCTGGGAGCTTGAGGGTTGTAGAAACGGGCATGACTTATTCGGATTGCGGTGTCACAAAGGTAACACCGCAGGTGCCGGTGGTCAATAGCGAAATGTGATCCCCAGGATTCGTCGCCCTATACCGAAGAGCAGTCCTGTTATTTCGGCGGTGCGGGGAAGGTGACGAACGGCGGCGGCGGCTCCTTGTCCGGAGGCACATACGCCGGCGCGGCATCTCCTGCAGGGCCCAAGTGCCGAATGTAGCGGTAGATCGCGCGCAGGTCTTGGGTGGTCATCGCGCGGATGTTGTCCCAGGGCATCGGCGGCCGCGTTTCCAGCGCCTTGGCCTTCGCGAGCCATTGCGCTTCGGTCAGCGTCTGCATGTACTGCCGCAGGTTGACGGCATAGGTCGTTCCCCAAGGGCCACGCCAGCCGAGCCGGTCACCCATCAGCCAGTCCTTCTCGGGAACCTTGCCGTTGGTCATCGCATATCCGGCGGTGTGACAGTCGTTGCAACCGGCGATGGTGACGAGATACTTACCGCGAGCGCGCGAGCTCGCGTCCGGCTTCGCACTCGGCGCCTTCGCGGCCTCGGCCGCATGTAGCGCCAAGGGCAGCGCGCCCGCGAAAACGATGCTGATCAACCGCGCAGCAAAATCAAATCTCATGCATTCCTCCTAAAGATTGCGAATCGAAGCTTGCCGGCGCGCGATCGATCCGGGCAACGGCCCGCGCACTATACACCGGAAAGATGCCACGCCTTCGGCCGCGTAAAGGTCTGGATGCCGTAGGTGGACAGCGTGAGCCCGATGCCGGAGTGGCCCACGCCCGACCAGGGCAGCCGCGGGCTCACCCGATCGCAGCAGTTCCAGTACGCCGAACCCGCATGCACGCGGGACAGGATCCGCCGCGCGCGCCTTTCATCGGGCGTGTACACGCCGGCGGTGAGCCCGTATTCGCTGTCGTTCATGAGTCCGATCGCCTCGCTGTCGTCCTTGACCTTCTGGATGCCGATGACCGGTCCGAAGCTCTCGTCCCGCATCAACGCCATGCGGTGATCGACATTGACGAACACGGTCGGCTCGAACCAATTGCCCTTGCGCCTGATCGCCTCGCCGCCGGTCAGCAACTTGGCTCCTTTGCGTTTGGCGTCGGCGACCTGGTGGCGCAGTATCTCGAGCTGCGGCCGGCGGGTGATCGGGCCGATGTAGGTCGTCTCTTCCATCGGGTCGCCGATCTTGTAGCCCTTGACTTCGGCGACGAACGCCGCGACGAACGCATCGTGGATCTTCTCGTGCACGTAGATGCGCTCGACCGAGCAGCACGACTGCCCCGTGTTGTAGAAGGCGCCGTCGGCGATGCCCGCCGCAGCGGCCTTTATGTCGACGTCCTCGCAGACGTAGACGGGGTCCTTTCCGCCCAGCTCGAGCTGAACCTTGATCATCTTGCGTCCGGCGGCAGCGCCGATCTTCGTGCCGGTCGCGTACGAACCGGTGAAGAACACGCCGTCGATCGGCTGCCGCAGCAGCGCAGCGCCCGCCGCCTTGGAACCGATGACGGCGATGAACACATCGGCCGGCACGCCGGCCTCGTGGAAAGTCTCGGCGATGTGCCGCCCGGTCAGCGTCGCGAACTCGGAAGGCTTGTACAACACCGCGTTGCCGGCGAGCAGCGCCGGCACGAACACGTTGCTGCCGACGAAATACGGATAGTTCCACGCCGAGATGTTGGCGATGACGCCCAGCGGCTCGTGCGAAATGCGTTCCTCGAGCTTCTGCTTTTCGTCGGCGTAGACCTTCTCTTCGCGCAGCACGCGCGCCGCCTCGGCGACGAAGAAATCGATCCGCTTGAGGAGGCCGTTCAGCTCGTTCTTCGATTGGCGGATCGGCTTGCCCACCTCCTGCGTGAGCGTTCGGGCCAGCGCGTCGTGCTTCGCGACGATTCGCTCGCGAAACGCGCGAATCGCGGCGACACGCTGCTTGATCGGCGTCGCTCCCCAGGCAGGCTGCGCGGCGCGGGCGCGCTCGTACTTCCTGCGCACCGCGAAGGCGCCGTCCTCGGGCATATCGGCGATGACAGCGCCGGTGGCCGGGTTGAGAATTTTCATTGCCGGCAGGTCAGCGGCCCGCCCGCGAAAGGAAATCGTCAAGGATCGGCGTGTCGTCGATGAATGACGCGTCGGTCCGATCGTGGAACTCGGGGTGCCATTGCACGGCGAAGACATACGACGGTCCGGTCCAGCGCAGCGCCTCGACGATGTGGTCCGGTTCCGACCACGCCTCGATAATCAGGTCGCGACCGAGGTTCTTGATCGCCTGATGATGCACCGAGTTGGTCTTGGTGAGCTCGAGCCTCGGGTAGAGCTGCGCGAGCCCGGATCCGGGCACAATCGAGGTCGCGTGGCTGTTCTTGTCGTAGATGTCCCAGTCGCGGTGATCGAGCGCGCCCGGGAACTGCGCAGTGAGATCCTGGTAGAGCGTCCCACCCTGCGCGACATTGATCACCTGGGCGCCGCGGCACACGCCGAGCACCGGCTTGCCCGCCACGACGAAGGCGCGCAACAGCGCGATCTCGTAAGCGTCGCGAATCCGGTCGCCGGCCCATTCGGGCTTGAGCGGCTTTTCGCCATAGCTCTCGGGGCTGACGTCGGAGCCGCCCATCAGCACCAGGCCGTCCAGCTCGCGAGCGTAATCGCTGACGGTGACGCGGCTGCCGGAGCGGCGGGAGTCGCCGTCGGGCGACGGGATCATCTACGCCATCGCATCCTTCTGCATTACCCAGTGCGCCATCTCCTGCTCGACGTACTGCAGCGTCTTGCCCTTGAAGACGAGCCGCTCGGGGTCGGCGTGGAAGAAACAGGCGGAGATGCCGATTTTCAACATAGGAAAGCGAATTAAATCGCTTCGGCGAAAATGCGCTCGAAGTCCTCGCGCGCGCACGGGCGAGGGTTGGTCTGATGGCAGATGTCATTGATCGCCACCTCGACCAGCGCGGGAATGTCCGCCCGCGTCACCGGGCGCTTCGCCCGGTACGCGGACAGCATCGGTGGGATCTCCAGATCGCGCTTGAGCGCGGTGAGCCAGTCGATGAAAGCCTGCCCGCTCGCTTCGGCGGTGTGCCTGGCGACGCCAACCACGTGCGCGAGCTCCGCCATCTTCCCGACGGCGGCCGGCAGGTTGAAGCGCATCACGTGGTCGATCATGATGCCGTTGGCCAGTCCGTGATGCAGGTCGGCCACAGTGGAGAGAGCATGCGCGCAGGAGTGCACCGCCCCCAGGTCCTTCTGGAACGCGATCGCGCCCATCATCGAGCTCATCAGCATGTCCGCGCGCGCCTGAAGATTGTGCGGCTCGCGAACGGCTCGGCGCAGCGCTTTGGCGGCGATCCGGACGCCTTCGAGCGCGATGCCGTCGCAGAGAGGGTGATACGCCGGAGAAAGGTAGGACTCGACGTTGTGGGTAAGCGCGTCCATGCCGGTCGCCGCGGTGATATGCGGCGGCAGGTCCAGTGTCAGCTCGGGATCGGCGAACACCGCCTTGGCGAGGAGCCGGGGCGAGAAGATGATCTTCTTGACATGCGTCACGTCGTCTGAGATCACGCTCGAGCGCCCGACTTCCGAGCCGGTGCCTGCGGTCGTCGGCAATGCCACGAAGTAGGGCAGGTCGCGCTCGATGGGCCGTACGTTGGGGTGATCCCAGGCGTACTCGAGCACGTCGCCCGAGTGTACTGCCATCAGCGCGATCGCCTTGGCGACATCGAGTGCCGCGCCGCCGCCAAGACCGATGACGGCATCGGCGCGGTGCGCGCGATAAGCGGCCACGCCTTTGTCGACCTGGCTCTTGACCGGGTTGCCCCCGATGTCCGAGTAAATGGCAACGTCGAGACCCTTCATGCCGTCGACGAATTTGGCGAGCAGCGGCAAGGGCGCGATGCCGCGATCGGTGACGATGAGCGGTCGCCCGACGCCCTGTACGCGGACGTGCTCCGCGACGAGCTTGCGCGCGCCGGGACCGAAGTGGATCGTCGTCGGAAACGCAAACCGCGAAATATTCATCGACGTTGCGTGCTTACGGCTGCCCGTCGCCGATCTGGACGAAGCGCAGCTCGAGGATGTCGTTGGGCCACTGTGCGACGCTGATATCGGGACGCATCACCCAGGTCAGCGTGCGCCGGTAGAGCGGGATCAGCGGCAGGTCCCAGTGCATGATGCGCAGCGCATCGCCGACGAGCTGGCGGCGGCGGGCGATGTCGGGCTCGACGCGGATCGCGTCGAGGATCTGATCGAGCTTCGGATTGGAGTAACGTCCGCCGTTGAAGGTGCCGGCGCCGTCCGCGCCATAGCTGTGCACCATCGCGTTGAGGCTTGGCCAGGCGTCGGTGAGCGGCGACCAACCGAACTCGAAGAAGCTCGACGTCGCCTGCGTGAGCTTGGGAAAGAACGTCGCCGTCGGCCATGGCTGGAACGTAGTGCGGATCCCGACCTGCGCCAACATGCCGGCGATGGCCTGGCACACCGCGGCCCGGAAGCTGGCGTTGACGCAGTCGAGCGTTACGGCGAAACCGTCGAGATAACCGGCTTCCTTCAGCAGCGCCCGTGCCGCTTTGGGATCGTACGGCAAGCGACGATCGAGCTCGGCCAGCGAACCGTCGACGAGCCGCGAGAAATACGAGCCTGTTGCGGTGGCCTGTCCGCGGAGCACCTTGGAGACGATCGCGTCGATGTCGATCGCCTGATAGACGGCGCGCCGCACGCGCAGATCCTTGAACGGATTGCGTCCCTTGACATCGGAGAATTCGAGCTCCGCACGGCTCTGGTCGAAGCCGAGATACTGGGTGCCGATGTCGGTCATCTCGGCGAGCTTGAAGCGCTTCTCCTGCTTCAGTCGCGCAATGTCCTGAAACGGTGGGTCGATCACGAAATCGACGTCACCTGAAACGAGCGCCGCGAGCCGCGTGGCGTCCGACTGGATCACGACATAGATCGCTTCGTCGACGTTGCCGCGCCGGCCCCACCAATCCGGATTCGCGATGAGGACCGTACGGACATCGGATTCGTAGGACCTGAGCTTGTAGGGGCCGGTGCCATTGGTGTTACGCACCGCGTAGGTCTCTTGCTTGGCGTTGTAGTTCTGCGGTTCTACGACGCCATGCGCCATGCTCCACGCCTTGCTCATCATGCCGACGTAAATCAGCTTTTCCGGCAGGACTGCGTCGGGCGCTGCAAGCAGGATGTCAACCGTCAGGTCGTCCACCTTGCGCGCCTCCAGGATGCCGCGAAGCTGGAAGGAACGCTGCGAGTTCTTGGCGAGCGCCCGCTCGATCGAGAATACGACGTCGTCCGCAGTGAACAGCGCGCCGTCGTGAAACTTGACGCCGGGACGAAGCTTGAAGCGCCAACGCTTAGGCTCGAGCTGCTGCCACGATACCGCGAGCGCGGGCTCCATCGCGAACTTGCGATCGCGAAAGACCAGCGACTCGTAGATCTGGCTGACGACGCGAGTCTGGTACTGCAGCGCCAATGCATGCGGATCCAGCGACTGCGGATCGAATCCGCTGGCGAAGCGTAGCGTTTTCGCCGCGAGGGGGCATGCCACCAGGCATCCCGCGATGAGCAGGACTCCGATCGCGATCGAGGACGAACGGCGGGCAAGGCCCGAGAGAGTGGCTGCGTACCGCGAAGCCTGCGTCATATGATCTCGAAATACCGCTTCAATTCCCAATCCGTCACCGCGTCGAGCGACTGCCGCCATTCCCACTCGCGCGTCGCGGCGAAGTGATCGACGAAGTCGTCACCGAACCAATCGCGCGCGAGCTTCGAGTTCCTGAAGTTGCGCGTGGTCTCGATCAGCGTGCGTGGCGCGCGCGGAATATTCTCTGCGCCGACGTTGGTGCCATGGATCGGCTTGGCGGTCAGCTTGAGATTTTTCTCGACTCCGTGCAGGCCGGCGGCGATGCACGCTGCGGCGGCGATGTAAGGGTTCATGTCGGCGCCAGGGGAGCGCGTCTCCAGCCGCGTGGACTTGGGGCTCGCGGCTAGGACGCGAAAGCTCGCGGTGCGATTGTCGAGGCCCCAGGTCGGCTTGACCGGCGCCCAGAAGCCGTCGACCAGGCGTTTGTAGCTGTTGATCGTCGGCCAGTACATCGGTGCGAACTCCAGCAGGCAGGCGAGCTGACCGGCGAGATAGCTCTCGAAAAGCTTGCTCATCCCGTTCTTGTTCTTTGCGTCGTGAAACAGATTCTTCTTGCCATCCGAGAGACTCTGATGGATGTGACCCGAGCAGCCGGGATAGTGCGGGCTCCATTTGGCCATGAAGCTCGGCATGATGCCGAAGCGCGCACCGATTTCCTTGGCGCCGGTCTTGAACAGAATCGCGCGGTCGGCGGCCTCGAGCGCTTCCGAGAACAGGATCGCGGCCTCGTACACGCCGGGACCGGTCTCGGTGTGCAGGCCCTCGATCGGTATATCGAACTCGCCCATCTCGACCATCAGCGCCTTGAAGAATTCGCGATTCCTTCCTGCGCGCAGCAGCGAGTAGCCGAACATGCCGGGCGTGATCGTTTCCGGCCGGATATAGCCCTTGGCTGCCCAGGACTGCGGCGTCTCGGCGAAGTTGAACCATTCGAATTCCATGCCGCACATCACCGTGAGCCCGAGCTTCTCCGCCCGCTTGAGCACGCGTTTCAGGAGCTGCCGCGGGCAGATCGGATGCGGGACTTCCTTGCTGCCTTGCTGCACGACGAAGTCGCCGAGGAAGAACGGCACGCCTTCGTCCCAGGGCACGGTGCGATGCGTGCCGAGATCGATCCTCGCCACCGCGTCTGGGAAGCCCTTGTGCCAGCCGGTCAGCGTCGTGTTGTCGTAGCACTGGTCGTTCATGTCCCAGCCGAACACGACGTCGCAGAAGCCGAAGCCACCATCGGCTGCGGAAAAGAACTTGTCCTTGTGGATGTACTTGCCGCGCAGCACGCCGTCGATGTCCGACACGGCGACCTTGACGCGGTTGCCGGCGGCGTTGCGCACGGCGTCGAGCACATTCCTGGCGGGCAGGTCTTTCGGCATGAGTCTTTCCCTGATCTTCCCGGCGGGCAGCGCCGCTGCAGCCGTAGCCGCGATTGTAACCCGGGCAAAAGCGGTCGCGATGGCACAATGGCGCTCGATGACCGATCGCTCCATCGTCCCCGCGTCGCAACGTTCGCGCGCGCTCGCCGGGCTGCATCTCGCGGTACTGCTGTTCGGGTTCGCGGGCTTGTTCGGCAAGTGGCTGCCGTTGCCGCCGGTGACGATCGTCTTCGGTCGCGCGGCGGTCGCGGCCATGGCGCTGGCCTTCTTGTTTCCGCTTGCTGGCGAGCGCGCCGAAGCGCGCGGCCGCTTCGAGTGGAAGCTTGCGGCTTCCGGAGCGCTGCTGGCGCTACATTGGGTCGCATTCTTCCAGGCGATCCAGACGGCGAGCGTTGCCGTCGGGCTGCTCGGTTTCGCCAGCTTTCCGCTGTTCGTACTGCTCCTCGAAGCCGCGCTGCGCCAGCGGCGGCTGCGCTTCGTCGAATGGGTGATCGCGGCCCTGGTCACCGGTGGATTGTTGCTCGTCGTGCCGGAATTCCGCTGGCAGAATCGCATCGTTCAGGGGCTCTCGTGGGGCATCGTTTCGGGCTTTACGTTCGCGCTGCTCGCGGTCGCCAACCGGGCGCTCGCGGCGGGGCATTCGGCGAGCGCCATCGCGTTCTGGCAGAACGCCTGCGCCGCGGCGTGCCTGTTACCCCTTGTTGCCTTCACAGCGGTAGTTCCAGACGCGCGCGCCATCCTGCTGCTCATCGTGCTCGGCGTCGTCTGCACCGCGCTCGCGCACACATTGTTCATCCGCAGCCTGCGTGCGCTGTCCGCGCATACCGCGAGCGTCGTCGCGGCGCTGGAGCCGGTGTACGGCATCGCGCTGGCGCTGCTGCTGCTCGGCGAGACGCCGCCGGCGAGAACGCTGGCCGGTGCCATCTTGATCATTGGCGCGGCGCTCTACGTTACCGAACGGAGCGGAAAAGATAGTCGTAGCCCGGGCTGAGCGCGCAGCGCGATGCCCGGGGCGGTGCAGTGTGCAGCGGCATCCCGGGCATCGCTTCGCTCAGCCCGGGCTACGAATTTGGCTCGCGCGTCGCGTTCAGCCCGGAGTACGAATTTGGCTCGCGCGTCGGCTTTCGGTAGCATCGCTCCTTTACCGCGTCGTTTCCAGAGAGAGCTTCGTGAGCCTGCAGATCGGCATGGTGGGATTGGGCCGCATGGGCGCCAACATGGCGCGACGTCTCGCGCGCGGCGGCGCCGAGGTCGTCGGCTTCGACTCCGATGCCGATGCGCGCGCCGCGCTCGCGGCAACCGCCGGCTGCAGCACCGTGGACGACATGGAAGCGCTGATCCACGCGCTGCCCGCGCCGCGGATCGTGTGGCTGATGGTTCCCGCCGGGGAACCAACCGAGGAGACGCTTGCCGCGCTTACGCCGCGGCTCCTCGCCGAAGACGTGATCGTCGACGGCGGCAACGCGTACTACAAGGATTCCGTGCGGCGCGCGGTCGAGCTCGCGAGCTACGGCGTGCGCTTCGTCGACTGCGGCGTATCGGGCGGGGTCTGGGGACTCGAGCACGGCTACGCGCTGATGTTTGGCGGCTCGCCCGCGGCGGCGCGCGCCGTCGAGCCTTTCGTGAAATTGCTCGCGCCGGCGCCGGATCGCGGCTGGCTGCATTGCGGGCCGAGCGGTTCCGGTCATTTCGTGAAAATGATTCACAACGGCGTCGAGTACGGAATGATGCAGGCGCTTGCCGAAGGCTTCGCATTGATGAAAGGCAAGGCCGAATTCGGTCTCGACGTCGCCGCGATCGCCGAGATGTGGCGTCATGGCAGCGTCGTACGCTCGTGGCTGCTCGACCTTACCGCGGAATTTCTACGCGACGATGTCGAGCTTGCGAACATCGCGCCCCACGTCGCCGATTCGGGCGAGGGCCGCTGGACCGTGGCGGAGGCGATCGAGCAGGGCATTCCGGCGCCCGTGCTGTCGCTGGCGCTCCTGATGCGCTTCGCGAGCCAGGGCAAGGGAGAGTACGCCGACCGGGTGCTGGCAATGATGCGCAAGGGCTTCGGCGGCCACAAGGTCGCGACGATCGCGCCCGAAACGGACGCGGGCCAATGATCGTCGTGCTCATGGGCGTGTGCGGCTGCGGCAAGAGCACCATCGGCCGCGCGCTCGCCGCCGAGCTGGATTGGCCGTTTCTCGACGCCGATACCCTTCATCCGCAGGCGAATGTCGTCAAGATGGCGGGTGGCATACCGCTGACCGATGAAGATCGCTGGCCCTGGTTCGATCGCATCGTGGCGGAAATGCGCCGGCACGCCGCAGCCGGCAAGCATCTCGTCGTCGCCTGCTCCGCGCTCAAGCAGGCGTACCGCGATCGTCTGGCGAGCGGCGGTTCCGTTCGCTTTGTCTATCTGAAGGGTTATGCGGAAACGATCGCGCCCCGGCTTACCGGGCGCACGGGACACTTCATGCCGCCGTCGCTGCTGGCGAGCCAGTTTGCGACGCTGGAAGAGCCCGCCAATGCGATCGTCATCGACATCGCGCAACCGGTCGCCGCGCAGGTCGCCGCGATCACCCGAGCGTTGCGCGAAGAGCTGCCTGCATGACCGAGGAGCGCAGGCTGCGGAACAAACGCAGGCCCGCGACCGAGGTTGCACACCTTGGCCGCGACCCGAAGCAGCATCTCGGCGCGGTCAATACGCCGGTCTATCGCGCGACTACGATCCTGTTCGATACCGTCGCCGAGCTGGAAGCTGCCGAGCGCGGTGAATACCCCGGCATCACTTACGGCCTGCACGGTTTGCCGACGGTCGCTGATTTGCAGACGGCGATGGCCGCGCTCGAGGGCGGCTACGCAGCGCTCGCCGTGCCGTCGGGCCTCGCCGCTATCACGCTCGCGCTGCTCGGCACGACGCAGGCCGGCGATCACGTCCTGGTCACCGACGCGGTGTACGGGCCGACGCGGCGCTTCTGCGACAACCAGCTCAAACGCTTCGGCGTCGAGGTGACCTACTACGATCCGCTGGCGGGCGCCGCCGTCGAACGCGAATTCAGATCGAACACGCGGGTGGTGTTCACCGAGTCACCTGGCTCGCTGACGTTCGAAGTGCAGGACGTGCCGGCGATCGCCGAAGTCGCGCACGCCAAAGGCGCGCTCGTGATGCTCGACAATACCTGGGCGACGCCGCTGGGCTTTCCGGCGTTTGCACGCGGCGCGGACATTTCCCTTCATGCCGGGACCAAGTATCTCGGCGGCCATTCCGACGTGCTGGTCGGCGTGATCGACTGCAGCGAGGCGACGTTTCCTGCGCTGCATCGCCTCTGGACCGACATGGGCGTTGCGGTCTCCAGCGATGACGCCTTTCTCGCGCTGCGTGGCCTGCGCACACTCGCGGTTCGCTTGGAGCGGCACACGCAAAACGCGTTGACCATCGCCCGCTGGCTGCGTGAGCGGGCGGAAGTCCAGGAGGTGATCTTCCCCGCGCTGCCCGGGTCGCGCGGCCACGAGCTGTGGCAGCGCGATTTCACCGGCGCGTGCGGTTTGTTCGGCGTGATCCTGAAGCCCGTTACCAAGGCGCGCGTCGACGCGATGCTCGACGGCTTGCGGCTGTTCAGGATGGGCTGGAGCTGGGGCGGCTTCGAGAGCCTGATCATTCCCGCCAACGTCGAGCGCGCCAAGCGCACGCTCCGCTGGGACGCCGGGGGGCCGTACCTGCGTTTGCACGTGGGATTGGAAAGCGTCGAGGATCTGATCGCCGATCTCGCGGACGGACTCGCCCGCCTGCGCGGTTGATGCTGGCCACGACTGCCGCGGCAGGCGGAGTTCCAGGTCACCCAGGCGGAAATCGCCCTCCCGGGTTGGGTAGGCGTCGCCCCCTTAAGCCAATCTTAGGCGCGGTTTTTCCCAGCCGCATCCAAATCGACGCGGTATCCGTAACAAGGGCATCGGCTCGCGAACATGGCCGGACGCCGCGCCGGGGTCTGCCGCGAGCCTGTCGACAACCCCAAAATGACAACGCGACCAAGATCAAGAGGGCGGCCACCGATCGCTGAGAGCACGGCGACGGTCCCGGGGCAGCTTCGCGACCGTCTATCGCCCGGTCGAAGCAACCGATGAGAACGCTGCTCCTTGCGCTGTGGATTGCGGCGATCGCGATTGTCGCGATCGCTGGGGCCGGCGCCGAACCGTTCGTGCCGTCCGGCGACGACGTCGTGGTGGAGCGCTTGCCGGAGCAGGGCGACCCGACGCTCAAGGAGTTGAAGCGCATGCGCGCCGTGCTCGCCAATGACCCGCGCAACCTCGACACGGCGACCCGCGTCGCGCGGCACGCCATCGAGGCCGCGCGCGCCACCGGCGACCGCCGCTTCCTCGGCCAGGCGCAGGCGGCGCTGATGCCATGGTGGACCGCCGCAGACCCACCTTCCGCAGCGCTCCTGTTGCGTGCCACGCTCAAGCAAAGCCAGCACGACTTCGAGGGCGCGCTCGTCGACCTCGATCGCCTGCTAGCCCGCGAGCCCGCCAACGGCCAGGCGCTGCTCACGCGCGCGACCGTGTTCACCGTGCGCGGCAACTATACGGCCGCGCAAAGCGATTGCCGCAAACTTGCGCGGCTCACGACCCGATTGGTCGTCTCATCGTGCATCGCCGGTCCGGCCAGTCTTTCGGGCGACGCCGAAGATGCGTACCGCGCGTTGGCGCAGGCGCTTGCGCGCGCAGGGGACCCCCCGGGCATCCGCGCATGGGCGCTCACGTTGGCCGCGGAAATCGCCGCCCGCGGCGGCGCTGTCGATGCGGCGGACATGCATTTTCGCGAGGCGTTCGCACTCGATCCGCGCGACGCCTATCTGCGTGCCGCGTACGCCGATTTTCTGCTCGGCAATGGCCGCCCCCGAGACGCGCTGCCGCTGCTGCGCGACGAGACGCGCAACGATTCGCTGCTGCTGCGCCTCGCGCTGGCGGAACAGATGCTGCCGGAGGCCCGCGCATCGTTCGACGTCCACCGCGCGGAGCTCGCTGCCCGCTTCGACGCGGCGCGCGCCCGCGGCGATACGCTGCATCAGCGCGAAGAGGCGCGCTTCCGGCTCGCGATCGAAGGGAACACGCAGGCCGCGCTCGCCCTCGCGCGCGAAAACTGGAAGGTCCAGCGGGAGCCTGCGGACCTGCGCATCCTCGCGGAGGCCGCGCGTGCCGCGAACGACGCCGGTGCACAGAAGATTGTCGACGAATGGATCGCCGGCACGCGTCTTTCCGACGTGACGCTGGCCGCGGTGCGCGGAGCGAGACGGTGATCCGCGCTCTCGCTCTTCTGGCCGTCGCGCTCCTGTCCGCGCCGGCGCTTGCGCACAAGCCCAGCGACGCGTATCTGACGCTCGAGCGCAGTGGCGGCGTGCTCTCCGGCCGCTTCGACCTCGCGCTTCGCGACCTCGACAACGCGTTGACGCTCGATGCGAACGGCGACGGCGAGATCACGTGGGGCGAAGTGCGCGCGAAGCATGCGGCGATCGCAACGTACGCGCTCGAGCGTGTCACGGTCGCGTCCAGCGGCGAACGCTGCACGGTGTCGGTCACCGATCACGCGCTCGATACCCATACCGACGGGACGTATGCGGTTCTGATGCTTGCGGGAAGCTGTCCGCAGCCGGGTCCGACAATCGCAGTCGACTACCGCGTGTTCATCGACATAGATCCACAGCACCGCGGCCTGCTCAACTTTGTCGAGCAGGGACAAAGCCGCAGCGTCGTGTTCAGCGCCGACCGGCCGCAGTGGGTGGTCGGCGGAGATGCCGCCGGCCCGCTGCGGCAATTCGCCACGTATGTCCACGAGGGGATCTGGCACATCTGGCTCGGCTTCGACCACATCCTGTTCCTCGTGTCGCTGCTGCTGCCCGCCGTGCTGGTGCATCGCGACGGCGCGTGGCGACAGGCCGGGACGTTTCGCGGGGCGTTCATCGACGTGGCCAAGGTCGTCACGGCGTTCACGCTCGCGCATTCGATCACGCTGTCGCTCGCGGCGCTCGGCATCGTGTCGCTGCCCTCACGCTGGGTCGAATCGGCCATCGCGCTCTCGGTCGTGCTCGCCGCGCTCAACAACCTGTTGCCGGTGGTGGCGAACGGGCGCTGGATCGCGGCGTTCGGTTTCGGCTTGTTGCACGGTTTGGGATTCGCCGGCGCGTTGCGCGACCTCGGCCTGCCGACGGGCTCGCTGGCGCTTTCGCTCGCCGGCTTCAACATCGGCGTGGAGCTGGGCCAACTGGCGATTGTCGGCGCGTTTCTCCCGCTCGCATATGCAATGCGCGGCACATGGACCTACCGCCGCGTAATCCTGGCCGGCGGATCCGCCGCGATCGCGGCGATCGCCCTCGTATGGCTCGTAGAGCGTGCCTTCGACGTGCCGCTGTTCGCTATGCTCGCGGCTGGGCGTTGGGCCGACGCATCCCGATTCGCCATTGCAACGTAATGCCCTTGGCGAAGACCACCTGCGTGCTTTCGGATACCGCCGCGCCGTCGTTCATTGCCATACCAGCCGCTGACCGAGCGCCTTGGCGTGACTGGGCTTTTGCGCGGTGCGGGAGCGCGCGCCTCCTTGGGCAACAAGGGCGAGTCGGCTCTGAGCTTGACGATCACCTGCGCAGTGCCACTCGCGAGAGAGCTGCCATTGGTCTGGGCCTGAATTTGCAGCGGGATCGCCGCGAGTAGTGGCGCGCTCAGCGCAGCCAGGCTATTCGGTTTGGTTCGTTCCGGTCATACAATCATACGCAGCAATGCTGTGAAACCCGCGGAGGAGGATTGAAGGTGCACGCCCTGGTATCGGCTTTGGTGTCGATTCTATTGCTTACCGGCACGGCCGCGCAGGCCCAGGGTCTCAGCCACGAACAGGCAGTGCAATCTCTGTCCCACGCCGACGCGCAGATGCGCCGCGACGCCGCCAGCCGCCTGGGTGAAGTCGGTTCGATGGCCGACGTGACGCTGCTCGTAAAAGCGCTGCGCGATCCCGACGAGGACACGCGCGATCATGCCGAGCAGGCACTATGGCGTATCTGGGCACGCTCCGGCGATCCAGAAGTGGACAGGCTCTACCAGACGGGTATAGAGCAACTGAATGCCGGCGACCTGCAACAGAGCATCGTCACCTTTACCCGCATCATCGAGCTCAAGCCTGATTTCGCCGAAGGCTGGAACAAGCGCGCGACCCTGTATTTTCTTGCCGGAGAGTTGCGCAAATCACTCGCCGACTGCGACGAGGTCATGAAGCGCAATCCCTTCCACTTTGGCGCGCTCGCCGGCTACGCGCTGATCTACATTCGACTCGAGTATTACGACCGCGCACTCGAGTATTCGCGCCGCGCGCTAGAGGTCAATCCCAACATGGATGGGGTCAGGCGCAACGTCGAACTGCTCGAGCGCTTGCTCGAGCAGCGGCGCGGTCGAATGATCTAGGTCGCTGATGGACCAGACCATGCGGAGTGCATTTCGGCAACCAGTGCCGCCGAGCGGCCTTCGTAACGCGGCGAAAAGTGGAACGGCACGACCGCCCTGGCTCCAGTGCGGCGTGCAATCAGACCCGCTTGCTGCGCCGTCAGATGATTCTTGCGCGCCGCATGATCCCGATCCTCGTTCAGGAACACGCTTTCGATGAAAAGCAGATCCACGCCGGCCAGAAGCTGCGCCAGCGTCTCCACGTTTGCCTCGGTGTAACGGAGATCGGTAACGTAGCCGATACGCTGGCCGGGAACGATGTCGAGTACCAGTTGGCGCAGTTCGCTGACCTGTCGGGTGACGGCGTGCTCGCCGTCTCGATCGCGCCATTGCACCTGAATCGGCGTTTCACCCGGCGCACCGGTCAGAACCGCATGCTTCAGTTCGCGCAGCCACGAGCCCGTCGACAATCCGAGCGCTGCAACGCGATCCTTCCCGACTTTGAAGCGCGCTTTCTCCTCGATGGCATAGGCGAGACAGGGAATATCGTGATCGACAAAGCGCCCACGGACGCGAAAGGTCGTTTCTTCGTGCAGCACGTCGTCGAGCAGTTCAAACGATCCGCACGATTCGCGGGCGAACCGTGCCCGGCTCGAAAAACGGGCACGCTGCCCGCGGCCGTCCATGCCGATTTCGCGTACGTCGATCACGAGCTCGACTTCGTAGCGGTGTACGACGTTCCAGGTGTACGCCTTCAGCTTGTGTTCGACCTGCGCGACGAAATCGGGTCCGCCAAACAGCACCAAGCCGGCCTTGCGCCCCAGCACGACGCGCAATAGGTGATCGAAACCGGCGAAGTGATCCATATGGGTGTGCGTGACAAAGACATGCGACAGGCGCATGAGCTTCCGCGGCGGCAGCACCGCGATGTCGCCGAGATCAAAAAGCAGCCCCCGCCGTTCGTCACGAAAATCGACATAGAGTCCCGGATCGCCGAACATATCGTTGACCAGACGAGGCTCGAAGAGGTGGCGCATAGGCTTTGTCAGTGCGCTGTGGGGATTAAACCACCGAGCGCGCTTTGCGGCAGGGTATCACCGCTTGGCAAGGGCTGGCCCGACGGTTTACGTCGGCAACCATTTGCAACCCCGCCGCTGCAAGTTGTCCAATGCGATGAAGACCATGCCCTGATGCAGATCACGAAGGAGGTACCATGAGCGAGAGTCGCTTGCTGACACCGCGTGAGGCCGAGGCAGTGATCGAGGCGCGCATCGAGCGGTTCGGTCTGGGCGCGTTGCCCCGCGTCAACGTCACCGAACTCGGCGATGGGACGTGGCGGGTGCGCTGGGAGGATCTCGAGCGCATCGTCGCACCCATGACACAAGACGCCTGGTGCGCGTGGCTTGAGGAGAACGTGGGGTCCCTGGATGCCGGCGACCTGGAGACGACCGAAAGCTGAAGAGCGTGGCTCGCCGACGCCGGAATAGCGCGAAGCAGGCAAACGGGCGCAGCCCGCGTCGCTACTCAGTACCGAGGTAGACCGCGCGCACGCGCGGATCGGCACGAATCGCGTCTGGCGGTCCCTCCGCGATGATGCGCCCGCGATCGAGCACGATGACGCGATCGGCGTGGCCGAACACGACGTCCATGTCGTGCTCGGTGAAAAGCATGGCGAGCGAATCGCGCCGCGCAAGGTCCCCGGCGAGCTTCATGAGGCTATTGCGCGCGGGGGTCGACATGCCTGCGGTCGGCTCATCCATCAGCAGCAGCTTCGGCGCATTGGCGAGTGCGAGCGCGAGCTCGATACGTTTGGCGTCGCCATAGGCGAGTGTCGCGCAGCCCTGATCGGCGAGGGCGGCCATGCCGACCCGGCCGAGCAGCGCATCGGCTTGATCGACATGGAGAGCGGTCGCGCGCGAGGCGATGCCGCGCTGCTCACCTGCGTGCGCAATCAGCGCCATCTGTACGTTCTCCCTGACGGTCATCGACGCAAACGTCGCTGCGATCTGGAACGTGCGTCCGACGCCGGCGCGGGCGATCGTGCGCGGCGGCAAGCCGTCGATGCGCTGTCCGAGCAGCGTCACGCTGCCGGCATCCGGCGCGAGCTGGCCGTTGACGAGGTTGAAACAGGTTGTCTTGCCGGCACCGTTCGGTCCGATCATCGCCACGATTTCGCCGGCGGCGATGGCGAACGAGACATCGCGCACGGCTCTGACACCGCCGAACGACTTGGCGAGGCGATCCACAGTGAGCACAACCGCGGGCGATTGCGCGTTGTCGTGGCCGTTCATCGTCTGATCCGAACGAGCAACCATTGCACGGCACCTCCGATGCCCATGGGAAAGACGAGCACCAGCAGCAGGATCGCCACACCGAGCCCAGCGCGCCAGTACTCGGTCGCGCGGGAGAGCGAGTCCTGCAGCCCGATGAAGGCCGCCGCGCCCAGCAGCGGACCGGCGAGCGCGTTGAGCCCGCCGAGCAGCACCATGACCAGCGCATCGACCGAGCGCGGAATTGCCAGCGTTTCGGGCGAGATGCTGCCTTTGGAGAAGGCGTACAGGCCGCCGGCCAGGCCGGCAAACGCGCCGGCGAGTGCGAACGCCGCCCATTGCGTTGCGCGGACATCGATGCCGCTCGCCTCGGCGCGCAGCCGCGAATCGCGACCGGCGCGCAGCGCATAGCCGAACGGCGTGTGGGCGATCCACGCGATCGCCATCAGTGCGGCCGCGATGATGCCGAGCGTGAAGTGGAAATAAGCCTGTTTGCCGCCGAGCCACGCCGGCGGCCAGACGCCGATCAATCCATTCGAGCCGCCGGTGACGCTGTCCCATTGGAACGCAATCGACCATACGATCTGGGCGAAGGCGAGCGTGAGCATCGCGAGATACACACCCGACAGCCTGACGCAGAACCAGCCGAAGACGAGCGCCCCGGCGAGCGCCGCGGCAGGCGCGAGGGCGACGGCAGCTTCCATCGCGACGCCGTGCCTCACCGCCAGCGCGGCCGCGTAGGCGCCAAGCCCGAAATACGCGGCGTGCCCGAAGGATGCCAAGCCGCCCACACCCAGCATGAATTGCAGGCTGGCCGCGAACAAAGCGAACACCAGCACATCGGTCGCAAGTACGAGATCGTATTCGTCGCCGATCGCCGGCAGCAGCGCGGCGATCGCGATTGTCGCGAGCGCGGCGATGAGGCTGCGGCGGCCCGGCGGCCGCACCAGCGCGCGGTGCTCGGTGACCGATGTGCTCGGCGGCGCCGCGGGTACGCTGCCCAGGAGTCCGTACGGCTTGACCGCGAGAACGACCGCCATCACGACGAATTCGGCGACCAGCGTGAGCTTAGGGAAAGCGACGACGACGCTGCCCAGCTCGATTTGACCCAGGCCGATGCAAACCGCCTTGACGAGCCCGATCAAAAGCGCGGCGATGAAGGCGCCGGGAATCGAGCCCAGGCCGCCGACGACGGTGACGACGAACGCTTCGGCGATCACCGAGAGGTCCATCGCCAGATTGGCCGATTCGCGCGGCAACTGCAGCGCCCCCGCGAGGCCCGCGAGCAGCGCGCCCAGGAAGAATACGCTCGAGAAGAGCCACGCCTGATTGACGCCCAGCGCTTGCACCATCACGCGGTTCTCGGTCGCCGCGCGCACCAGCATGCCCCAGCGCGTGCGCTTGAGGAGCCACCACAGCGCGAGCAGGATCGCCGGCCCGATGCCGATCAGCAGCGCGTCGTATTGCGGCAGCACCCTGCCGGCGATTTCGAGCGCGCCTTTGAAGCCTGATGCGCGAGGCCCCAGCAGATCCTCGGGACCCCAGAGGGCAAGCGTTGCATCCTTGACGATCAGCACGACGCCGAAAGTCGCGATCAATTGCAGCAATTCCGGCGC
>DASWDF010000149.1:0-1850 GCA_036395475.1 Casimicrobiaceae bacterium
CCAGGTGTCGTTCCCGCGCAAGCGGGAACCCATAATCACCGGCGTCTGGAATATGGGTCCCCGCAACGGGGTCCCCGCGACGCGGGCGTCGCGGGGTGCCCCTCGCGGGGACGACATCAATGGGTAGCCCGCTCAATCATCAAGAATCCCCCGCGCTCACTCCAGCGCTTTATCCGCAACGGGCACGGTATAATTGAGCGCGAGCCGGCCGCCGTCGGCATAGATGGTTTCCCCGGTCATATAACTTGCCTCCTGTGAAGCGAGGAAGACGGCGATGACGGCGATCTCGTCGGGCTCGCCGATCCTACCGAGCGGCGTGCGTGCCAATATTCGGCGCTTGGCCTCTTTGTCGGTAGCCACCGCCTTGAGGATGTCGGTCATGATCGAGCCCGGACCAATGGCATTGACGCGGATGCCGTAGGGCGCGAGCGACAGCGCCATCACCTTTGTCAGCTGATCGATGCCGCCCTTCGAGACGCAATAAGGCGTGTGGTTGGCGATCGCGACGACGGCGTTGATCGAGCTGATGTTGATGATGCTGCCCGGCGGCTTGCCGGCCTTGACCTGCGCCACCATCCGCCGCGCGGCGGCTTGGCCGACGAGAAAGGCGCCCTTGAGATTCACCCGCAGCACGCGGTCGAAATCGGCTTCCGCGAGTTCGAGGAAATCGGCGCCATGGATGATGCCGGCGTTGTTGACGAGAATGTCGAGATCGCCGAACGCGCGGCACGTCTCTGCGACGACGTTCTCGGCGCTCTCCGCGTCGCCGACGTCGGCGACGAGGAGCCGGGCGTTGCCGAGCGCGCGAGCGGCGGCTTCGCCGGCGGCGGCATCGATATCGGCGATGGTGACGCGCGCCCCCTCCGCGACGTAGCGCCGGGCGATCGCAAGCCCGATGCCGCGCGCGGCGCCGGTGACGATCGCTACCTTGTCCTTCAATCGCATGCCGCGCTCCGCGAGACCAGTCGAGGGTAGCACACGAACTGTCGTCCCCGCGCAAGCGGGGATCCCTGACTACAGTCTCTGGAATATGGGGTTCGCGGGGGACGACGATGGAGAGATCAGCGTCGTCCGAACAGCCGATCCAGAAACCAGCCGTCGAGCGTGCGATCGATCGGCTGCGGCTTCACCGCTGGTCCGCCGAGTTGAGAACCGACTTGCCCGTCGATCGGTACCGACGGCACGGGCGGCGCTGCCGAGGCGAACGACGGGGCGGCCCCCAGTCCCGGCAACGCTGCGACCGCTACGCCCTGATGGGCGGCTCGCATGAAGCGTGACCAGATCTCGACCGGCAGGCTGCCTCCGGTCGCCTTCTTGGTCGGCGAGGAATCGTCGTTGCCGACCCACACCCCGGCGACGAGATGGCCGGTATAGCCGATGAACCAAGCGTCGCGGAAATCCTGGCTCGTGCCGGTCTTGCCGGCGGCCGGCCAGCCCGGAAGCTGCGCTTTCTGCGCGGTGCCGGAGATGAGCGTCTCGCGCATCATTGCATTCATCATGCCCACGTAGCGCGGCTCGACGATGCGCCCGAGAGTCTGTGGCGCGCGCGCGAACAAGATCCTGCCGGCATGGGTGCGCACGCGTTCGACCACGTGCGGGGCAATCGCGCTGCCGCCATTGGCGAACGGCCCGTAGGCGCAGGTGAGTTCGATCAGCGACACTTCGGAGGTGCCGAGCGCGAGCGACGGGTTGGCGTCGAGCTTCGAGGCAATGCCGAGCCGATACGCGGTCCTGGCCACCGCGCTTGGCCCGACTTCCAGCGTGAGCCGCACCGACACGGTATTGAGCGAGAGCGCGAGCGCCTGCGACAGCGTCACGGGCCCGTGGTAGTCGCGGCTGTAGTTCTCCGG
>DASWDF010000150.1:0-6104 GCA_036395475.1 Casimicrobiaceae bacterium
CATCGGTCCCGCCTACGAAGACAAGATCGCGCGGCGTGCGCTGCGCGTCCAGGATTTGTTCTATCCCGACCGGTTCGCCACGAAGCTCGAGCGCGTGCTCGAGTACCACAACTTCGTGCTGACGCAGTATTTCAAGTGCGCGGCTGTCCCCTATCGGCAGACGCTCGACGCGACGTTGGCGCTCGCTCCGGCCGTGCAGCCGATGGTCGCCGACGTGGCAGCACTGCTGCAGACGGCACGCCGCGCCGGCGAATCGCTGCTCTTCGAAGGCGCACAGGGCGCGCTGCTCGACATCGATCACGGCACGTATCCGTACGTGACGTCGTCGAATTGCGTTGCCGCCGCCGCGGCGCCCGGCGCGGGCATCGGGCCGCAAATGCTCGATTACGTGCTCGGCATCGTCAAGGCGTACATCACGCGCGTGGGCACCGGACCGTTTCCGACCGAGCTAACCGACGCGATCGGGGCGCGGCTTGCCAAGCGCGGCAACGAGTTCGGCTCGGTCACCGGGCGGCCGCGCCGTTGCGGCTGGCTCGATATTCCCGCGCTCGCGCGCTCGTTGCAATTGAATGGCGTCGACGGCCTTTGCATCACCAAGCTCGACGTCCTCGACGGTCTGCCATCGATCAAGGTTTGCACCGCCTATCGCGTCGGCGGCAAGTCGGTTGCGCTGCTGCCGACGGGTGCCGAAGCGGTTGCCGCCTGCGAGCCGGTGTACGACGAGCTTCCCGGCTGGAGCGAGAGCACTTTCGGCGTCAAGAGCTTCGACGCGCTGCCGGCAACCGCGCGCGCGTATCTGCGCCGGATCGAGACGCTGACCGGCGTGCCGATCGCCATGGTCTCGACCGGCCCCGACCGCGACGAGACGATCCTGGTACATCATCCGTTTCACTGACCGGCCCGCTCACGACAACGACAATGAAAAGATAACGAGACGATCATGACGCTCAACGTCAGCTGGGAACAATACAACACACTGGTCGAACGTCTTGCGCTCAAGGTCTACGACTCCGACTGGCGATTCAATCAGATCATCTGCATCGCGCGCGGGGGACTGCGCGTCGGCGACGTGTTGTCGCGCATCTACGAAGTGCCGCTTGCGATACTGTCCACGCATTCGTATACGGCGGAGGGAGGCACCGTCCGTGGCCAGCTCGTGATCGCCGAGCACATGACGATGACCGCGCCGCGGCTTGGCGAGCGTGTGCTGCTCGTCGACGACATGGTCGATTCGGGCCATACGCTCGAGGCGGTGTACAGAACACTGCCGACGCGCTTCTCGCACATTACCGACATCCGCAGCGCCGTGCTCTGGTACAAGGGGCACTCAGTCTTCAAGCCCGATTATTACGTCGATCATCTGGCCGAGAACCCCTGGATTCATCAGCCATTCGAGATCTACGACACGCTGCGGCCTGAAGCGCTGAGGGCGCGGCTCGGGTAAGGAACCCGTGCGCGGAGCCGCCGCGCGTTGCGTTGCAGCGGCCGCGTCAACGAAAAGGCCCGCATCGAAGCAGGCCGTTCGTTGTTCCTGATTTGCGTTTGCGTACGCGCAACGTTATCGTGGTGCCCAGAAGAGGACTCGAACCTCCACAGTGTTGCCACCGCTAGGACCTGAACCTAGTGCGTCTACCAATTCCGCCATCTGGGCTAACCTGTAATTTTAAGAGCGGGCTTCTGCGTTGTCAAAGAAACAACCGCGAAAACGCGTCGAAGTAGCGGGCGCTGAGGTGCGGCGCGCGTCGCACCGCCGTCGCGATGACGTCGACATTCCAAGTCGCGATCAAATTCTCGAACAGCTGCGCGAACGCGGTACTCCGACGCACGCCGAAGATCTTGCGACCGCGCTCGGGGTGCGCGGCGCGGCGGAGCGCGATGCGTTCGCGGGCCGGCTTGCCGCGATGGAGCGCGACGGACAGTTGATGACCAATCGCAAGGGGGAGTTGTGTGTCGTCGCCAAGCTCGATCTCGTCACCGGCACGGTGCAAGGCCACCCCGACGGTTACGGCTTCCTCATGCCGGACGACGGCGGACCCGACCTCTTCCTGTCGCCGAAGGAGATGCACAAGGCGCTGCACGGCGACCGCGCAACGGCGCGTCAAATCGGCGTCGACCGCCGGGGCCGGCCCGAGGGCGCGATCGTCGACGTGCTCTCGCGCGCTAACCGCGAGATCGTCGGCAGGCTCTACGAGGACCGCGGCATCTGGTTTCTGGTCGCCGAGAACAAGCGCATCAACCAGGACATCCTGGTGCCTCCGGACATGCGCGGCGACGCCAAAGCCGGCCAGGTCGTCGTCGCCGAGTTGATCGAACAGCCTTCCGCGCACCGCGAGCCTCTGGCAAAGGTCGCGCAAGTGCTCGGCAGCTACGCCGATCCGGGGATGGAAATCGAGATCGCGCTGCGCAAGCACGACTTGCCGCACGAGTTCTCCACGGTGGCCAGGCGGCAGGCCGCGCGCCTGCCGGCCGAACTGCGCGCCGCCGACCGCAAAGGCCGCGTCGATGTCACGCAACTGGCGCTCGTCACCATCGACGGCGAGACCGCGAAGGATTTCGACGATGCGGTGTACTGCGAGCGCGCCGGCACGGGCTTCCGGCTCGTCGTCGCCATCGCCGACGTCAGCCACTACGTTCACGACGGCGACGCGCTCGACCGCGACGCGCGCGAGCGCGGTACGTCGGTGTATTTTCCGCGCCGAGTGATCCCCATGTTGCCCGAAGAACTGTCCAACGAGCTCTGTTCGTTGAAAGGCGGCGTCGATCGACTGTGCATGGTCTGCGATATTGCCATCGATAGTCACGGAAACATCAGCGAATACCGCTTCTATCCTGCGGTCATGCATTCGCGCGCGCGGCTGACTTACAACCAGGTCTGGGACTGGCTGTCGCAGCCGTCGCACGCCAAGTCCGGGGATGCCAGGGCGCTGCTGCCGCACTTGCAGAATCTGCACGCTCTCTACAAGCTGTTGTCCGCTGCGCGCGCGAAACGCGGCGCAATCGATTTCGACACGATCGAGCTTGCTCTGGAATTCGACACTCGCGGCAAAATCGAGGCGATCGTGCCTGTCGCCCGCAATGACGCACACAAGGTGATCGAGGAGTGCATGCTTGCGGCGAATGTCTGCACTGCGGGATACCTGCTGGCACAGAAGCACCCGGCGCTATTCCGCGTTCACGAAGGTCCGACGCCGGAAAAGCTCGAGGCGCTCAAGGAATTCCTCGCCGGATCCGGATTATCGCTTTCCGGAGGCGACAACCCCACGTCGGCCGACTATGCGAGATTGCTCGAGAAGATCCGCGGCCGGCCCGACTTCAACCTGTTGCAAACGGTCTTGCTGCGCTCGCTGCAGCAGGCGATCTACAGCCCGGAGAACGTCGGGCATTTCGGACTCGGATACGACGCGTATACGCATTTCACCTCGCCGATCCGGCGCTACCCCGATCTCTTGATTCACCGTTGCCTCAAGGCTCGCCTCGCCGGAGAGCACTATCGCCCCAGCGGCGCGACCTGGGGGCAACTCGGCGTGCACTGTTCGCTGACCGAGCGCCGCGCAGACGACGCGACGCGCGACGTCGAGAATTGGCTGAAGTGTTACTACATGCAGGACCGCGTCGGCGAGACCTTTGCCGGGACTGTCAGTGGCGTGACCCATTTCGGCCTGTTCGTGACGCTCGACGGTCTCAACATCGACGGTCTGGTGCACGTGACCGAGCTCGGCAGCGATTACTTCCACTTCGACGCCATTCGCCATTCGCTTGTCGGTGAGCGCAGCGGCAAGACGTGGCGACTTGCCGACCGCATTGTCGTGAAGGTGGCGCGCGTCGATCTGGAACAGACGAGGATCGACTTCGTGCTCGCCGATGCGCCGCCGCCGATTGGCGCAGCACGCAACGGAACCGGAAAAAAGAAGCGCGCCACGGCGAAGTGATGGCGCGCATGGATCTCGTCATCCAGGCTCCCGACATCGACACGCCGCAGATCAAGCAGCTGGCGCGCCTGGCAGAAGCCGACACGATCACTGCGCTCTCCGCCGCTGGCACCCAGGCGTTCCGGTTGTCGCCCGCGCGGCAGCGAGGCGGCGTGGCCGAGCTGTGCGCGGAGGCAGGCATCGACTTCGGTTTCGTGCCGGACGACCAACGCCTCGACCGCGTACGGCTGGTGGCGATGGACATGGATTCGACGCTGATCAGCATCGAATGCATCGACGAGATCGCCGACTTGCAGGGCATCAAGCCGGAGATCGCCGCGATTACCGCGAGCGCGATGCGCGGCGAAATCGACTTCCGCGAGAGCCTGACACGCCGCGTCGGGCTGCTTGCGGGCCTCGATATGGCTGCGCTCGCGCGCGTGTACGACGAGCGCCTGAGGCTCTCCCCGGGCGCCGAGCGCATGCTCGCCGGATTCGCTCGCGCCGGCGCCAAGACGCTCCTCGTTTCCGGCGGCTTCACCTTCTTCACCGACCGCCTCAAGGCCCGACTCGGTCTCGACCATGTCGTGGCCAGCACGCTGGAGATCGCCGGCGGCCGCCTCACCGGGCGCATCTCCGGCGAGATCGTGGACGGTCAGGTGAAGGCTGCGGCATTCGCGCGCCTGGGGCGCGAGCTCAAAGGCGATGACGGGCTGATCGTCGCGATCGGCGACGGCGCCAACGACCTGCCGATGCTGCGGCTCGCCGACGTCAGCGTCGCGTATCACGCCAAGCCGATCGTCCGGGCGGAGACGACCTACGCGATCGACCACTGCGCGTTGGACGCAATCCTCAACCTGTTTATGTAGCCCAGGCTGACCCGGGACTTGATCCGGGGGATGCCCGAGACAACCGACCGTGCCATGTGGCTCCCGGGCATCGCGCTTCGCGCTCAGCCCGGGCTACGCTACCGCAGGAACGCCAATCCCGAGCGCGAAAACGCGGCGATATCCCACAACGCCAGCACGGCGATGACGAGCCAGGTCCCGGCCATGCCCCAGAAGCGCCCGGACGATCCCTTCGACGTATGCGACACGCCTGCGGCATGGGCGATGCGGGCGCCGACGAAGGTTATGCCGCAGACGTGCAAGAAGATCCGGTTTGCGCCGTCCAGCTCGGCGACAAGGAAGAGCAGCAGCATGGGCAGAATCCACTCGACTGCGTTGCCGTGAACGCGGATCGCCCGCGCGAGATGCGCGTCGTTGCCGTGCCCCATGCCCACGCGAAGCTTGCTGCGCAACAGCGAGACGCGCGCGCCGAGCGCCAGCAAGAATAATCCGAGCACGCCCGCATATAATGCGGTCAGCGGAGCGGTCATGGAGCCGGCTTCATTCTTCCTCGAAACCGCCTTCGTCGATCCAGGCCATCTGGATCGCTTCCAGAATCTTTTCGCCGCTGTGCTTCGGGTCGTCGTCGAAACCGGGCAATTCGAGCACCCACCGCCGCAAGTCGATAAAGAGCACGCGATTGGGATCGACGTCGGGATGCGCATCGGCAAGCGCGATCGCGATCTCGCGGCTGTCGGTCCATTTCATTTGGTGATTTCCTTGGCGTAATTGATCGTGTATTTCGGGATCTCGATGACGAGCTTGGAGTCGCCGACCTTGGCCTGACAGGAAAGCCGCGACACGGGAGTAAGACCCCAGGCACGATCGAGTAGATCGTCCTCGTCTTCGGAGGACGGCGACAGCGAGTTGTATCCCTCGCGCACGATCACGTGACAGGTCGTGCAAGCACAGGATTTTTCGCAGGCGTGTTCGATCTCAACGCCGTGGTCGAGCAGATTATCGCAGATCGACTCGCCCTTCGCGGCCTCGAAGGTCTTGCCCTCCGGACAAAGCTCCGCGTGCGGCAGGACGACGATTTCCGGCATGCGGCTTCTAGCAGGCTGATCCACAACCCGTCGTGGCCGCGCAGCGGCTTTGCGGGATGGGATGCGCGAAGCGGCGAGCGACGTGTGCTCGATCACACACGAGCGAGCTGCGACAAAGCAGACCGCCCGCAAAGCCGCTGCCCATGCGGGTTTCGACGATATGGCCCCGGCTGCGGCGTTGCTCGCCTTGCGAATATGCGAAAGCTATTCGACGCGGCTCGCGCCTTGCATCCGGGGCCATCTCGTCCGAAACGCGGCTCATG
>DASWDF010000151.1:0-1896 GCA_036395475.1 Casimicrobiaceae bacterium
CTACGGCGCCGTGTTCAACATCGTCGGCACACTGCACGTGATCGCGTTCGTGGTGATCCTGATCGCGATCCCGCAGATCCGCGCGATCGATGGGCGGTGACCAGGGTCGAGGCTGCTGAAAAACGCAGCCTGAAGGAAGAAGGCAAAAGGCAAATCGTGGCCGGCGGCGGACTGCGATCCGGGACTTGGCATTATCAGAGTGACGAGGCCTCAGACGCCCACAAGCCAGCTGGTGAGAGCGAGCCAACGATTTCAGGCGCGGGGCAGCTGCAGCACGAACGTCGCGCCGCCGGCAGCGCGCGGCAGGTACGTCAGTTGCCCACCCATCGCGCCAGCGAGCGACATCGACAGTGCGAGCCCCAGTCCGAGGCCGGGAGGCCCGTCGCTGCTGCTCAGCCCGCGGGAAAACGCACGGAACAGCTTCGTGTTGTCCGCGATGCCAGGGCCGTGATCCTCGACGCTGACCTCGACGACGTCACCGCGATCGAGGGCGGCGAGCCGGATCGTGCGGTCTCCGGCGCCGCGGGCGTACTTCTCAGCGTTGTCCAGCAGGTTGCCGACGATCCGCGCCAGCGCGTCGCGGTCGAAGCGCGCTCGCAGATCGGGCGCCACGTCGATCTCCAGCGCGGCACCCGCTCGATCGAGTGCGGGCCGTGCCCGCTCGGCGAGCTCGCACAATATTTCACCGAGCGGACCGTCCTTCGCGTCGACGGTGAGGTTGCCGCGCTCGAGCTGAGAAAACCCCAGAATGTTGGTCACCACGCGACCGAGTCGTGCCGCGTCTTCGCTCATGCGGCGCGCGTACTCGGCCATCTTGCCTGGATCGCCGAGCCCGTCGGCAAGCATGTCGCCATAAAGTTGCAGTCCGGCAAGTGGCGTGCGCAGCTCGTGGGCGGCCGCCGCCGCGAACTGGCTGCGTTCGCGCGCGAGCGTTTCCGCGCGCATCACGAGCAGCAGGACAAGCGCGGCCGCGAGCCCGGCGACCGAGCCGATCCCGATGAAACGGACCAAGAACGTGCGAGCGACCGCATGGGCCACATCGTCCGCTTGCGCGAGCGCGTGCGGGTTGGGTTCGACCATCAGACTCCAACCCGGCGCGATCGCGATGCCTCGCGAATCGTCCGGATGCAGCTGCGCGACCATGTCACCCGCCTGCGGCGCAAGCCACTTCTTCAGCGCCGAGCTGTTGACGACAAATCCTTGTGCGAGTGCCCCGTCAGGCGTCTGCACCTGGCGGATGGCGAGCAGGGCAGGTTCGCCCGCAAACGGCAGCGTCCGCCATTCGAGCGGCGAGATCGTGATCGTCACCGGCGCGGGAGCTGGCCTTGATACCTGCGCCGGCGCGACCGGTGGTGTGAGGTGCAGGACAGGTGGTGTCAGCAGAACGGTGTTTTTCGCGACCTGGGACTGCTGCGAGTACACCGCGTTCGGATTGATGTTTTGTGCGTAGACGTTCGAATCGACCTTAATTACTTGCGCTTGGTGCGGCTGCGAGGAAGGAGTCGACTCGAGCCCACCTTCGCTCGCCTGAGAACCTGCGAGCTTCGGCGAGGCAGGCGCGAGGCCACGCGACAGATCGCGCGCGACGCGATCGCGAAATGCCCGGTTTTCGGCGAGGTGGTCAGGCTCCGATAAGTTGGGCACCTCATCGTTGATCGTCGGCGTCGTCGCACGGCCCTTGGCGTCGAGCTGGAAATATCCGAGCACGAGCCTGTCTTCGGAGCCGCGCGCGAGCGGTGACGGCGAAACGCTGAGCCCGGCGGATGCCTGGGGATCGTGTATCAGGTTTTGATAGTGGAAATACGGGCGGCCGACCTCGCGCGCGATCAGCGCCTCGAGCTCGGCGTGCAGCTCGCGCGCGAGATCGCGGGCGCGTTGTTCGGCGGCGGTGCGCGG
>DASWDF010000152.1:0-5610 GCA_036395475.1 Casimicrobiaceae bacterium
TCATCCCGAGCGTCGCGGTTCCGCTGTCGTTGATCGGTACCTTCGGGGTGATGTACCTCGCAGGCTTTTCCATCAATAACCTGACCTTGATGGCATTGACGATCGCGACCGGCTTCGTCGTCGACGACGCGATCGTCATGATCGAGAACATCGCCCGCTACATCGAGGCCGGCGACAAGCCGCTAGCAGCCGCGCTCAAAGGCGCGGAGCAGATCGGATTCACGATCATCTCGCTGACGATCTCGTTGATCGCCGTCCTGATCCCGCTGCTGTTCATGGGGGACGTCGTCGGCCGGCTTTTCCGCGAGTTCGCGATCACCCTCGCGATCTCGATCCTGATCTCGGCGGTCGTGTCGCTGACGCTGACGCCGATGATGTCCGCGCGGTTCCTGCGCCACACGGAGAAGGAGCAACAGAGCCGCTTCTATCGGAAGAGCGGCGAGGTCTACGAGCGGGTCATCGATCGCTACGGCGACATGCTCAACTGGGTGCTGGATCGGCAGGGCGCCACCCTGATCGTGGCGATCGTCACGCTGATCCTGACGATCGTGCTCTACATCTTCATTCCCAAGGGCTTCTTTCCCGTCCAGGACACCGGCGCGATCCAGGGCATCACCGAGGCGCCGGAAACGGTCTCTTTCTCGGCGATGTCCGAGCGGCAGCAGGCGCTCGCGCGAATCATTCTGCAGGACCCTTCTGTGGAGAGCCTTTCATCGTTCATCGGCGTCGATGGAACGAATACGACGCTCAATAGCGGGCGCATGCTGATCAACCTGAAACCGCTCGCCAAGCGCAGCGCCCGCGCGGAAGAGGTGATCCACAATCTGCAGACCCGGCTCGCCCACGTCGAGGGGATCACGCTCTACATGCAGCCGGTGCAGGATCTGACCATCGAGGATCGAGTCAGCCGGACGCAGTACCAGTTCACGGTCGAGGATGCCAACTCCGACGAGCTTGCACTGTGGGTGCCCAGGATCGTCGATCGCCTGCGCCAGTTACCCCAACTCGCCGACGTGGCGACCGATCTGCAGAACGGCGGCCTGCAGGTGTTCGTCGACATCGACCGCGCAACCGCGAGTCGCTTCGGCATTACGCCCGCGGCCGTGGACAACGCGCTCTACAACGCGTTCGGGCAGCGGCTGGTGTCGACGATCTTTACCCAGACCAATCAGTATCGCGTCGTCCTGGAAGTGAAGCCCGAGTTCCAGCGCGGCCCCGAGGCACTCGCGCAGATCTACGTTTCCGCGGCCAATCCAGGAACGCCCGCGGCGCCCGCTGCCCGAGCGACGGCGAGCGCGAGCGGCGGTAACGCTTCCGCGGCGCTGGCGGCCCCCGGCGCGGGAGTCTCGACCTCGTCGGCCGCTCCCGTGAGCCAGCAGGTGTCGCAGCAGGTGCCGCTGACCGCAATCGCGCGGATCACCGAGCACGCCGCGCCTTTGCTCGTCAACCATATCGGCCAATTTCCGTCCGCCACAATCTCGTTCAATCTCGCGCCCGGGGCATCCCTCGGCGACGCGGTGAAGGAGATCGAGAAAGTCCAGCAGGACATCAATCTTCCCGCAAGCGCGCAGATCCAGTTTCAGGGCGCGGCCGCGGCCTTTCGCGGGTCGCTCGCCAACGAGCTGTGGCTGATTCTCGCCGCGATCATCACCGTGTACATCGTGCTGGGCGTCCTCTACGAGAGCTATATCCATCCCATCACGATTCTTTCGACGCTGCCGTCGGCCGGCGTCGGCGCACTGCTCGCGTTGATGATCTCCCGCCACGATCTCGGCGTCATCGCCATCATCGGTATCGTGCTGCTCATCGGCATCGTCAAGAAGAACGCGATCATGATGATCGACTTCGCGCTCGATGCGGAGCGCAAGGAAGGCAAGCCGCCGCGCGAGGCAATCTATCAGGCGTGCCTGTTGCGCTTTCGTCCGATCATGATGACGACGATGGCGGCGCTCCTGGCCGCGCTGCCGCTGATGCTCGGCTGGGGGGTGGGTTCCGAGCTGCGGCATCCGCTCGGGATCACGATGGTCGGCGGATTGATCGTGAGCCAGGTGCTGACGCTCTTCACGACGCCGGTGATCTACCTCGCCTTCGACCGGCTCGCACGCCGGGTCGAACAACGCCGCGGTCGCAAGCAGAAGCCCGGACCCGCGCCGATGCCCGGCGATTGAAATGGCAGACAAGGACGCAAAGGCCCGCGATTGGCAGGTGAACCTGTCCGCGCCCTTTATCGATCGGCCGGTAGCCACGACCTTGTTGACCATCGGGCTGGCGCTCGCCGGCGCAGCCGCGTTTCGGCTTTTGCCGGTGTCGCCGTTACCGCAGGTCGACTTTCCGACGATCTCGGTGCAGGCGTCGCTCCCCGGCGCGAGCCCGGAAACAATGGCCGCGACGGTTGCCACCCCGCTCGAACGCTCGCTGGGCCGCATCGCCGGCGTCACCGAGATGACGTCGAACAGCTCGCTCGGCTCGACCCGCGTCACGCTGCAGTTCGAGCTCAACCGCGACATCGACGGCGCGGCGCGCGACGTGCAGGCCGCGCTCAACGCCGCCCGGAGCCTGCTGCCGACGGGGCTTCCCAGCAATCCGACCTACCGGAAAGTGAATCCCGCCGACGCGCCGATCATGATCCTCGCGCTGACTTCCGACACGATGACGCAGGGGCAGATGTACGACGCGGGCTCGACGATCATCGCGCAGAAGCTCTCGCAGCTCGCCGGCGTGGGCCAGGTCCAGGTGGGAGGCAGCTCGTTGCCGGCGGTGCGCGTCGAGCTCAACCCGCAGACGCTCAACAAATACGGCATCGGCTTCGAGGACGTGCGCGCCGTGCTTGCGGCGACCAACGCCAACCGCCCGAAAGGAGCGCTGGAGGAAGGCGACCGCCACTGGCAAATTTACGCCAACGACCAGGCCAAGAAGGCTGCCGACTATCTGCCGCTGATCGTCGCGTACCGCAATGGAGCGGCCGTCAAACTGACCGACCTGGGCGAGGTCGTGGATTCGGTGCAGGATTTGCGCAATGCCGGATCGTCCAACGGCAAGCCCTCCGTGCTGATCATCATCAGCCGCCAGCCGAACGCGAACATCATCGAGACTGTCGACAGCATCACCGCGATGCTGCCGCAGCTTCGCGCCTCGATCCCGACCGCGATCAAGCTCGACGTCGTCATGGAGCGCACGAGAACGATCCGCGCTTCGCTACGCGACGTTGAGCGCACGCTGGTCATCGCCGTGTGCCTGGTCGTGCTGGTCGTGTTCTTCTTCCTGCGCAACTGGCGGGCGACATTGATTCCCTGTGTCGCCGTGCCGGTGTCGCTGATCGCGACTTTCGGCGCCATGTATCTCTTCGGTTTCAGCCTCAACAATCTCTCGTTGATGGCGCTGACGATCGCCACCGGCTTCGTCGTCGACGATGCCATCGTCGTCCTCGAAAACGTTTCGCGTCACATCGAGGAAGGCATGCCGCCGATGAAGGCCGCGTTGCAGGGCGCGCGCGAGGTCGGCTTCACCGTCCTGTCGATGAGCCTGTCGCTGATCGCGGTCTTCATCCCTATCCTGCTGATGGGGGGTATCGTCGGCCGCTATTTCCGCGAGTTTGCGGTGACGCTGTCGGTCGCCATTCTCATCTCGCTGATTCTGTCGCTCACGATGACGCCGATGATGTGCTCTCGGCTGCTGCGCCCCGAGAAGGACCGGCGCCACGGCCGTTTTCATGCCTGGAGCGAAAGAGCATTCGAATCGATGCGTCACGGCTACGAGCGAAGTCTCGGCTGGATGCTCGATCACGGCCTGATCGTCATGCTGGTCCTTTTGGTGACGGTGTGTCTGAATGTCTATTTGTACGTCATCATTCCCAAGGGATTCTTTCCCCAACAGGACACGGGCCGGCTCCAAGGTTTCATCCAGGCCGACCAGAGCATCTCCTTTCAGGCCATGCGGCCGAAGCTCGCGAGCTTCGTCGACATCGTCCGCGCCGATCCGGCGGTAGAAAACGTCGTGGCGTTCACCGGCGGGCAGCAGCGCAACACCGGAGTGATGTTCGTCCAGCTCAAGCCCCTGTCGGAGCGCAAGGAATCCGCGGACAAGATCATCGCGCGCTTGCGCATCAAGCTCGCGAACGAGCCCGGCGCGAACCTCTTCCTGAATCCGACCCAGGACATACGCGTCGGCGGCCGGCAGGCCAATGCGACGTATCAGTACACCTTGCAGGCCGACGATCTGGACGAGCTGCGCACCTGGGAGCCGCGCATCCGGCAGGCGATGAGCCAGCTTCCCGAGCTGGTCGACGTCAATACCGACCAGCAGGACAAAGGGCTGCAGACGTCGCTGGTGATCGATCGCGACACCGCGGCGCGGCTGGGCGTCTCGCCGAGGCTGATCGACACGACGCTGGACGACGCCTTCGGCCAGCGCCAGGTCTCGACCATCTATTCGGCGCTCAACCAGTATCACGTCGTCATGGAGGCCGCGCCGGAATACTGGCAATCACCCGCCTCGCTCGATCATGTCTATGTGAGCACCTCCCGGGGCGCGCAGGTTCCCTTGTCGGCGTTTGCGCGCTACGCACCGACCAATACCGCGCTCGGAGTGAATCATCAATCGCAGTTCGTCGCATCGACGATTTCCTTCAATCTCCCGGAAGGGACCTCGCTCGGGCAGGCGACGCATGCAATCGAGAACGCGCTGGCGCGAATCGGTGTGCCGGCGAGCATTCGCGGCAGTTTCCAGGGGACGGCGCGCGCATTCCAGGATTCGCTCAAGAGCCAGCCCTGGCTCATTCTCGCCGCGCTCCTCACCGTATATATCGTGCTGGGCGTGCTCTACGAGAGCTATGTGCACCCGATCACGATCCTTTCGACGCTCCCTTCGGCGGGCATCGGCGCGCTCCTGGCCCTGATGCTGTTTCGCACCGAGTTCAGCGTCATCGCACTGATCGGCGTCATCCTGCTCATCGGCATCGTCAAGAAGAACGCCATCATGATGATCGACTTCGCGCTGGAGGCCGAACGCCATCACCACAAGAATTCGCGTGACGCGATCTTCGAGGCGTGCCTCCTGCGTTTCCGGCCGATCATGATGACGACGATGGCGGCGCTTCTTGCCGCAGTGCCGCTCGCGGTGAGTACGGGAGACGGCGCGGAGCTCCGCCAGCCTCTCGGCATCTCCATCGTCGGCGGATTGATCTTGAGCCAGTTGCTGACGCTCTTCACCACGCCGGTTGTCTATCTGTATCTGGACCGGTTCAGCTTGTGGGCGCGGCGCATCCGCCAGCGCCGGGGCCTCTTGCCGACGCCGGCGGCCGAACCCGGTGATTAGGTTCGATGGCCGAAATGCTGAAGCCGACTTTCGTCTCGCGCCATACGCGTGAGGCGTCGCTCATCTGCGCGATCGCGGGGCTCGCCGCCTGCTCGGTCGGGCCGAACTACGTGCGCCCACCCGTAGAGACGCCCTCGGCGTACAAGGAAGCGCAAGGCTGGAAGCAAGCCGAGCCGCGAGACGAGCGCCCGCGCGGGGACTGGTGGGAGGTGTTCAACGATGGAGAGCTCGATGCGCTGGTGAGGCAAGTCGTGATCACCAATCAGACGATCAAGGGGGCCGAAGCGCGCGTGCGCG
>DASWDF010000153.1:0-5534 GCA_036395475.1 Casimicrobiaceae bacterium
TGGGCCCCGGCGTCGCCTGCGAATGCGAGTGCCAGGCCGGCCTGCACGGCTGGGAGGATCACTTCCTGTTCGAGGTGATCGACCCTGAGACCGGACGTGCGGCGCGCGAGGGCGAGGCGGGCGAGCTCGTGATCACGACGCTGACCAAGGAAGCGCTGCCGATGCTGCGCTACCGAACGCGCGACATCACGAGGGTGACGACCGAGCCGTGCGACTGCGGGCGGACGCACCTGCGCATCCTGCGGATCACGGGGCGCAACGACGACATGCTGATCATCCGCGGCGTTAACGTGTATCCGTCGCAGGTGGAAGCGGTGCTCATCGGCTTGCCCAACGTCGCCCCGCACTATCAGCTCGTCGTCGAGCGGCGCGGCAGCCTGGATCATCTGACCGTCGAAGCCGAAGCGCAACCCGGGGTCGACGCGACGGCCTACGACGCCACCGCGCGCCAGGTCGCCCATCACATCAAGTCGCTGATCGGAATCACCGCCGACGTCTTCGTGAAAAACCCGGGCGAGATTCCGCGCTCGCAGGGCAAGGCGGTGCGCGTGCGCGACCTGCGCCCGAAGGCATGACCGATGCCCAAACGCCTCGTCTCACTGACGGTCAACGGACGCGTGCGCGAGGACGCAGTTGCCGATCACATGCTGCTGCTCGACTATCTGCGCCAGACCGCGGGACTGACCGGAACCAAGCAGGGCTGCGACGGCGGCGAATGCGGCGCCTGCACGGTGCTGATCGACGGCGAGCCGCGGCTCGCCTGCATCACGCTCGCGGCGAGCTGCGAAGGCCGCAATGTGGAAACGATCGAAGGCCTTGCGGTCGACGGCCGGATGAGTCGCCTGCAGCGGGCGTTCCACGAAAAGCTCGGCACCCAGTGCGGCTTTTGCACGCCGGGAATGATCATGGCCGCCGAGGGCCTGCTGCGACGCCGCCCGCACCCGACCGAGGCCGAGATCCGCGAAGCGCTATCGGGCAACCTCTGCCGCTGCACCGGTTATGTGAAGATCATCGAGTCGGTGCAGGCAGCCGCCGGATGATGCGATGAACGATATCGTCGATCCGGCCGGCCGCGGCGAGGCGCCTGCGGCGCCCGCCAAAGCGCGGGAGCGCACGGTCGGGCAAAGGACTCCGCTGATCGACGGCATCGAGAAGGTCACGGGACGCGCGCGCTACACCGCGGATCTTCCTGTCGGCGAAGCGCTGGTCGGCCGGATCCTGAGAAGTCCGATCGCGCACGGCGTGATCCGCGGCATCGACATGACAGCCGCGCGAGCCATTCCCGGCGTGCGCGCCGTCGTCACCGGCGAGGATTTCGCCGCGCCCTACGGCGTGATCCCGATCGCGCAGAACGAGTGGCCGCTCGCCCGCGACAAGGTTCGCTATCGCGGCGAACCCGTGGCCGCGGTGGCCGCGGTTGACGAAGCGACCGCCGAAGCGGCGCTCGCCGCCATCGTGCTCGATATCGAGCCATTACCCGCGTATTTTCACGCCGCCGAGGCGCGCGCTGCCGACGTGGTGCTGCTCCACGAGAAGAAGTCCGGCAATATCGAACGCGAGGTCGATCAGTCTTTCGGTGATGTCGACGCGGGCTTTGCCGCCGCAGATCTCGTGCGCGAGCAGACGTTTCACTATGCCGAAGTGGCGCATGGCCAGATCGAGCTCAATGCCGCGGTCGCAAGCTATGAGCCGGAGCGCGATCGGCTCACGACGCATTCGGTGACCCAGGTGCCGTATTACCTGCATCTCACACTCGCTCGCTGCCTCGGCATGGACGGCTCGCGCATCCGCGTGGTGAAGCCTTTCGTCGGCGGCGGTTTCGGGCATCGGGTCGAGCCTCTCAACTTCGAGATGGTCACGGCACTGCTCGCACGCGCCGCCGGCGGGACGGTGAAAATGGAGTTGTCGCGGGAGGAATGCTTCCTCACCCATCGCGGGCGGCCCGAGACCGATATCCGCCTGAAGCTTGGGCTCAAGAAGACCGGCGAGATCACCGCGGTCGACTGCGAGATCGTCCAGCGCGGCGGCGCGTACGGCGGCTACGGCCTGGTCACGATCCTCTATGCCGGCGCCCTGCTGCACGCGCTCTACACGGTGCCGACGGTGAAATACCGGGGCTATCGCGTCTACACTAACACTCCGCCCTGCGGCGCGATGCGCGGGCATGGCGCGGTCGATGCGCGGCACGCCTTTGAATCGCTGCTCGACATCATGGCCGGCGAGCTTGGCCTCGATCCGTTCGCCGTGCGGCGTGCCAACCTGATCGTTCCGCCGTATCGCACCATCAACGATCTGCAGGTCAACTCGTACGGTATTCCCGCATGCCTCGAGTGGGTCGAGGCAGCTTCCGGCTGGAAGAAGCGTCGCGGCAAGCTGCCGCGCGGGCGCGGCCTCGGGCTCGCCTGCTCGCACTATGTCTCGGGATCGGCGAAACCGGTGCATTGGAGCGGCGAGCCGCACGCGGTGATCAATCTCAAGCTCGACTTCGACGGCGGAATCACCATTCTCACCGGCGCCTCCGACATCGGTCAGGGCTCATCCACGCTGCTCGCGCAGATCGTGGCCGAGGTGCTCTCGCTGCCGCTCGCACGCATCCGCGTCATCGCGGGCGACAGTGCGCTGACGCCGAAGGATAACGGCTCCTACTCGTCGCGCGTGTCGTTCATGGTAGGCAACGCGGCGCTGCGCGCAGCGCAGGAGATGAAGCGTGTACTCGTGGCCGCCGCAGCGAAGCGTCTCGAGGTCCATCCCGATGCCATCGACTGGGAAGGGGAGCACTGCCGCGTCGCGGGGACCGATCGCGGTCTCGATTTCGCCGCGGCGGTCGACGCGGCGCTGGTCGACACCGGAACCCTGATCGTCAAGGGAACATGGTCGACACCGCCGGAAACGCAGGGCGGCAAGTTCCGCGGCGCGGCCGTCGGCTCGACGGCCGGCTTCTCGTATGCGGCGCAGGTCGTCGAGGTCAGCGTCGACGAGGATACCGGTGCGGTCGCCGTCGAGCGGGTCTGGGTTGCGCACGACTGCGGCTTCGCGATCAACCCGCTCGCCGTCGAGGGCCAGGTGCAGGGCGCGGTGTGGATGGGCATGGGACAGGCGCTCTCGGAAGAGACGCAATATCACGAAGGGCTTCCGCTCGGACCCAGCATGCTCGACTACCGCATCCCGACGATCGTCGAGTCGCCGCCGATCGAAGTGAGGCTCGTCGAGAGCCATGATCCGCTCGGGCCGTTCGGTGCGAAAGAGGCGAGCGAGGGTTCATTGCACAGCTTTGCGCCGGCGCTCACCAACGCGATCTGCGACGCCATCGGCATTCGCCTGACCGAGCTGCCGGCCTCGCCCGATCGCGTGCTCGACGCAATCCAGGCGCGCAAGCGCAAGGAACGCCTTCGGGCCAACGCCGGCGCGCTTGCGCAGGGCGCTCCGGTGGGAGGGTGAGATGGAACGCATGCCCGCGTTCGCCGTCAAGCGTCCGACCAGCGTAGCCGAGGCTGCTGCACTGCTCGCATCCGAGTCTGGCGCCCGCGTGCTCGCCGGCGGGACCGGCCTGCTGCCGAATCTGCGGCGGGGCATCGAACGTCCCGCCGTGCTTGTCGAACTCGGCGCGGTGCACGACTTCGCGAGCATCGCCTTCACCGACGAAGGGTTGTCGCTGGGTGCCGGGGTGACCCTGGCTCGCCTCGCGGCGGATGCCCGCGTCGTACACGGCTATCGCGCGCTCGCCGACGCGGCGCGCGCCGTTGCAGGCCCCAGTCATCGCAGCGTGGCAACGATCGGCGGGAACCTCTGCCTCGATACGCGCTGCGTGTTCTACAACCAGAGCGAATGGTGGCGCGCGACGAACGCATACTGCTTGAAGCGCGGCGGCGAGGTCTGCCACGTTGCGCCGCAGGGCAAGCATTGCCACGCCGCGTTCTCGGGCGACGTGGCGCCCGCGCTGCTCGTGCTCGACGCCGAGGTCGAGCTGGTCGCCAGCCGCGGCACGCGCCGCTTGGCGCTCGCCGCACTCTATCGTGACGACGGCGCGGCGCACCTGACGATCGCCGCCGACGAGTTGCTCGCGCGCGTCTTCGTTCCGCCGCCTGCGGGCCTCGTATCCGGGTATCGCAAGGCCCGCGTTCGCGGCGCGATCGATTTCCCGCTGGCCGGCGTGGCGTGCGCGCTCTCGGTTCGCGGTGGCGAGCTTGCGGAGCTCCGCGTGGCGCTCACCGGCACGAATTCACAACCCATCGTCCTCGCGGGTACTGACGCGTTACTGGGACGACCCGTCGGCGCGGATATGCTCTCGGCGCTCGCCAAGCTCGTGCAAAAGCAGGTGAGTCCGATGCGAACGACCGTCACCCAGTCGAACTATCGCCGGCAGGTCGCTGCCGTGCTTGCGCAACGGTTGGTGCGCGAGCTTTCCGCCTAACGGAGCGAGGACGTGTACCGCATCGAAGCGGCGCTGTGAAAGAGGAAGCGATGCTGTGCCCAAAATGCCATCGCCCGCTCGACGAAGGCGTCGAGCCGTACATCTGCTGCGCGGGCGCGACGCTCCACTGGCACTGCCGGTCCTGCGCCAAGGTGAGCGAAGGCTTCGCGTTTCCCTACGGTGGATGCCCGTTGTGCGGAGGCGAGCTCGCACTGTTCGATCCGGGCCCTGTCGGCGATGTGGCGGCGATGAACGCCGTGCGCAAGGCATTCGAGATCGAGCTTGGTGGTCAGGCGTTCTACCACCGCGCCGTGGTAAGCACGTCCGACCCGGCGCTGCGCGAGCTCTTCGCCCGCTTCGCCGCGATGGAGCGCGAGCACATGGATACGCTGGCGGGTCGCTACCACGTCGACCTCGCGCCGGTGTTCGATGCGCACGCGGTCGAGCATGCCGTCGCTTTCGCCGGCGTCGACCACCGTATCGGTGATGCCGAGGATCTGTTTCGCGTCGCGATCGACATGGAGGAGCGCGCCGCGTCGTTCTTCGAGGCGACCGCCGAAAGCACCGCGCCCGGGTCGGCTGCACAGCAGTTGTACCGCGAGCTGGCGGCGGAGGAACGCGAGCACGCCACGCTGCTTCGAACCGAGCAGGCGCGCTGGCGCGAGGGCAAGTCGGGCGTGATGGGCGCGGCGGGCGACGAGCCGCCGCCCCTCACGACCGGTGCGGCCACGACGATGAACGCCGCACAGGTGTTGCTGGCCGATCACGACGACGCGCGCGTGGCGCTGGTCTGCGGCAGCGAGGAGATGAGCCGCGGCGAGCTTCGTGAAGCCGTTGCGCGCGCCGGAGCGAAATGGCGGGCACGCGGCGTCCGGCGCGGCGATCGCGTCGCGATCAAGTTGCCAGACGGCTTCGACTGGGTCGTCGCCTACCTCGGCGTGATCTGGGCGGGCGGCGTCGCGGTGGGCGTGAACCCGCGTGTCCCTGCCAAAGAATGGCTCGCGATCCTCGATGCGGCCGGGTTCCTCTTCATCCTCGCCGAAGCGGGCGATGACACGCCGGAGCCATGGCGCAGACAGGTGATCTCGCTCCCCGAGTGGCGGCGGGAACTCCCGCACGCCGC
>DASWDF010000154.1:0-22299 GCA_036395475.1 Casimicrobiaceae bacterium
ATCGACCAGCTCAAGGCTGCCGGCACGGCGCTCGATTATTGCGTCGTCGGCGAACCATCTTCAGCCGAGCGTCTGGGCGACATGATCAAGAATGGACGTCGGGGCACGCTTTCGGGCAGGCTTAACGTGCTCGGCGTGCAGGGACACGTCGCCTATCCGCATTTGGCGAAAAACCCGATTCACTTGGCGGCGCCAGCGATCGCCGAGCTTGCCGCGCACGCCTGGGACGAGGGCAACGAATACTTTCCGGCGACGTCGTGGCAGGCGTCGAACATTCATGCCGGCACGGGGGCGAACAACGTGATCCCGGGTTCGCTGGAGATGCTATTCAACTTTCGATATGCGACCGCGAGCACGCGTGAAAGCCTGCAGGAGCGCTTTGAGGCAGTATTGCAGCGGCACGGGCTCGACTACGAGCTCACATGGACGGGCTGGGGCGCTCCGTATCTGACGCCGCGAGAAAGGCTCGTGGCCGTCGCGACGGAGACGATTCGCGAGGTCTGCGGCATCGTCCCCGAAATCTCGTGCACCGGCGGCACCTCCGATGGGCGCTTCATTGCCGCTGTCTGTCGCGAAGTGGTCGAGCTGGGGCCGGTCAACGCGACGATCCACAAGCTCGACGAGCGCGTGGCTGTCGCCGACCTCGAGCCGCTCGCCGCGCTGTATCGTGGCATACTGGAACGTCTGCTCCTCGCCCCGGCCGCCTGATGAGCACTCTCACCCAGGAGCTCGAGACCCTCCGCGACTGGCTGCGCTACGCGGTATCGCGGTTCAACCTGGCCGGACTTTCTTTCGGGCACGGCACGACCAACGCGTACGACGAGGCGGCGTACCTGCTGCTGCACACGCTGCACCTGCCGCTCGATCGCCTGGAGCCGTTTCTCGACGCGAAGCTCACTCATGCCGAGCGCGAAGAGCTGCAGGACATCATCGCCCGTCGCGTCAACGAGCGCGTTCCGGCGGCGTACCTCACGCACGAAGCCTGGCTGGGCGAGCACCGCTTCTACGTCGACGAGCGCGTGCTCATTCCGCGTTCGTATATCGCCGAGCTGCTGCGTGATGGGCTCAGTCCGTGGATATCCGAGCCCGACAAAATTCAGACCGCGCTCGATCTGTGCACCGGGTCGGGGTGCCTCGCTATCCTGATCGCGCATCATTTTCCGAATGCCGACGTCGATGCCGCTGACATCTCCTCCGATGCGCTCGCTGTCGCGTTGCGCAACGTCGCCGACCACGGCTTGCAGGGGCGGGTCAATCTGATCCGCTCCGACCTGCTGTCGAACCTCACCGAAAAGAATTACGACCTCATCGTCAGCAATCCGCCGTATGTGACGGCGATGGCGATGGAAGAACTGCCGCCAGAGTATCAACACGAGCCGCAGCTCGCGCTGGCGGGAGGTGACGACGGCCTCGACGCGGTGCGCACCATCCTCGCCCGCGCCGCGGAATTCCTGAAACCCGACGGCCTGCTGGTCGTCGAGGTCGGCCAAAACCGCGCCGCAGCCGAGGCCGCATTTCCGCGCCTGCCGTTCACCTGGCTATCGACGGAATCGAGCGACGAATCCGTATTCCTGCTCAAGCGCCAAGAGCTGCTGGCCGCGAATCGGGCTGCGGCCTAGCAGGCTGACAACCATCGCGGACTTCAGTCACCCGGGTCCAGCCCGAAGAACTGGCGGATTTTCCTGACCAGCTCGCTGGCGCGCGTGCCGGTCGCACGCGCCCGCGCCTCAGCGGAGAGCAGCGCCAGCCGCGCATCGTTGGCCGCCAGTCGCTCCGCAACCTCCTTGGATATCGCCTCGGCGATCTCCGGGCGCGCGCGGATGATGTCTTCGAATCCGCGTTTGTCGAGCCGGTAGCAGAGCACATCGGACTCTGCGATGATCGTGGCGCTGCGCGCCTCGCCGGTAAGGAGGCCCATTTCGCCGAAAATTGATGGCGCTGGCAGCGTGGTGAGTCGCTGCCGCGCCGCCGAGCTTCCCGGCGCAGCGTCGCGGAAGATTCCGACCTGACCGCGCGCGAGGATGTACAGCGAATCGGAAGGCTCGCCCTGTCGCGTGGCCATGTCTCCCGGACCGAATGGGGTCCCGATCAACTGTGCCGCAAGCGCGTGCGTTTCATCGTCGGTGAGCGGCGCGAACAGTTGCAGTGACCGCAACAGTGCCACCCGCGACTCCTGTTCCCGCTCCGATCTTGTCAGCTGCAGATGGCGGCCCGAATGCAGATACAGGTCGGAGCGCGAAATCGGGATCTCCATGCCGGCTCGGCCCAGCGCGGCGTAGACGTGCACCCGCACTCGGGAGTCGGTCACCAGATAGGACTTGATGTCGGTCAGCCAGTAATAGACGACATACTTGATCGCGCTCGCCTCGAAGGCCGTGCAGATGCAGTGCGCCATCGGCTCGGTCGCCACGAAGGGTATCTCCGCCCGCTCGAGCGCGGCGTGGACGACGGCAATCACCTGCCCCGGCGTCCATTCGTATCCGACGCCGAACTCGATCGGCCGCCGCCAGGGTATGCGCTGATCGCCGCGACGTCCGAGCAGCGTGACCCGGCTTTTCATCAACTCCGCATTCGGAATGATGATGGTCGCGTTGTACACCGTCGCCAATGCAGTGTACCTCCAGCGAATGCTGACGACTTCTCCGGTAACGCCGCCGTCGATCTCGATCCAGTCGCCGATGCGGCACGTATTGTCGAGCTGCAACGAGATTCCGCCCAGCAGATTTCCCAACGTAGACTGCATCGCAAACGCGACGGCGGCGCCGGCTACGGTAGTGGTCGCGATAAGGCTGGTCGGGTTCACACCGACCGCGTCGAGGCGGATCAGGGCGTACACCACCACCGACAAAGCCATGGTCACTTCGCCGAGGATGCGCGGCACCGCGCGGCGCGCCAGGAGCACGCTGGTCATGAACGTGATGAAGATGCGGATATTGCCGAGCGCGACGATCAGCAGGCAGATCTCACGCGGGATGACCGCGATGGTTAACTGCTGGGGTATCGGCTGATAGCGCGAGAGCACACCGAGCCCGCCCAAGCCCAGCGCGATCAGGAACAGATTGACCAGCACCGACCGCCGCAGCTCCGGCCGGAAGCGCATCGTGATCAAACCGAGGAGCAGAGCGACGGCGCTGAACCAGAGCGATTCCTGCAACGTGATCGTTTGGACCATCAGCGATGCTTCCCTCACTGGCCGTGGGGCGCGGCGGCCTGCGCGGATTATACGGCGCGGCGAGCCTGTCGCCGAATCACGCTAGAATGACCAGGCGTACTTCTCTCCCGACTGCCCCAAACGATGCGTACCGGCGGCCGCATACTCGTCGACAATCTGCTGCTGCAGGGAGTCGAGCTCGCGTTTTGCGTGCCCGGCGAGAGCTATCTGCCCGTGCTCGATGCGCTGTACGACGTCCGCGATCGCCTGCGGCTCATCGTCTGCCGTCAGGAAGGCGGCGCGGCGTACATGGCCGAAGCGTACGGCAAGCTTACCGGCCGGCCGGGCATCGTCTTCGTGACGCGCGGCCCGGGCGCGTCGAACGCCGCAATAGGAATCCATACCGCGGCACAGGATTCGACGCCGTTGATCGTCTTCGTCGGCCAGGTCGGCAGCGACTTTGCCGACCGCGAAGCATTTCAGGAAATCGACTACCGGCGCATGTACGGCAGCATCGTCAAGTGGGTCGCGCAAATCGAGCGCGCGGAGCGCATTCCCGAATACGTCGCTCGCGCCTTTCGCGTGGCGCAGTCGGGACGGCCCGGCCCGGTCGTCCTCGCGCTGCCCGAGGACATGCTCGCCGCAACCGCGGCCGTCGCCGATGTGGCGCGGATCGAGCTGCCGATCGTCCAGCCGGCACCGCAAGAGCTCGACCGGTTGCGCTCGTTGCTCGCCGCAGCGCAGCGGCCACTCGTCGTCGTCGGCGGCAGCGGCTGGAATGCGCAGGCCTGCGCGAATCTCGCACGCTTCGCCGAAGCGAACGCCTTGCCGGTTGCCTGTGCGTTCCGCAATCAGGACGTGTTCGACAACCGGCATCCGAACTACGCCGGCGACGTCGGCATCGGCATCAACCCGAAGCTCGCCGCGCGCATCCGCGTCGCCGATATGCTGCTCGTGATCGGCGAGCGTCTGGGAGAGATGGTGACGGGAGGCTATACGCTGCTCGCCGCGCCACAGCCGAAGCAGGCGCTGATCCACGTGCATCCCGGCGCCGAAGAGCTCGGCCGCGTGTTCCAACCCGCGCTGGCGATTCAGGCGTCGGTCGCGCCCGCTTGCGCTGCGTTCGCGGCCATGGCGCCGATCGACGCGCCCGCGTGGTCCGGCAGCGCCGCGGCGGCTCACGCCGAATATCTCGCGTGGCAGACGCCGCGGCCGATGCCGGGCTCGCTCGACCTCTGGCAGATCGTCGCGACGTTGCGCGAACGTCTTCCCGAGGATGCGATCCTCGCCAACGGCGCCGGTAATTATGCGACCTGGCTGCACCGGCTGTATCGCTATCCGCGGTTTCGCACGCAACTCGCGCCGTACAACGGATCGATGGGTTACGGCGTCCCGGCGGCGATTGCCGCCAAGGCCGCGCACCCGGAACGCACGGTCGTTTCCTGGAACGGCGATGGGTGCTTTCTCATGAACGGCCAGGAGCTCGCGACCGCCGTACAATATCGCCTGGCTATCGTCTTCGTCGTCGTCGACAACGGCATGTACGGAACGATCCGGATGCACCAGGAGCGCCAATATCCCGCGCGCGTTTACGCGACCGATCTCGTGAACCCCGATTTCGCCGCGCTCGCGCGCGCGTACGGCGCGGCTGGCGAGACAGTGAGCCGCACCGAAGAATTCGCAGCCGCGCTAGCGCGCGCGCTTGCCTCGGAGCGGCCCACACTTCTGCACCTGCTCATCGACCGCCAAGCGATCACGATGAACGCGACCATCGACGATCTGCGCCGACAGGCGACGGCCGCGCCGGCGCCGCGTTGACTCGCCGCGACCCCGTCGATGGCTAGTCTCCCGCGCGACGCCGTCCTCGCCGTCTCGGGACTATCGGTCGAGTTTCGCACCTCGGAACGCGTCGTCGCGGCGGTGCGGGACATGTCATTCACCGTGGGCCGCGCCGAGACCATCGCCATCGTCGGCGAATCCGGCTCGGGCAAGTCGGTCACCGCGCTGTCGGTAATGCGGCTGGTCGAGCAAGGGGGCGGGCGCATTCTCGCTGGCCGCCTCGACTTCTTGCGCCCGAGCGGGCAGCGCATCGATCTCGCGCGCGCCGATCCGGCGACGATACGCGACATTCGCGGCGCCGAGATCGCGATGATCTTCCAGGAGCCGATGACCTCGCTCAACCCGGTTTATACGGTCGGCGAGCAGATCGCGGAGTCGATCCGCCTGCATCAGGGCAAGGACGCCGCTGCGGCGCGAAAGGAAGCCTTGCGCATGCTCGAGCAGGTGCGAATACCCGAGGCGAGAGCCGCGCTCGGGCGCTACCCGCATCAGCTCTCGGGGGGCATGCGCCAGCGCGTCATGATCGCGATGGCGCTGTCGTGCAAGCCGGCGCTTCTGATCGCCGACGAGCCAACCACCGCGCTCGACGTGACGATCCAGGCACAGATCCTGGAGCTCATCAGCCTGCTGCAGGCGGAAATGCATATGGCAGTCGTCTTCATTACCCACGACATGGGCGTCGTGGCTGAGGTCGCCGAGCGCGTGATCGTCATGTACCGGGGAGAGAAGGTCGAGGAGGGCTCGGCCGATGCCATCTTTCACGCTCCGCACCATTCTTACACGCGGGCTCTCCTCTCCGCGGTGCCGAAGCTCGGATCGATGCAGGGCACCGACCTGCCGGCGCGGTTTCAGTTGCTTCAGTCCGCCAGCCCCGGGCCGCCGCCAACGGCAACGGCACGGGCGCCGGAGCCGGGACCGCCGCTACTCAAGGTTCGCAAGCTCAAGACGCGTTTCGACGTCCCCTCGGGGTTTTTCGGGCGCGTGCGGCGACGCGTGCACGCCGTCGAACAGGTCAGCTTCGACTTGAACGCCAGCGAAACGCTGGCGCTGGTGGGAGAATCCGGCTGCGGCAAATCGACGACCGGGCGCTCGCTGCTACGCCTGGTCGACATTCAAGGCGGCAGCATCGAATTCGGAGGGCGCGATATTGCTCGGTTGCCCGCCGATGCGGTTCGGCCGCTGCGGCGCGAAATCCAGATGGTGTTCCAGGATCCGTACGCTTCGCTCGATCCCCGGCTCACGGTAGGCTTTTCGGTGGCGGAGCCGCTGTACGTGCACGGCGTCGCGCGTGGCACAGAGGCCGAGGACCGCGTCGCGTGGCTGCTCGACCACGTCGGCCTGTCGCCCGACCATGCGCCGCGCTATCCGCATGAATTCTCCGGCGGACAGCGGCAGCGAATCGCGATCGCCCGCGCGCTCGCCCTGCAGCCGAAGATCATCGTCGCCGACGAGGCCGTATCGGCACTCGACGTCTCGATCCGGGCGCAGATCGTCAACCTGATGCTCGATCTGCAGGCCGAATTCGGCCTCGCGTACTTGTTCATCTCGCACGACATGGCGGTGGTCGAGCGCGTCAGCCATCGGGTGGCGGTAATGTATCTGGGTCAGATCGTCGAAATCGGCCCGCGCCGCGCCGTCTTCGAAGACCCGAAGCATCCGTATACGAGGAAGCTCATGGCCGCGGTTCCGATCGCCGACCCCGCACGACGACGCCGCAAAAGGGAGCTATCATCCGCGGAAGTCCCGAGCCCGATCCGCGCCGTCGGCGATGAGCCGACAGTGTTGCCGCTCGAGGAAGTCGGACCGGGACACTATGTGGCCGTGCACCGCGTCGGCGGTGCATACTAGTAAATCAGCTTTCGCGAGAGCTGCTGTCACCGGCGCAATGGATTGTGCCGCATCACTCTGGAGAAACCGTATGAAATCACTGCTTCGCTCGATGCCGCTGGCTGCTCTGGCGCTGGCCGCGCTCGCCAGCGTTCCTGCCTTTGCCGCCAAGGATGTGGTCTTCGCCGTCGCCTCGACGTTCACGACGACCGATCCCTACGACGCCAACGACACCTTGTCGCAGGCGATGGCCAAGTCGTTCTACGAAGGCCTGTACGGCTTCGACAAGGACATGAAGATGATCCCGGTGCTCGCCGAGAGCTACGAAGCCAGCAAGGACGGGCTCGTCTACACCATCAAGCTGAAAAAGGGCATCAAGTTCCACGACGGCACCGACTTCAAGGCCGATGCGGTCAAGGCGAACCTCGACCGGGTGACCAATCCGGACAACAAGCTCAAGCGCTTCGGGCTTTACAACAACAACATCGCCAAGACCGAGGTCGTCGACGACTACACCGCGCGCATCACGCTGAAGACGCCATTCTCGCCGTTCATCAATCAACTCGCGCATCCGTCGACGGTGATGATCAGCCCGACTGCGCTCAAGCAGTATGGCAACAAGGACATCGCGTTTCACCCGGTCGGAACGGGTCCGTTCAAGTTCGTCGAGTGGAAGCAGACCGATTATCTGAAGGTCGCGAAGTTCGATGGTTACTGGAAGAAGGGTTATCCGAAGGTCGACACGATCACCTGGAAGCCGGTCGTCGACAACAACTCGCGCGCGGCCATCATGCAGACCGGCGAGGCACACTTCACGTTCCCGGTTCCCTACGAGCAGGCCGAAGTGCTCAAGGGCAAGCCGGAGCTGGAGGTGGTCGCGGCACCCTCGATCGTGCTGCGTTATCTTTCGATGAACACGCAGCAGAAGCCCTTCGACAACCCCAAGGTGCGGCAGGCGATCGCGTACGCGATCAACAAGGACGCGCTCGCCAAGGTCGCGTTCAATGGCTACGCGGCGCCGGCAGAAGGCGTGGCGCCGGAGGGCGTGCAGTACGCGGTCAAGATCGGTGCGTGGCCGTACGATCTGGCCAAGGCGAAGCAGTTGATGACCGAGGCCGGATACCCCACCGGCTTCGAGACCGAGCTGTGGTCGGCCTACAATCACACCACCGCGCAAAAGGTCACGCAGTTCTTGCAGCAACAATTGCAGCAGATCAGCATCCGCACCAAGATCACGCTGCTCGAGGCGGGTCAGCGCGTCGAGAAGGTCGAGAGCTGGCAGGATCCCGCGACCGCGCCGGTGCGCCTGTATTACGTCGGCTGGTCGACGTCGACCGGTGAAGCGGACTGGGCGCTGCGTCCCCTGCTCTACGGGGAATCGTGGCCACCGAAACTTTTCAACACCGCTTACTACAAGAACGCCAAGGTCGATGCCGACATCAAGGGTGCGCAACTCACGACCGACTCGGCCGAGAAGGCGAGGCTGTACAAGGATGCACAGGAAACGATCTGGAAGGACGCACCCTGGGCGCCGCTGGTCACCGAGAAGCTGCTCTCCGCTCACAACAAGAAGCTTACCGGGGTCTACGTGATCCCGGACGCGTCGTTCAACTTCACGGAAATCGATTTGAAATGACGCATTTGTCCGAGAGCGGATCGCGCAGCGGTCCGCGATCGGCAACAAATGCGTCATCCCGGACGAGCGCGAAGCGCGAGGTCCGGGATCCAAGTTCGTGACGCAGTCGCGATGGTGGTAAGAACTTGGGCCCCGGCCTTCGCCGGGGCGACGGCCAGCTCGCAATGCTCCAGTATCTCGTCAAACGCCTGCTCGGCCTGATTCCCACGCTGGCCCTGGTCGCCCTGCTGGTGTTCCTGTTCGTGCATCTGCTGCCCGGCGACCCGGCCCGTCTTGCCGCCGGACCGGACGCAACGCCGGAGACCGTCGCGCTGGTGCGGCAGGACCTCGGCCTCGACAAATCGCTGCCCGAGCAGTTCGTCCGCTTCACAACGGGCGTGCTGCAGGGGGACTTCGGCCGGTCGCTGCGCACCAAGCGTCCGGTAAGCGCCGAAATCGCCGAGCGCTTCATGCCGACATTCTGGCTGACCGTCACCAGCATGGCGTGGTCGGTGGCGATCGGCATGTTCATCGGTACCCTTTCCGCGGTCTGGCGTAACCGGTGGCCGGACCGGGTGGGCATGACGCTGGCCGTGTCGGGTATATCGTTTCCGGCGTTCGCGCTCGGCATGCTCCTGATGCAAATCTTTTCGGTGCAGCTGCACTGGCTGCCGACGGTGGGCGCCGACACCTGGCGCCACTACATCCTGCCGTCGTTGACGCTCGGTGCCGCGGTCGCGGCGATCATGGCGCGCTTTACCCGCTCGTCGTTCGTCGACATTCTGCACGAAGACTACGTGCGCACCGCGCGGGCCAAAGGCCTTCCCGAGACGATCGTAGTCGTCAAGCACGGGCTGCGCAACGCGCTGATCCCGGTCGTCACCATGATGGGCCTTCAGTTCGGCTTCCTGCTCGGCGGCTCGATCGTCGTCGAAGTCGTCTTCAACTGGCCGGGAATGGGCAGGCTCCTCGTCGACGCGGTCGACATGCGCGACTATCCAGTCATTCAGGGATTAGTACTGCTGTTCTCGCTCGAATTCGTGCTCATCAACCTGATCGTCGATGTCCTTTACGCCGTGATCAATCCGACCATCCGTTATCGCTGATGCTATGAATGAGCAAGCAGAGCTCCAGCCGGTGGATGCCGAAATCCCGGCCGTGCCCGAAGTGGCAGCGGCAGCGGTGCGGACGCCGTGGACGGAGTTCTGGCGTAAATTCCGCAAGCAGCATGTCGCGGTGGTCGCGGGATTGTTCGTCGGGTTGCTGGTCGTGCTGGCCCTCGGCGCGCCGTGGATCGTCCCCTACGACGCGGAAAACTTCTTCGACTACGACAGCCTTAATGCGCTGCCTTCGGCCAAGCACTGGTTCGGGGTCGATCCTCTCGGGCGCGACATCTTCAGCCGCATTCTGATGGGCTCGCGCATCTCGCTGACCGCCGGCTTCGTATCGGTCGCCGTCGGCGCGGTCGTCGGCACGGCCATGGGTCTCGTCGCCGGATACTACGAGGGCTGGTGGGACCGCATCATCATGCGCATCTGCGACGTGCTGTTCGCGTTTCCCGGTATCGTGCTCGCCATCGGCATAGTCGCTATCCTCGGCGGCGGCATGGGGAACGTCATCATCGCGGTGGCGATCTTCAGCATTCCCACGTTCGCCCGGCTCGTGCGCGGCAACACGCTGGCGCTCAAGCACCTTACGTTCGTCGAAGCGGCGCGGAGTATCGGGGCGTCGGACTGGACGATCGTGGTCCGCCACATCTTTCCCGGCACGATCGCGGCGGTCGTCGTGTATTTCTCGCTGCGCATCGGCACGTCGATCATCACGGCGGCGAGCCTGTCGTTTATCGGCATGGGTGCCCAGCCGCCGACGCCCGAATGGGGTGCGATGCTCAACGAGGCGCGCGCGGACATGATGACTTCGCCGCATGTCGCGCTCTTCCCCAGCCTGGCGATCTTCTGTACGGTGCTTGCTTTCAATCTTCTGGGCGACGGGCTGCGCGACGCGCTGGATCCGAAGATAGAGCAGAAATGACGGAGGCCCGCGCAGGCGCGGGGGTGAGGGAATCGGTTCTCCGGCGCTGGGCAAGGCTTGCAATTGCAGTCGTATTCGTCGCCGCAGTCGCCGCTTTTTTCGCGCTCGGCGGCGAGCATTACCTCGCGCTGGACACGATCAAGCAGAACCGCGATGCGCTGCTTGCTTTCACGGACGCGCATTACAGCCTCGCACTGGTGCTCGCGTTCGCGATCTATGCGACGGCGACCGCGCTGAGCCTGCCCAGCGGCACGGTGTTGTCGCTGACGTTCGGTTTCCTGTTCGGCCGCTGGGTCGCGACTGCAATCGTCGTCACCGCCGGTACGCTCGGCGCGACGATACTGTTTCTGGCCGCCCGCTATCTCTTCGGCACAGCGGTGCGCCGGCGCCTCGGCCCGCTGGGCGAGCGTATCAACGAGGGCTTCACCGAGAGCGGTTTCTACTGGCTGCTGTTTCTCCGGCTGATGCCGCTTTTTCCCTACTTTCTCGTCAATCTCGCGCCTGCCCTGACCGATATCCGCGTGCGCAGCTACGTCGCCGCGACGTTCGTCGGCATCTTGCCGAGCACGTTGATCGTCACCAATCTCGGCCAAACCCTGGGCAGCCTCGAGTCGACGCGATCCCTGCTCACGCCCGAGGCGCTGCTCGCCTTGAGTCTGCTCGGCGTGCTCGCCCTGTTGCCGGTACTGTTGCACTACTTCCGATCCAAACGCGTCTGACACGCGTATATGGGACTGCGTCCGTAGCGTTGCATTCGTTGCCTATGCCCAAGACCATGACCCCGAGCCTGCGTCGCTTCATCGTCGGTGCCGCCATCGGCCTGACCCTCGTGGCTTTTCTAGGCGTCGCCATCGGCTGATCCTTTGAGATGCAGCACCGGCAGGCCTCTATTTGCTATCCTTCGCGCTGACGTCGCGCACTCCGACGCGGCCGCCGCCGGATGAAGCCCAAGCTCCTCTTTCTGTTTCCCGACTGCTGGGACCGCTGTGCATTGCAGGCTGACGCCGCGTTGCGTGGCGAGTTCGAGGTGGTTGGCGAGGGCTTCGACCTGTTTTGCTTCCCGGAAAATGCGCAGATCCTCTGGTTCGACGTGCGGCGTTTCATCGATCGTCTCGTAAGGAGATACAGGCGTGCCGGCGTCGCCGGTGTCGTCAGCACGAACGAGCAATACGGCGCCCTGATTGCGGCGATGGTCGCACAGCGGCTCGGGCTTGCCGGAACCGACCCGGTGGCGGTCATCCGTGCCCAGCACAAGGCGCTCGCCCGCGAGCTGACCGCGGCCGCGCTGCCCGAGGCATCGCCGCGCTATTGCGTCTTTCCCTGGACCGTCGACGCCGCGGCCGCGGCGGCGTTGCCTTATCCGCTGTTCGTCAAGCCGGTCAAGGCGGCGTACTCGGTGCTCGCGCGGCGCGTGGATCGCGTCGAAGAGCTCACCCGCCATCTCGCGTTTCATCCTTGGGAGAAGCACATCATCCGGCGGCTGGTGAAGCCGTTCAACGATCTGATGCGCGATCTGCTTCCGGGCGACGAGGTCTGCAACGGGCACTATCTGATCGGAGAAGAGCCGCTCGACGGCGTGCAGGTCAACGTCGACGGCTACGTCGATCGCGGTGCCGCGCATTGCCTGGGTGTGGTCGATTCGGTCATGTATCCGGGCACGATCGCTTTCCAGCGCTTCGAATACCCGAGCCGCCTGCCGGAGAGCGCACAGCGCAATGTCGAGCGCGTGGCGTGCCGCGCGCTGGAGGCGATCGGCTTCGACCACGGCCTGTTCAACGTCGAGCTATTCTGGCGCCCCCGCGACGGCGCCATCACGATCATCGAGATCAACCCGCGGCTCGCCGCGCAGTTCGCCGACCTGTACGAAAAAGTCGACGGCACGAATCCGTATGGTGTTCTCGCCGACCTCGCGGTCGGCCGCGAACCGAGGTGGATTCGGCGCGCCGGTCGCTACGGCGCCGCCGCCAGCTTCGTGTTCCGCGAATTCGACGGTGCGATCAAGGTCGCGCCACGGCGCGCCGAGATCCGGTGGCTGCAGGGGAGAGAGCCCGACGCCTGCCTGCAGACTTTCATCACGCGCGGCAATAGCCGCGGGCGCGAGATGAAATGGGTGGGTAGCTATCGCTACGCGACCGTCAATCTCGGCGGGCGCGATCGCGAGGACCTTTTCCGGCGCTACGACAGCGTCTGCGCCAACCTGGCGTTCGAACGCCCCGCAAGGCTCGCATTCGGAGGCACGCTCGACGCGCTGCGGCCCGAACGCTAGCCCTAGCGCTGCTCATTCCAGGAATTCAGCGAAGCAGACCGCGCGATCGGCGTCGTGATCAGCGGCGAACGCCTGTCCGGCGCGCAGGGGCCGCTAACGCCGGCCTGCGGGTGCCCGGCGCGGCTGCGGTCGCGAACTTAACGTCTCCCTTGCCGCGCCACCCGCGACGGCCAGCGCGGCCCATGCGCGCCGGCCAAGCTTTCGCTGCTGCCTCTCCTGCGCCGTAGCGATGCACGCGAACGTCTGCGGGTCGGCGTGAGGTTGCCGCGCGGCTCGCTGCAATCTGCCACGCAAATCGGCGACAATAAGCTTCCCGGCCCGGATTAGTTCGGGATTCGTTTTCCCCGAATCACGCGTCGGTCGTGGCGCAGGCGACCGAAGGGCCGAGCTTCTCCTTGGCGGCCGCGACCTGCGCGACGTCGGGCAGCGCGACGCCGTTCTTCGCCGCGGTTATTTCCGCGAGGATAGAGATCGCGATCTCGGGCGGCGTACGGCTGCCGATGTAGAGCCCGATCGGCCCGTGCAGACGAGCGATCTGCTCGCGCGTCAGGTCGAATTCCTCGAGCCGCTTGCGGCGCTTGGCATTGTTGGCCCGCGAGCCGAGCGCACCCACATAGAACGCCGGCGATTTCAATGCCTCCATGAGCGCGAGATCGTCGAGCTTGGGATCGTGCGTCAGCGCGACGACAGCGCAGCGTTCGTCGAGCTTCATCGCCACCACGGTGTCGTCGGGCATCGTCTTGACCAGCGTAATGCCGGGAATGTCCCAGGTTTCTGTGTATTCCTCGCGCGGGTCGCAGACCGTGACCTGGTAATCCAGTCCTACCGCGATCTGGGCGAGATACTTGGACAGTTGCCCGGCGCCGATCACCAGCATCCGATAGCGCGGCCCATGCACCGTGGTCAACACCTGGCCATCGAAAGCGAGGCCGTCGGCTGCTCGCGCGGGCCCGAGCACAACTTCTGCGCTCTCGAGATCGAGTGTGCGCGCAACGAGATTACCTTGTTGAACGAGCTCGAGGAGCTCGCCGATGCGACTCTTGGGTGTGAGAGGCTCGAGCACGAGCTGGATCGTGCCGCCGCAGGGAAGTCCGAACTTGCGCGCATCTTCCGCAGAAACGCCGTAGGTGACCGTCTGCGGCCGCTTGACGTAAGCACCCTCGCGCCGCGAGCGCTCGACGATGTCATCCTCGATGCAGCCGCCCGATACCGAGCCGACGACGTGCCCGTCGTCCCGCACCGCGAGCAACGCACCCGGAGGCCGCGGCGAGCTACCCCAGGTCTTGACCACCGTCACGAGCAGGACGCGCCTGTCGGCCGCCAGCCATTCGGCGCTCCTGCGCAGCACCTCGAGGTCGACGCTATCCATGGTAATCACTACTGAGCTCCGGGCGATATTGGTCGGACAAGGCGCCAGCGTGCTTGGTTCATTGCCATCCTACGCCGGGCGCGTCAGCCAATAGACGAAGATAGCTACGATGATCACGGTGGCAAGGGCGAGGCGCAACCACAGGGTTCGCGACGTCGGCCCGGGCTCGGCCGGCGCAACGATCGGTTCGGCCGCAGGTGCGCCGCCCAGGCGCTCGACAAAGCAGGCGAAAAAATCGTCGGCGAGCTTCGCGGCCGCGCCGTCGACAAGGCGCGACCCGATCTGTGCCAGCTTGCCGCCGACCTGTGCATTCACCTCGTATCCGATCCGCGTTCCAGAGCCGTCCGGCGTCAGCGCTACCTTGGCCTCGCCGCGTGCAAAGCCGGCCGCTCCACCCTGCCCTTCGAAGGTCATCTTGTACGAGGTTGGCGGGACGATGTCGGACAGAACGATGCGACCGCTGAACTTCGCCGAGACGGGACCGACGCGGGCCGTCATCGCGACCTTGAGCTCGGTGTCCGAAACCCGTTCGATCGACTCACAGCCGGGGATGCAGGCCTTGAGCGTTTCAGGGTCGTTCAGCGCCGCCCACGTTGTTTCTACGGGCACAGGTACAGTGCAGCTGCTCGTCAGTTCCATCCGCGACGTTTCCTCTGCATGCGACCCGGATCACGCGGCCCGGCGCGCGCGCTCGAAGCCGGACGTGCGCGCTATTCCGCGCGTGGCGTGCGGCTGTGCGAACGCCATTGCGAGCTGCTTCAGGCTCTCCAGATTATGCACCGGCAGCAACTCGTCGACATAGGGCAGCATCGCCCGTATGCCCGCCGGACGCGCCTCGAACTTTTCGTAGCGCAACAGCGGGTTGAGCCAGATCAGCCGCCGGCAGGACTTGGCGAGGCGCTCCATTTCGACGGCGAGGCCTTCGCCGACGTCGCTGTCGAGACCATCGCTGATCAGCAGCACGACCGCGCCCTGCGCGAGCAGCCGTCGCGACCAGCGCCGGTTGAATTCCCCGAGGCAGGCGCCGATGCGCGTGCCGCCGGCCCAGTCCGAGACCGCGGCGCTCACGCGCGCGAGCGCAACGTCGACGTCGCGGCGCTTGAGATGGCGCGTGATATTGGTCAGACGGGTGCCGAACAGCAGCGTGTGCACGCGGTCGCGGTCGTTCGTGATCGCATGCAGGAAGAACAGCAGCATGCGCGAATAGCGGTCCATCGATCCCGAGATATCGCAGAGCACGACCAGCGGCGGCCGGCGCCTGCGGCGCTCTCGCCACGCGAGCGGGACGACCGTCCCGCCCGCCGATGCCATTGCGCGCAGCGTCGCGCGCAGATCGACGGCCGATCCGCGGCTCGCAGCGACAGTACGGCGGATCGGCAACTCGGGCAGCGGCAGTCGCAGCCGTGCAATCATCGCCTTGACCTCGGAGAGCTCTGCTGCGGTCATCGTCTCGAAATCTTTGCTCTGCAGGACCTCGCGCGGCGAGAACGTGAACACCGCATCGACCGTGACTTCCTGCGGCTCCGCCTCTTGCTCCTCGACCCGCGGCGGCGCCAGTGCCTCCGCGAGCCGCGCGGAGAGCGGCGCTTCGGCATCGCGCGGCGTGCGCGTGTATACCTTGGGCAGCAAGAGCTGCATCATCCGCTCGAGCAGGCGCGGATTGCGCCAGTACAGCTCGAAGGCCTGATCGAACAGCGCCTGCTGTTCGTGTCGCTCGATCAATACCGATTCGAGCGCGGCGCGGAAATCCTCGCGCCGCTCGACGCCCACCGCCTGCACCGCTTCGAGTGCGACGATCACCTTCGCCGGCCCGACCGGCAGACCCGCCGCACGCAGTACGCGCGCGAAATGGAGGATGTTCTCGGCGAGTCTTGGTCCGTCGGCGGCCCGCGCCGCGAGCGGCTTCACGATCCGAGCTCGGCGGCGGCCTCGCGGCGCGCCTCGCCGACCAGTTGCGTCGCGACATCCGGCGTCACGGCGCCGATATCGTCCTGATACTTGAGCAGCGCGCCCAGGGTATTCGCGACCGTCTCCGGATCCAGCGCGATCTTGTCCAGCGCAACCAGGGCCTCCGCCCAGTCGAGCGTCTCGGCGATTCCGGGCGCCTTGAACAGATCCATCGCGCGCAATCGCTGCGTGAACGCGACCACCTCGCGCGACAGCCGGAGGTTGGCGCCGGGCACCTTGCGCCGGACGATCGCGAGCTCACGCGCAGCGTTCGGGTAGTCGACCCAGTGATAAAGGCAACGCCGCTTGATCGCGTCGTGGATCTCGCGCGTGCGGTTGGAGGTGATGACGACAATCGGCGGCAAGGGCGCCACGATCGCGCCAAGCTCGGGGATCGTCACCTGATACTCGGCGAGCACTTCGAGCAGATACGCCTCGAAAGGTTCGTCGGTGCGATCGAGCTCGTCGATCAGCAGCACCGGCGCGGCGCCTCCTTGCGGCAAGAGCGCTTTCAGGATTGGACGCCGGATCAGGAAACGTTCGGTGAATATGTCGGTTGCCAGCGCCTCGCGGTCGACCTTGCCTTGCGCTTCGGCGAGCCGGATCTCGATCATCTGCCGCGGGTAATTCCATTCGTACACTGCCGACGCCGTGTCAAGCCCTTCGTAGCACTGCAGACGGATCAGCTCGCGGCCAAGCGCAGCCGCCAGCACCTTTGCGATCTCGGTCTTGCCCACGCCCGCCTCGCCTTCGAGGAATAGCGGCCGGCCCATGGTCAGGGCGAGAAATACGCTCGTCGCCAGGCGACGGTCGGCGAAGTAGTCGTGTTTCTCGAGGAGCAAGACGACGCTGTCGACGCTGGACGGAACTGCGACGGCGGACATGGGAACGCGGCTCGCGGATCGATTCGAGGGACCAGCGATTATAGCCTCAACGACGGGAAGGCCACGGCGGTGCGACCGCGTAATTGATCTGTATCAGAACGATGAAGGCAATGCTCCAATAGCTGTTGACGACACAGAGCGCGGCGCCGAAAGCGTACAGCGATTGCGCGATGATAATGCGCCGGCAGATGGCTGCCACGACGTCCGGCGCCGTGTCGTCCCGCGTGAGCTTCGCCCTGACGGCGTGGCGCCAGGTCCAGAGCAGCAGGAGCCCGAGCAACAGGATGTTGACCCAGTACACGATGAGCGCGACGCGGTACGCGATGTGTTCGGCGAGCAAAGCGGTCGAAAACGGCACCAGCGTTACCGCGCACAGAAACGCGATGTGGATCCACGCGAGATCCCGGTCGCTGCGTGCCAGACGATCGAGCTGAGCCTGCTGGCCCAGCCAGAAAATTCCCAAGGTCAGAAAGCTCATCAGATACGTGACCAGTCGCGGCGCAAGCGCGAGAAGCGCGGTGAGGAGGTCGTGCTCCGAGTGGATCGCATCGGCCGCGGGTGCGCGCAAGTCGAGCACGAGCAGCGTCATCGCCACCGCAAATACCCCGTCGCTCAGTGCCGCAAGCCGCTCGAGATTCTGGCCGGCAATACGGTTGTAGAGGGAGCGCACGACGAATTCGCACAGGACGGCGTTAATCGGGCTTGACGGTCGAAGCCCGACGCCGGCGCGACAAATACCAGGCCGCTGCCGCGGGCACGATGAAAATGAGCGCGTGAACGCCCAGCTCGAGCGGTACCCCATGGCCTTCCTCGACGCCGACCCAGAAATCAACGATGGTGATCGCGAGCCATATCCAGATAAAGAACCGTGCGCCGTCAGCGCCGCCGCTCTTGCCGCGCCGACGAAGCAGCTCAAAGACGACATCGAATGCCACCGCGAGCGCGAGGCCGATGACCGTCACCAGAAGAGTACGCATGGAGTATCTCCGACTGAAAGTTCATGCGATTATGTCGGTCGGGATGGCAGCTTGTCCACGCCCATGCTTGTCATACGAGTGTACCGAACGCGAACGAAGTTCTCGCCGCAGCAACGTCGCTTCGCTCGCGGTCAAGTTCCAGGTGTCGCTCCCCGCCGTCGCCGATAGCGCGGCGCTATTGCCGCAAAGCGTGTCGACGGCATCGGGCATCCACGATCTGCTGTTCGTAACGACCAAGGCCGGCCACATCGTCGCGCTCGACGCGCAGACCGGTACGCAAAGAGTCGAAAGCTGCCGATCGCACGAAGACCGTGCGCTCGTCGTCCTTCGTACTCGGTACAAGGCACCTAGTCCAAAGCGCTGCGTTCCCTCGAACGGTAGGCGCAGTACCAAGTCCTTGGCTTACGCATTGGATACAAACTCTCGCGACCCTTGAGCCAGCAGGAGTGCGTACGCAGTGCGCAGTACCGGGTGCTAGAACGCGAAGTATGGCCCGGTTCCGCCGGGAGTTTGCTTCGTCTCGATTGCAATATAGACATTCCGGCCATAGAAAAATGGCAGCCCCCATGCGAACACCGACGGGTCACCAGCCGGCGCCGCTACATTGTTGAATGCATAGAAGCTCGGATTGGCCGCGAACAACTGTTCGGCGTTGGCAATGCTGAAAGTGGCCGCGCTCGCGTTATTGTTCGCTCCCTGCAGGGTCGCGGAGAGATTTTGCGTGGTCGCCGGACAGTAAAAGCCTTTCGCCGTACCGGTGCACATCGGATAGAGACCGGTGCCGATGAAGAACACGTTGGACCCACTGTCGATGTAGCTGTTGGCGAAGCTCTGATTTTTGAAGACCGTGACGATATTGCCGGTGTTCGGATCCGTCGCCAGGATCGTCGCAGTGCCCATTCCGTTGTTCGTTTGGGTCCCGATCCCGAAGATGAGCGAGCCGGCGACGGTCGCCACACCTGCCGCTGCGATCGATGGAAACTCGACAATAACGCCGTTGTTGTCGCCGCTGAACAGTCCCACCGGGTTTTGCAATTGCTGGGAAACGGCGACCTGTGTCGGGCTGCAGCCGGACGGGGGACAGCCGTAATAAGTGCCGGGAATCAAAAATTGGGCGCAGCCGCGGCCGCAATCCTGCAGGAACACGCCGACGCCCAGGAGGCCGTTGGCTCCGAAGGTCTGCACCGTATTCTCGGGGGGCCCGGCGCTCGAGCAGCTTGACGGGATCGACGAGAACGCGGTGTCACCGATGATCTGCACCGGTAAGGAGTTCGCCTGTTCGCCCGCGATGCGCACGTCGGCTAGCTTCACCGGTCCCCAGCTGAACCCATCGGCGAACTGCGCGCACTCGATCAACGGATTGCCGTTCGCGTCGATCTGCTGCGGCAGTGAGAGCGCTGGCGAAAGCACCGACGAAATGAGACGTAAGCCGGACGAACCCGTGTCGACCTGAATGTGGTCGATGGTCTGGCAGTTCGTGCTGCTTCCCGGGGCGCAAACGGTAACGCTGGTGAAGGCGAGGTTTAATGTGCCTGCCGGCCCCGCGTCGACGCTGATAGGTTGGACGTTGTTGGTCGGAGGCGTGCTTTCGCCGCCGCCGCCGCCGCCGCAGCCTCCCAGCGACAACGCCAGCCCGAGCAGTGCAACGACCAGCTCTGAACGACGCATCGACATGCCCCTTATCTGACGGCGTCGGCGACGACGCCCTGGGGAAACGCCTCGGGGATGTACGCCCTGCCGACGAAAGCCCGCATGTGTCCGCTGGATTGCACGACCAGTCCAGGCTGCTCGATCAGTACGGGCCCGCGCGCTTTCCGCTTCGTGACGGCATCCACGTAACGGTCGAAATACGTCCCCAGGACCTGTCGCAAATCGGGCATCGATGGCCCTTGCCAGGCGACGCCGAAGACGGTCCCTGCCGGCGACACGTATTCGCGAACGACGGTGCCCGAAGGAACCTGAAGCTCGTGCACGGTATACGCTGCCAACCGCAGGACGCGCAGCGTGCCGCCAACCTGCAGCCGGTCGGCTTCCACGGTCGCCTCGCCTCCGCCTAGGGCCGCTCGCGCCGGCAATGCCGCAATGCCCGCGACTATGGCCCAGCCCACAAGCAACGCGATGCGCCACAGTGGCCGTCGGACGTAGGGATTCATAAGCCTGCCTCCCGGTATCGTTGCGCGCAGCGAGCCCGGCGTCCCGCCATCGACAGCGCGCTTCACTGGGCCGCGGAGCATCGGATTGGACGCCGCTTCGGCGTCGGCAGTTCCCCCGCGATTCGAACGCAGGCGCGGCGCAACGCAGTTGGTTACATCTCTACTGTCGCTTAGGCGGCCGCCGGAGAGACGGACCGAATGCGACCGCTTTTTCGCAACCTGGACGCCACATATGCTGAGCATATTCCGTATCGTTGGCGGCGATTATACCTACAGCATGGCACCGCCAAATTCCTGCATGTGGCGCACAGGGGGCGGCTAAGCTCGGCAGCAACTCGCAGTCGGTACGAACACAGACCCGACTCAATGAAAATCCCGCGACCGGGTGATCAGATTGCCGAGCAGCGCCGTCTGGTCGCGCAGGCGCGCGGCGATTATGTGCACGACTTCGCCTTCGCGCTCCAGCGTGCCGTACACGGTGAGCAGACTCGAGCGCAGCAGCTCCTTGCGTTGCCGTTCGGCAAGATCGCGCCAGACGATGACGTTGACCATGCCGGTCTCGTCCTCGAGCGTGACGAAGGTGACGCCGCTCGCGGTGCCGGGGCGCTGGCGACCGGTGACGAGCCCCGTGACGCGCGCAAGGCGCCCGTGTGGCAATGTCTTGAGCTCAGCCGCGGTGAACATGCGCTGGCGCTGCAGGCGCTCGCGCAACAGCGCTACGGGGTGCCGGCCGAGCGTGAGTCCCAGGTTCGCGTAGTCGGCGACGATGTTCTCGCCTTCGCTGGGTGCGGCGAGCAAGGGTTGCGCTTCCTCGATGGGCGCAGCGTCGAGCAGTGCCGGCATGCGTTCGACGCCGGCAACGTCCCAAAGCGCATGCCGGCGATGGCCGCTTAAGTCTGCAAGCGCTCCGGCCGCGGCCAGCGCCTGCATGTCGTGCGCATTGAGTTTCGCGCGTCGCGCGAGATCGCCTACGTCGGCAAAGCCTTGCGCGCGGCGTGCGGCCACGAGCCGTTCGCCGCCGGCTTGCGAGAGGCCTTTGACGAGGCAAAGGCCCAGGCGCAGCGATGGCCCCTCACCCCCGCCTTCTCCCAGCACATCTTCGAGAGTGCATTCCCATTCGCTCACGGTTGCATCGGCCGGCAGGATAACAACGCCGTGCCGGCGCAGATCCTGGGTGAGTTGCGACGGCGAATAAAAGCCCATCGGCTGCGAATTCAGGAGCGCGCAAGTGAACGCCGCCGGCTCGTAGCGCTTGAGCCACGACGAAACATAGACCAGGAGCGCGAAGCTCGCCGAATGCGATTCGGGAAAGCCGTATTCGCCGAAGCCGAGGATCTGCTGGTAGATCTGCCGCGCAAACTGTTCGTCGTAGCCGTTCTTGCGCATGCCTTCGATCAGCCGCTGCTCGAAGGGCTCGAGCCCGCCCTTGTGTTTCCACGCCGCCATCGAGCGGCGCAGCCGATCGGATTCGCCCGGCGTGAAGTCTGCCGCGACGACCGCGAGCTGCATCACCTGTTCCTGGAAGATTGGCACGCCCAACGTGCGCTCCAGCACGTCGCGCACCGCGTCGCTCGGATAGGCAACCGGCTCCAGTCCCTGCCGGCGGCGCAAATACGGATGCACCATCCCGCCCTGGATTGGGCCCGGGCGCACAATCGCAACCTCGATCACGAGGTCGTAATAATTCCTCGGCTTCATCCGGGGCAGCATCGCCATCTGCGCCCGCGACTCGATCTGGAACACGCCGACGGTGTCGCCGTGGCCGATCATCTCATACACGCCCGGATCTTCCGCAGGCACATCAATCAGCCCGAACGGCCGGCCGTAGCGGACGGAGATGAGATCTAGCGCACGACGGATCGCGGAAAGCATGCCCAGCGCCAGCACGTCGACCTTGAGCAGACCCAGCGCATCGAGATCGTCCTTGTCCCATTCGATCACTGTGCGCTCGAGCATCGCCGCGTTTTCGACCGGCACCAGCTCCGACAGAGGTCCGCACGAGATCACGAAGCCGCCGGTGTGCTGCGACAGATGGCGCGGGAAACCGAGCAATTCCGAGACCAGCGAGAAAAGCCGTTGCATCACCGGGCTCTCGGCGTCGAAACCCGCCTCCTGCACCCGTTTCGAGAGCGCCCGGCTGCCATCCCACCACGCCATCGACTTCGCCAGCCGATCGACCTGTGACAGATCGAGCCCCAGTGCCTTGCCGACGTCGCGCAAGGCCGAGCGCGGCCGATAGC
>DASWDF010000155.1:0-6934 GCA_036395475.1 Casimicrobiaceae bacterium
CTAGCGACGGCTCTCTTCGAACACGCGCGTCCGTCCCCTGGCCGACAGCTTGCGTTTCAGCAGCGGATTTCTCTCATCAACCTCTACGACTTCGCCATGACTACCCTCCATGCCCACAGCTGCGCTCGACGCATCGATGCCGCCGCAAGTGCCTTGATTGTCTTGCGATGCACTCGGCCGTACGCTTGTTCAGTGGTATTGAGCGAAGAACCGGGACGCGCGAAAAGCGCGTCGGCAACTTCTACCTACTGCAATTGCAATTCGCTGTGCCGTTACCTTCGCCAGTGTTGCTCTGGCGATACGGTGACAGGCCCCCCAAATGAGAGGTTACTGCGCGCCAACCGTGCATGACATGTCGCCTGCTTTCGCATCAAAGTAAGTAGCGGGCCGGTTATTAGGATGCGCCCTAATAATGAGGAGAACCGAAACGGGCGCTCGTAAGGATCGCCGCGGATTGTGCTTCCCGTGTGAATGCGTATCGGTACTGCGCGGCTACAGCGAACGTGACCGCTGTGACGACGATAACAAGCGACAGCTGCTCCGCGGTAGGGAGCGAGTGCGGCCCATTGTGACAACCACGGAATGAGCTGAACGGCAACGGTGGCCTCGCCAAACGCGCCGCTTGTGATACCGATGAGCGTGATACCGATCTGGACGGTGGACAGAAAATGTGAGGGCTCGTTAGCGAGCGCCAGTGCAGCACCCGCCCCGGCTCGACCCTCATCGGCGAGCTGCTGCAGACATGCTTTGCGCGCGGAAACGACACCCATCTCCGACGTCGCGAATATGCCGTTCAACACGATCAGCAGGAAAAGGATCAGAACGTCCATAACTCCTCATTGGGCTCGAAGCTCGCCGTAGCGGACCTCGACCCGCGTACTGAATAAGAAACGGTCATCTCGCAAGGACTGAAAGGCCTCGCCGGCGCCAACGGCGATTCTTGCGACTCGGAGCCAGACCCTAATTGTGGCTGAGTACCGCCAACGGTCCAGTTGGTCTTGATGCACGCTCAATCGCATCGTACTGTTACCGTGCGTCACGATGTTTATGACGGGATCCGGGTCGACGAGGGGATCGTCTGCCCTTAATCATCGATCCGTTCCGTTTGACCGGCGGTCCAGTTCGCAACGAACGCCCCATATCGCGGACATGATTTCGATGCGAATTCGCAGCCAACGAAGTGGGTCGCTTCGTACAGGCGGGGCGACGAGTATCATGCATCGAAGCACGACTCCGCCAGACGCGTCCGCCCAACCGCCTGCCTCCGTTGCGAGTGGAGTCGCCCGAATCCGCCAGCAAATTGGTCCAGGACGCCGTCGCTGCAGTGCGTGACCGCGTCGAATCGCGGGGCATCTATCTGCAAACCGAGGTCGCACCCGATCTGCCCGACGTGCTTGTCGATCGGATGCAGATCGACACCGTGCTGAACAACCTGATCGTCAACGCGCTCGACGCGGCAACCGAGTCGTCCGCTCCTTCGCGCGTGCGCATCGTCGCACGCGGCGACGGAGCGCGCGCGGTGGCGATCGACGTCGAGGATTCCGGCAGCGGTATCGCGCCAGCGATCCGGCATCTGCTGTTCGAGCCGCTCGCGACGACCAAGCCCGCCGGCATGGGCCTCGGACTCGCGATTTCACGGACGATCGTGCAGGCGCACGGCGGCCGCTTGTGGCTCCTTCGCGAGCAACCGACGACTTTCCGATTCACGTTACCTGTTCATGCCCCCGACACCACCTGACGATCGAACCATCGCCATTGTCGACGACGACCACGGCGTGCGCGAATCGCTCGCCATGCTAATCGCGGCGGCAGGTTATGCGACGCGCGCTTTCGCTACTGCCGAGGCGCTGCTGCTCCATCCATTGGAGTCGTTCGATTGTGTACTGATCGATCTACGGCTTCCCGGGATGAGCGGCGCCGATCTGCAGGCCGAACTCACCAAACGTGCAGGCGGCCTGCCGGTGATCGTCGTAACGGCGCACGGCGACATCGCGAGCGCGCGCGCGGCACTACGCGCCGGCGCGATCGATTTCCTGGAGAAGCCGATCGACAACGACGATCTGCTCGCCACAGTTGCCGCCGCCCTCGATGGTCGCGCCCACGTGCAGCTCGCGCGCGCCGCCGACACGCGGGCGCGCACGCTGCACGCACTGCTACACCTTCCGCAGAGCTTTCGCTACGCGACAATCGCCACGCTGTTCGTCAACGTGTCGATCGGCGGCGTGCTGACGCCGTACGCCGCGCCGCCGGTACTGATGGTGGCAGGCCAGTGGGGTTGGGACATCACGTACATGATTCAGACGTTCGGATGGCGGGCAGCGAGCGCCGTCGTCGTCAATGCGCTTGTCGTCACGCTCCTCTTCCGCACCTGTTTGGCCGCACGCGCTTTGGACCGCGATCAGGACCCGCGCGACATGCCGTGGCCCGTGCAGGTCATCAATGTACTGCTACTTGCCGGCGTCGTCGTTTTCTCACATCACCCGCCGGTGTTTCTCGCGCTGTTTCTGCTCTTTCTCGGCTTCACCGAAGCGTACCGCCAATACCACGACCGGCTGATGCTGCGGCAAGGGTTGATGGTCGCGTTCTTTCTCGCCGCGCTCATCACGCTTGGTGGGTACCAGCGGTGGTGGCCGCAGGAGGTACTCGCCGGCCTCAACCCCACGACGCTCTAGTGGGCAGCGACCGCGCTCACGGCCATCACCGACAACGCGGCGCTGACATATCTCGGTTCGCTGGTCGAGGGCATCGACGAAGGATACAAGTACGCACTCGTCAGTGGCGCGATCACGGGCGGCGGATTGACGGTGATCGCGAATGCGCCCAATCCCGCCGGCCTGTCGATTCTCAAGGGCAGCTTCCACGAGGGCGCCGTAAGTGCTGCAGGCCTCTTTGTCGGCGCGCTTGTCCCGACCGCCGTCGCGGCGACGGCGTTCCTGCTATGAGCGCGTCTCCTCTTCTGACGACCGCACACGGCACCGGCTCGCCGCCTGTCGCGACATCGCCGCGATTACTGATCGTCGCGACTGATTGGGACAAGGAACTGCGAGGCGCCGCGTATGTGATCGAGCGGTCACGCCAAAGTGGCCCACTCCGCGTCGACGTGCTGTACGCGTCGGCGCCGATCATCGCGTGGCAGGTATTGCGCTTCTGGGCCTACGCGCGCGTCGTTTCGTGGCAGCGCGAACAAGCCCACGCCGCCGTCGACTGAGCTGCCGCCGTTCGGATACTGGTGGGAGCTGCACAAGATCATCCGCCAAAGCGGAATGCCCATCGTGCTCGCGTGATGCATCGGAACGCGGTGGGCCTGAATGGGCCTGAGCCCCGTCACCGCCACAGCCCACTCGATGACCGCCCGGATTGAAGCGCGAGCGCATCAATCGATGGCGTAGGCAAGAATCCCCAACGCCGTCGCAAGCGCTGCGGGAATGCCGTAGCGCTCGAGCTTCGAGACGGAATCGCCCGCGATCACTTCCACCGGCACCGGCGTGAGCTCGAGAACCTTGTTGGTCACTGATGCTTCGATCATGCGCGTCAGCGAGTTCTTGCGTGCCGTGCTCATCACGATATGATCGCAGCCGATCCGCCGAGCGGCCTCCGCAATCACCTGCGCCTTGTGCCCAACCTGCACGTGCGCGGTGTGCGGCACTCCGGCACCGTCGAGCAGCGCGAGAATCGGGCGCAGCGCATCCCGCCCGCGGTCGCTGTGATATGCCTGGATGTCCTTTCTGCTGAAGAATTGCGTGATGTGCCGCGAAAAGGGCGGCTGCACGTTCAACAGGTGAACCTCCATGCCCGGGTTTTCAGCGTACTCGGCGATCACGTGGCGTACCGCATGCAACGAGTTGGGGGAGCCATCGATCGGAACCAGTATCTTTTGCATATGCCCTCCTTCGCTCAATGGACGGGACGCCGTCGCGTCCAATTGCCGTGCAAAGCTCGCCAGTCTGGCGCTGATCCTCGATTCCAGGCGGCGATGATTCCTCACAAACCCGGCCCACAGCACGCCGACCACGACACCCGCATACAAGAGCGGTACTGTCAGGCGGTAGGCAGCGAACCAATCCTGGAGTATCGGCTCGCCGGTGAACATTCTGACCGCGGTGAGGGCGAGCACCGCCGCGCCGAAATACACGAACGCCGGAACCCGCTCGACAAAGCGCAGCATCAGCGTGCTGCCCCAGATCACGATCGGAATGCTGATCAACAGCCCGAGAACGACCAGGAGGAAGCTTCCGTGCGCCGCACCAGCCACCGCAAGGACGTTGTCGAGACCCATCAACGCGTCAGCGATGATGATGGTGCGCAAGGCGCCCCAGAAGCCCCCAGCCTCCGCGACGCGGGCCGCGTCAGCCTCGGCCTCTTTCGGTGAGAGCAGTCGATAAGCGATCCAGACCAGCAACGCGCCGCCGATTGCCATGAGGCCGGGCACCCGCAACAGCCAGACCACGACGAGGGTCATCGAGCTCCGCACCGCGATCGCGCCCACCGTGCCCCAGATGATGGCTGACTTCTGCAAGCGCTTCGGCACGTGGCGCACCGCCAGCGCGATCACGATGGCGTTGTCGCCGGCAAGCACCAGGTCGATGACCACGATGGCCGCCAGTGCGGCGAAGAATTCGGACGAAAAAAGCTCCATGGCGATAGCTCTTTCACGCGAACCGCTTGCCGACATCGACACCGTTTGCCGGCACGCATGCGTGCTCGGCAACATTCTGTGCCCCGGTCCGCACGAAAGAAAGTTGAGATTTGTAATGCATTCGATTTGATTGCGAACCGCAATGCATTCGGGCGCACGCGCGCAGCTTCGCTGATGCGGCAAAATAGATGCACCGCTGTCGGTCGGTCCGACTGCTGCTGGCATCAGCCGAGCAAGGCGAGCGCAGCAGCCGGTCGATCGATTGCGTTTCTTAATACATTGGCATCGTCGCTGCCAACAGCTTGCACCTGCATCGCAACGCGCCACGTTGTGCTATAAGACATCTGTTGCCCGATCATGATCGGGCACCCCTCCAAAGGGGAGTAGCTCGGGCAGCGTTGCTGCCTCGGCGCGATCGTCAACACGGGCTTTGCCCCGGTCGCGCCGGCATTGCGAGTGGTGCGAGCGAGACCTTTGTCAGTCAGCTGGCAAAGGTTCGCTTGTGCATACGAAGCGGCCTTTACTGACGAGGTGAAGGCCGCTTCGCTTATTGGCGTCGCGGTCGGCCGTGTGAACTTTGGAGCGCAGCGCCATGGCACCGTCACGCATCCGACGTTATCTGCGGCACGGCACCTTGCCGCAGCTCGCAGTCTTCGAAGCCACCGCACGCCTCGGCAGCGTGTCGCGCGCAGCCGAGGAGCTTCACGTCGCCCAACCCACTGCTTCGGTGCAGATCCGGAAACTCGCGGAAACGGTCGGCATGCCCCTTTTGCATCATGTGGGCAGGCGCGTCTATCTGACCGAGGCCGGGCGGCGTCTGCACAATGCCTGCCGCAATGTCTTCAGCGCCTTTGAAGGCGTCGACGACGCATTGGCCGATTTGCGTAGGCTGAAAAGCGGGCGCCTGCAGCTCGCCGCCAGCACGCCCGCCGAGCACTTCGCAGCCCACGTGATATACGCGTTCGCCGCGCACCATGAAGGAATCGATGTCTCGCTGCATGTCAACAACCACCAGAACCTCGTCCGCCGGTTGCTGAACGGCGAAGACGATCTGTTCATTTTCGCGGAGCCGCCCGTGGGCCGCCAAGTCGTTCGTCAGTCGTTGTTCGCCAACCCGCTGGTAGCGTTCGCGCCTGCCGATCATCGGCTGGCGCATGAACGGCGCATCCCGCTCGAGCGCTTGGCGCAGGAGCCCTTTCTGATCCGCGAGCCGGGGTCCGGCACGCGCCTGATCATAGAGCAACTTTTCGCGCAACGTGGACTCCTGCCGCCAACGCGAATCGTGTTGGATAGCAATGAGGCCATAAGACGAGCGATCGCGGCCGGGCTCGGTGTTTCGATACTCCCGCGCTACGTGCTCAATGGCGCACCGGAACTTGAAGACCTCGTCGTGCTCGACGTCGAGATGCTGCCCTTGGAGGCCTACTGGTATCTCGCCTATCCTTCCGGGAAGCAGCTATCGCCCGTGGCGAGGTCGTTCATGGACTTCCTGCGTGTCCAACGCCCGGAACTCGCGCCACTCCCGCAAGATCGATGACGCATTCGGTGCGATGGGTGTGGGACCTCGTGCGCCGACACTCTCAACTTCGGGGCGGGCGGTCTTTCCGCTGGAGGCCGCGTTAATGCCGGAGACGTTCGCGAACACCGTCGGCGACACCGCTCCGCACGAACTTCCGGCGGAGCCGCAGGCGATCGTGAAGGCCATCGACGGTCGCACGGCGCCTCTTCACTGCTAAGCGGCTCCCTTTCTAACCACTCCGATCGACGTGCGTCGCGCCGCTTGCGAACGAGCCCATTCGGGTGAATTTCAAGCAATAGGGCCGCGGTACATCGCTACGGCGATGCGTCCAAGTAGAGCACGTGACCCATCCCAAAGGACTGGCGAAAGATATCTACGCGTGGATTCGTGTGGAGCAGCCAGCCCAGTTCCGTGGGCTGGATCGCGCGTAGTACTTATGGTCAGTAGCATTATTGGGGGACCTATGCCGCTGCGCTCAGCGCAGGTGGAGAGAAAGGTCGACATCGCCTCCCTCGGGAGGCATCGTCATCTTCCTCCTAGTACAGTGACTTATAAATAACGCAACATGCGTATAATGGCGTTATGTTCATCTCGTGCAAGGAGGGATCGACATGCGCCAAACCGAACTGCGGCTATCCCGCAAGGATAAACAGACGGTGGAAGAAGTACGCGCTAAGGGGCTGCACCATTCGCGCGAGGTTAATCGCGCACACATTCTGGCGGCACTGGATCGCCAAGTGCCACAGGCCCAGATCATGGAGGTCCTCGGGGTCGAGCGG
>DASWDF010000156.1:0-1542 GCA_036395475.1 Casimicrobiaceae bacterium
CGACACCACACCCGGCGACGCCGCCGTCATGAACGCTTCCTCGGCCTTGACCCTGGCGAATGCCGCCTGCAGATGATCGACGTCGCCCTGCGCCGCTTGGCGGTCGCGGACGCCGATAGCCGCGTTGCAGGCGGGCGTCTTGCGGCGCGAGCGCCCCGGATCGCCGAAGACGCGCTTCGCGAGATTGGGGAACTCCACCAGATCCTTGTACACGAAGGTGTTGCCCGCGCCGCCGAATCCGCTCAGCCGATCCTTGATGTAGGTCGCGTAGCTCGGCTTGCTCATCTCACCGTCGTTGATCACATCGACACCCGCTTCCGCCTGCTTGCGCACCACTTCCTCGACCGCGGAAGCAACGCGCTCGGCCAGCGCCGCTGCGTCCACCGGTACGCCCTCCTCCTTGGCGTACATCATCCGGATCAGGTCCTCGGGCCGGGGCAAGCTGCCGGTGTGCGTCGTGAGAAATCGTTCGCTGCTTCGCTTCATGAGGGACTCTCGATCGGAATCGTTCGCCTGCGCGGTGAATATATACTGACGTGCACGATGCCGATTATGCCCCGGACTTCATTGGATTAGATCACCGATCGCGTATGGCAAAGCTCGCTGACCGCAATCCAGCCTCGGCTGCCGGCGACTGGTACATCGATCGCCGCTGCATCGATTGCGGAGCTTCGCGCGACGTCGCGCCCGGTTTGATCGTCCGCCGCCAGGGCAAATCGGTGTTCGCCCGCCAGCCTGCCGGCCAGGAGGAGGAAATCGCAGCCTGGCGGGCGGTGCTGGTATGTCCAACTGCGTCGGTAGGCAGCGAAAGTCATCGCCCTCAGCCGCCGGACCTGTTCCCGCAGGAGCTCGCGCCGGGCATATACCGCTGCGGCTACAACGCGGCCTCCTCCTATGGCGCGCACTCTTATCTCGTCCGACGCAGCGACGGGAACCTGCTCATCGACGCGCCGCGTTACATCAACAAGCTCGTGCGCAAAATCGAGGAGCTGGGCGGTCTGGCCGACATCCTCCTCAGCCATCGCGACGATGTCGCGGATGCGGACCGCTATGCCGCGCATTTCAAAGCCCACGTGTGGATTCAGGAGGACGACCGGTCGGCGGCACCGTACGCAACCGATTTGATTCGAGGCTTCGAATCGGTCGAAATTCGCGATCGGCTGCTCGCGATCCCGGTCCCGGGCCATACGCGCGGCAGCGTCGTTTATCTGCTCGACGATGCCTTTCTCTTTACCGGCGATTCGCTCGCCTGGAGCGAAAAGCGCGGCGATCTCGTCGCGTTCCGCGAAGTGAACTGGTACTCCTGGAGCGAGCAGCGACGCTCGCTCGCGAAGCTCGTCGACTATCGCTTCGAGTGGGTGCTCCCGGGTCACGGGGGCAGCGTGCGTCTGCCGGCCGACGAAATGCGTCGGCGGCTGCAGGCGCTGGTCGAGCGGATGTAGTCGGTCCGATCTAGAGCCGGCTGAACCACATGAGCGACAGGATCAGGGCAGCCGCCAACAACAACGTCGCGACACCCGCAAACAGGAACGCGATCTCGGT
>DASWDF010000157.1:0-93530 GCA_036395475.1 Casimicrobiaceae bacterium
GAACGGTTGCAGCACATCGGCGTCATAGTTCTCGGGCAAGCCGGCATTCTTCTTCGCCGATTCCGCTTCCTCCGGCGAGAGATTAAAAGCGCGCTGAATCTCGTGCGTAAGCTGGTTGCCTCCGAACGCCTGGTCGCGCGAAAAAAGGATCTGATTGTTCCGCAGGACGTAGAAATGCATCACATGCGCACCGATGTCGACCAGCGCGATGTTCTGGTCGCGGCCGTTTGCCGGCAGCGACGGAGCGATCATCTGGAAAGCTTCCTCGGTGGCGTAGGATTCGACATCCATCACCCGCGGTTTGAGGCCGGCGGCCTCGGCAATCGCCACCCGGTCTTCGACCTTCTCCTTGCGCGATGCCGCAATGAGCACTTCGACCTCATCCGCGTTGTTCGGCGCTGGGCCGAGTATCTGGAAATCCAGATTGACCTCGTCCAGGGCGAAAGGAATATATTGGTTGGCCTCCGTTTCGACCTGGAGTTCGAGTTCTTCCTCCGTTTGCCCGGTTGGAACGATGATTTTCTTGGTGATGACCATGGCCGCCGGGAGTGCAAGGGCGACATTGCGGTTACGCGATCCGAGGCGCTTATGCGCTCGCCGCAGCGCGTCGGCGACTTGATCGAGGTTGGCAATGTTGCCGTCGGTGACCACGTCCTTGGGCAGCGGCTCGACCGCGTAGCGTTCGAGGCGATACGCGCCCTTGCCGGTTTCGGAAAGCTCCACCAGCTTGAGCGCGGACGAGCTGATGTCGACCCCGATGAGGGGAGGCGAGCTCGCCTGCAAGAACGAAAAAGCGGAACCGAATTTTTCCTTCAGCATGGGTAGGTTAGGCGATATACATATAAACTACATTAAATCCTAGCAGCAAGTATAAACCATGGCAATTTCTTTTTTTCAAGTTTATCTCGCTTGTAACCCTGCATATAATCGCGGCTCGCGCCCCGCCGCCGTTTAAGTTTCATTCATTTATGCTAAAGCGCTGGCTTATCTACTTGGCGTCCGTCCTGTTTGGCTTGGCGCTGGTTGGGACTCTGCTGGTTGCGTTCGTTTTTGCCCTTCTTTATCCCACTTTACCGACACTTGAGACCCTGACCGACTACCAGCCCAAGATCCCGCTTCGAATCCTATCCGCCGAGGGTGAGCTGCTCGGAGAGTTTGGCGAAGAGCGGCGAGCGGTCGTCAAGATCAAGGAAGTTCCCGAAATCATGCGCCGGGCGATCCTGGCGGCCGAGGACGAACGTTTCTACCAGCATGGGGGCGTCGACTACATTTCGGTGCTTCGGGCGGCGTTGACCAACGTCGCGAGCGGAACGCAGCAAGGCGCGGGGACGATCACCATGCAGGTCGCCCGCAATTTCTTCCTCACCCGGGAAAGGACATTGACCCGCAAGCTGCGCGAGGTGTTGCTCGCCTACAAGATCGAGGCCAACCTGTCGAAGGACCAGATCCTCGAGCTTTATGTCAATCAGATTTTCCTGGGTCAGCGAGCCTATGGCTTCGCCGCCGCGGCGCAGATCTATTTCGGCAAGCCGCTAGCCCAAATCGATGTTGCGGAGGCTGCGATGCTGGCGGGATTGCCGAAGGCGCCTTCGGCCTACAATCCCGTCGCGAATCCGAAACGGGCGCGGACCCGCCAGCTTTACGTTTTGCGGCGCATGCATGAGCTGAGATTCATCAGCGATGGAGAGCTCAAGCAGGCACAGGAGGCGCCCCTCGTGGTGCGGCAGACCATCCGCGATTCGACCGCACACGCTGAGTTCGTCGCCGAAATGGTGCGGCAAACGATGTTCGAGACCTACGGCGAGAACAGCTATACCCGCGGCCTCACCGTCTATACGACAGTGCGGAAAGTCGACCAGGATGCGGCCTATGCTGCAATGCGGCGAGGTGTCATCGACTACGACCGGCGCCACGGCTATCGTGGTCCGGAGGCCTATGTCAGCCTCCCAGGCGATCCCGCGGAGCTCGAGCAAGCTCTCGATTCGGCTTTCCAGGACGTTTCGGACAGCGACAATCTCGATGCGGCGATCGTCGTCGCAGCCTCGCCGGTCGAGGTTCAGGCGGTGCGCAGCGACGGCGAAACGATCGCGATCAACGGCGACGGTCTCAAGTTTGCAGTTCGCGCATTATCCGACAAGGCGCCGGCGGGAAACCGCATCCGCAGGGGAGCGGTCATCCGGGTAAGCCGCGATGACAAGGGACGCTGGCAGATCGGCCAGATGCCGCAAGCCGAGTCAGCGCTTGTCTCCGCGCGGCCGACGGATGGCGCGATTCTGTCGCTCGTCGGAGGATTCGATTTCGACCGCAACAAATTCAATCATGTCACTCAGGCCCAGCGTCAGCCGGGATCGGCATTCAAGCCTTTCATTTATTCGGCCGCGCTCGAAAAGGGCTTCAGCCCGGCGACCATCGTGAATGACGCGCCGCTGTATTTCGACGCGGCTCAGACCGGGAGCGAGCCCTGGGAACCCAAGAACTACGACGGGAAATATGAAGGACCGATGCGGCTGCGGACGGCGCTTATGAGATCGAAGAACCTGGTCACGGTCCGTGTCATGCAGGCGATCGGGCCCAAGTACGCACAGGATTACATCAGCCGTTTCGGCTTCGACCCCAAACTACATCCGGCGTATCTCCCGATGGCCCTGGGCGCAGGCGCCGCAACACCCTTGCAGATGCTGGGGGCCTATTCGATCTTCGCCAACGGCGGGTACCGTGTCGTGCCCTATCTGATCGACCGCGTCGTCGACAGTCGCGGGAATGTCTTGTCCAATGCCCAGCCCGTTGCCGCGACCGAGGGGGCCGAGCGCGCGATCGATCCGCGTAACGCATTCATCATGACCACGATGATGCGCGACGTCGTGCGCGCCGGCACCGCAGCCCGGGCGATGCAGCTCGGGCGGCAGGATCTCGCCGGCAAGACCGGGACGACCAACGACAACGTCGACGCCTGGTTTTGCGGCTTCAACGCGTCGATGGTGGCGATTGCATGGATCGGGTTCGATCAACCGAAGACGCTGGGAACGAACGAGACCGGTGCGGTGGCCGCGTTGCCGATCTGGATGAACTTCATGGCCAAGGTGCTCAAGGGTGTGCCGGAACGGCCCTTGCAGCCGCCGGAGGGGGTGATCGTGGCTAGGATAAGCCCCGACACAGGCTTGCGCGAGCCGGAGGACCGCGGGGGAATTGCCGAATATTTCTACTCCGAGTTTCCGCCCAAGCTGCGCGATGATGTGCTTCCTGCGCCAGGCAGCAGCAGGGCTCCGGGCGAAATCCGGAACCAGCTATTCTAGGCCTGCATGCCTCGCACCGACTCGCCACGGGCGCTGCGCAATCGGGCGCGCATCGCCCAGGCTGCGGCGCGGCTGATCGCCGAGCACGGATTGAACGACTGGCAAGCCGCCAAGCGCAAGGCCTGCCGCCACCTCGGCTTGCCTGATCATGAGCCGCTACCGGGCAACGAAGAGGTGGAACAGGCGTTGCGCGATTACAACACCCTGTTTCAAGGCACGGCCCAGATCGCCTCGCTTCGGGCTCAGCGCGTCGACGCCTTGGACTGGATGGAAAGGTTGTCGCAGTGGAAACCGCTGCTCACCGGCGCCGTGGCAGCCGGCTGGGCTACCGAGCACAGCGAGGTGCGGCTGGAGCTCGAGGCGGAAGACGCCAAGGCGGTCGAACTTTCACTGATCAATGCCGGAATTGCCTATGCGTCGGTTTCTGCGCCGCGGGGCGATGGGCAACCGCAGTTGCGCGTTGAATCGCCGCAGGCCACGATCCGCCTCGTGATCGTTTCTCCGCAACAGCGACGAAACCGTCCGCGGCGCGAGCGCGGTGCGACCGCAGAGGAACGCCTGACCCCGACGCAGCTTCGCGCGCTGCTCGCCGGCGAAGGTGGCCTCTAAGAGCCAGGCTACTCCCGCAGCCATTCGGCCGCGGTTAGTGCGAAATAGGTCAGGACAGCGTCCGCACCGGCGCGCTTGAACGCCGTCAGCGTTTCCAGCACGCAGGCGCGCTCGTCGAGCCAGCCGCACTGGCCTGCCGCCTTGAGCATCGCGTATTCACCGCTGACCTGATAGACCGCGGTTGGAACACCGAAGGTGTCTTTCACGCGCCGTACGATGTCGAGGTATGGAAGGCCCGGCTTGACCATGACCATGTCGGCGCCTTCCTGCAAGTCGAGGTACACCTCCCACAGCGCCTCGTCCGAGTTACCCGGGTCCATCTGGTAGGTGTACTTGTCACCGCCCTTGAGATTGCCCGCCGAGCCTACCGCATCGCGGAACGGTCCGTAGAAGTTCGAAGCATACTTGGCCGAATACGCGAGAATGCGCGGCCGATCGAAAGCGGCCTTATCGAACGCCGCGCGTAACGCGCCGACTCGCCCGTCCATCATGTCCGAAGGGGCGACGACGTCCGCACCGGCCTCGGCGTGACATAGCGCCTGGCGCGTCAACGCGGCGACGGTGGCATCGTTGGCCACATAGCCGCTGGCATCGATAAGCCCGTCCTGGCCGTGACTCGTGTAAGGATCGAGCGCGACGTCGGTGATGATGCCCAGCGGCGGGAATCGGTCTTTCAACGCGCGGACTGCCCTGGGCACAAGCCCCTCCGGGTTCCACGCTTCCGCCGCGTCAAGGGACTTCAATTCACCGCTGATGACCGGGAACAAGGCGATCGCAGGCACGCCGAGCTCGAGACAGCGCTCCGCATCACGAAGCAGGCGATCGATGCTCTTGCGCGCGACCCCCGGCAAGGACGGCACCGGGTCCTCGCGCCGATCGCCTTCCTGAACAAAGACCGGATAGATCAAGTCCTCAGCGGCGAGGCGGTGCTCGCGCATCAGCCTCCGCGAGAAGTCGTCGCGGCGCATGCGTCGCGTCCGTCGTTCGGGAAACTTTCCGGCAAATTGCATGGGTAGAATTGACCTGCACTAGGACGCCGGCTCGATCGCGTCAGCCCGTTGCGGCAGGCCGCATCGTAGCGCGCGCACTCGCTGGCGGGCAAGCCGCGCGAGTCCCTGGCCGAGGAGCTCCCCTGCACTGCACGGGGATTGCGCGCGGATATGCCGAAGCGAGCAGGAAGGTTCCGCGCGGTCTCTATGGCGCAGCCCCCTTACCCATGATCGCCGCTCGACAAATCGGAGGGAAGACAGTCGCGGAACTCTCGCGCTTAATACCGGTCAATATGTGTAGACGGTTGCAACGTCTCCCGCTTTCCTCCCTGAGCGGGTGCCCTACGATTGTGGGTATTCACCGATCGCAGGGCGTTTTCGGCCCCGTGTCACTCCCCTTGATGCCGGGGCCTTTCTTTATCTGGCGCCCAGTCGCCGACCCAGACATTGATTGCGGTTTCCGCGTCCGCGACTCCAAGGCCTTCCGTCGCTGAAAATAACTGTGCGCCGATCTTGGCGGTGCCGTAGTCCGTCGCAAAGGCGCGGCAAGCGTCGTGCAGTATGCGGCGGCGCTCGCCTTGCGGGAGCTTGTCGGCTTTGGTCAGCAGAACGTGTACCGGTCGACTGGTCGGCAGAAACCAATCGAGCAGCTGCCGATCCAGCACTGTCAGCGGATGCCGGGCGTCCATGACCAGCACGAGCCCTATCAAGGGTTCTCGTTCGGTTAGATAGCGGGTCAAGAATACCTGCCAGCGACGCTGCACCGCCGCCGGCACCTTGGCATAGCCATATCCGGGTAAATCGGCCAGCAGCGCACCGGACGGCGCGAGAAAAAAGTTGATGTGCTGAGTGCGTCCCGGCGTTCGGCTGATATAGGCCAGGCGCGAACGCTGCGCGAGCGCATTGATCACCGATGACTTGCCGGCGTTGGATCGCCCGGCGAAGGCGACCTCCGGCGCGCCGCCGGCCGGGAGTTGACGCCACTCCGCGGCAGTCGTCAAAAACTTTGCCTGATGGAACGGATGCTTCAAAGCAGCGCCACCGCTTTCAACGGGCATGACCATGCTTCGCCGGACCAGTCCTTTTGGGTAGAATACGCGGCTCGCGGAATCCGCCCGTCCGCAATTGCGCGCGGCGGCCGGCTCGATCGAGCGAAGGTCAGCGAACGTGAGGGGAGCTCGCGAATGAGATATGGGTTGGTGCTGGTTGCCGCGTGGGTCGCCGTCGTGCCCGACATCCCGGCGCAAGCCCAGGAGAGCAGCGGCAAGGCCGATCTCGCGAAGGCGCAGCAGATCGTCAACACCGTATGTTCCGCCTGCCACGGCGCCGACGGGAACAGTCCAACCCCCGTCAACCCATCGCTCGCGGGGCAAGTTAGCGAGTATATCACCCTCCAGTTGATGCACTTTAAGAGCGGAATCCGCAACAACGCGGTGATGGCTGGAATGGTGGCGAATCTGACGCCCGAGGACATGAAATCGCTCGGCGTGTTCTTCGCTCGCCAGAAACCCAAAGGTCTCGCAGCGAAAGAGCCGACGCTGGTATCGGTCGGACAGAAGCTCTATCGCGGCGGAAGCGCGGCGAGCGCGCTCCCCGCGTGCGCCGCGTGCCACTCACCCAACGGCGCCGGCCTTCCCGCGCGCTACCCGCGGTTATCGGGCCAGCACGCCGATTACACTTTTGCGCAGCTGCAGGCGTTCAAGGCCGGTACGCGCGGCATGGACAAGGAAGGCAAGGACCTCAACGGGAGAGTGATGGCGCAGATCGCGGCGAGGATGAGCGAACGTGATATGCGTGCAGTCGCGGAATACACGTCGGGCCTGCACTAGGAGCGTGTCGGGACGAAGGGTGCCTGTCGGCTTTTGTCCCAAGACGATGCGTCAAGCCCGATGATTGCGACCATCGCCGCGCTCTTCGTCTACCCCGTGAAGAGTTGTCGCGGTCTGCAACTGTCGGCCGCCGCCGTCACCGAGCGCGGGCTCGCCCATGACCGCGAATGGATGATCGTCGACGCCGCTGGGCGCTTCATCAGTCAGCGTGACGTTCCCCGCCTGGCCTTGATCACTCCGGCCTTGTCGGCGACGGCGCTCGAGTTGACGGCACCGGGGATGGCGGATATCACCATCCCGTTCGACCGATCGGGAGCAAGCTTGCCGGTCACCATCTGGCGCGACAGCCTGCCGGCGATCGATCAGGGTGAAGCCGTCGCCGCATGGATTTCCGCGTGGATCGGCGCAGACGCGCGATTGGTTCGCTTCGACCCGCGACTGCGCCGTGCCTGCAATCCGGCCTATGGCAGCGACACCGGTGCGCACACCGCCTTTGCCGATGCCTACCCGCTCCTCGTCCTCTCCGACGCCTCGCTCGCCGATCTCAACGAACGTCTCGCGTTGCCGCTGCCGCAGAACCGCTTCCGGCCGAACGTCGTGCTCTCGGGGATCGACGCCTACGACGAAGACAACATCGACGAACTCGCCGCGGCGGGCATCACGATGAAGCTGGTCAAGCCCTGCACGCGTTGCCTTATCACAACTACCGACCAGGAGACCGGAGAGCGCGGCGTCGAGCCGTTGGCGACGCTGGCAAGCTACCGGATGAACGATGCGCTCGGCGGCGTGACGTTCGGGGTCAACGCCGTCGTCGCCTCGGGTGCCGGGAAGGAAATCCACGTCGGTGCAACGGCAAGCTGTTCGCTGCGCTTCTAAACGCCTGCAAAGCAGTGTCGTTCAACTGTTCGGCTCCCAGCAGCACGAAGGGCAGGCACAACATCCATCGACTTCTCATCGCGACTCCCATGTCACAAGCGTCAGCGGCTACCTGCGAGCGCCGAAGCGCTACTTGTTCCCGTCGCGCAGCTTCGAGCGGTATCGCCGATCGACGACGCGTCAATCCGCCTCGGCATTGCAACACCGCAGCATTTCGCGCCAATCCGGCAGGCCGAAGCCGAAGCTGCGTTCGAACTTGGCCGTGCCGAGCACTGCGTACGCCGGCCGTTTGGCGGCTGTCGGATATTCGGCAGTCGTGATCGGCGTGACCGTCGGCTGCTTGACTTCGCCGACGATCGCCCGGGCGAACTCGAACCAGCTTGCCTTGCCGTGGCCGCTCAAGTGATAGAGCCCGGCATCGTCGGCGAGCGCAGGCAGGCCGCGGCCGACGAGCCTCGCCGTCGCTTCGGCAAGCGTCCGGCTCCAGTTGGGAATACCCCATTGATCGGCGACGACGCGCAACTCGTCGCGCTCCTTCGCGAGTCGCCGTATCGTCAGGAAGAAGTTTCGGCCTCGCGCAGCGTATATCCAGCTGGTGCGCAAGACGACGGCCGCGGCGCCGGTTGCGACAATGGCCTGCTCGCCATGCAGCTTGCTACGCCCGTAGACATTGAGCGGAAATGTCGGCGCCTCCTCGGTGTAAGGCACCGAAGCGAGACCGTCGAATACATAATCGGTGGAGTAGTGGATAAGGACGGCATCGAGCCGTTTCGCTTCTTCGGCGAAAATGCCGGGCGCACGCGCATTGATCGCTTCCGCGAGGGCGGGCTCGCGTTCGGCTTGGTCGACGGCGGTATACGCCGCGGCATTGACGATGAGCTGCGGTCTTAAGGCCCGCGTCGTCGCCCGGATGGCGTCGACGTCCGCCAGGTCGAGCCGCGAGCGGTCCAGCGCCGCGACATCGCCGTGTCGGGGCAGCAGCCGTGCGAGCTCGTACCCGAGCTGACCGGAGACTCCCGTAAGGAGAATCGTCGGCCTGATCACGCGATCATGGATAGACGTCTGCCAGCGCGAGCGGTCGCCCGGCAGCGTCCTTCGCGGCCAGCGCGGGCGTCCGGGCCAGCGGCCACACGATCCCCAGCGCTGGATCGTTCCACAGCAGTGTGCGCTCGTGTTCCGCGTACCAGTAGTCGGTCGCCTTATAGAGAAACTCGGCGGCCTCCGAGAGCACGAGGAAGCCGTGCGCATATCCCGGCGGGATCCACAGCATCTGCTTGTTCTGCGCCGAAAGCGTGATGCCCGTCCAGCGGCCGAAAGTCGGCGAGCTTTTGCGGATGTCGACGGCCACGTCGAACACCTCGCCGGCGCACACGCGCACCAGCTTGCCTTGCGCGTGCTCGATCTGGTAGTGCAGCCCGCGCAGGACGTGGCGTGACGAACGCGAGTGGTTGTCCTGCACGAACTCTGCGGTGAGCCCAGCCGCCGCCAGCGCGCGCTTGTTCCAGCTTTCGAAGAAAAAGCCGCGATCGTCGCTGAAAACCCTGGGCTCGATCAGGAGCACATCGGGCAATGCGGTGGGCGTGATCTTCACGGCGATATCGGGACGCAGCGTAGAAGACCGACCGCGCGACTCAGCGGATCAGCGGCTCGCGCAGAAGGCTCAAAAGGTAGCGGCCGTACGCGTTCTTCGCCATCGCGTGGCCGAGCTTCTCGAGCGCCGCGGCGTCGATATATCCCTGGCGATAGGCGATCTCCTCCGGGCAGGCGATCTTGAGGCCCTGCCGGCGCTCGATCGTCTCGATGTACTGGGAAGCCTCGAGCAGCGTTTCATGTGTTCCGGTGTCGAGCCAGGCCATGCCGCGTCCCATCACTTCAACCACAAGCTCGCCATTCGCGAGGTACTTCCGGTTCACATCAGTGATCTCGAGCTCGCCGCGCGCCGAGGGCTTGAGCGAAGCCGCGATATCGAGCACCTGATTGTCGTAAAAATACAGCCCCGTCACCGCGTAGCGCGACTTCGGCTGCTGCGGTTTCTCCTCGAGACTGAGCACGCGCCCGTCGGCGTCGAACTCGGCGACCCCGTAGCGCTCCGGGTCAGCGACCGGATAGGCGAAGACGGTGCCGCCCGCGGTGCGCGAATCGGCGCGGTTGAGCAAGGGCTGCAGTTCGTGGCCGTAGAAGATGTTGTCGCCGAGCACCAGCGCGGAGGCACCATCGCCGATGAATTCCCGGCCGATGATGAATGCCTGGGCGAGTCCATCCGGCGAGCGCTGCACCGCGTACGATAGATGGATGCCCCACTGCGCACCGTCGCCGAGCAGCTGCGCAAAGCGTGGCGTATCCTCGGGCGTCGAGATGAGCAGGATGTCGCGGATGCCCGCCAGTAGAAGCGTGGAGAGCGGATAGTAGATCATCGGCTTGTCGTACACCGGCAGCAGCTGCTTCGAAATCACTTGCGTCACCGGATACAACCGGGTCCCCGACCCGCCTGCGAGAATGATCCCTTTGCGCGCGCTCATGCGGCGATCGTCGCACCGGCGTAGTTAAGCGAGATCCACGTCTGGTATTCCTTGCTCGTGACCGCCGCGAGCCAAGCCTCGTTGTCGAGATACCAGCGCACCGTCCGTGCAAGCCCGGACTCGAAGGTCTCCGCCGGCGCCCAGCCCAAGTCGCGCCGGATCTTGGTGGCGTCGATCGCGTAGCGGCGGTCGTGGCCCGCGCGATCCTTGACGAACGTCATCAGCGCGGCATAGTCGCGCCCGGGCCTGAGCTCGCTCACGATCCGGCACAGGATGCGCACGACGTCCAGATTGGTCATCTCTGCGTTTCCCCCGATGTTGTAGGTCTCGCCGGGGCGGCCGCGCTCGAGTACGGTGCGGAGCGCCGCGCAGTGATCGCCGACGTAGAGCCAGTCGCGGACGTTCAGCCCGTCGCCGTACACCGGCAGAGGCTTGCCGGCAACGGCGTTATGGATCATGAGCGGGATCAGCTTTTCCGGGAACTGCCGCGGCCCGTAGTTGTTCGAGCAGTTGGTTGTCAGCGTGGGCAGGCCGTAGGTGTGGCGGTACGCGCGAACCAGATGATCGGAACCGGCCTTCGAGGCCGCGTAGGGACTGTTCGGCGCGTACGGCGTCGTTTCGGAAAACGCCGGATCTTCGGGACCGAGCGAGCCATAGACCTCGTCGGTCGAGATGTGCAGGTAGCGGAACCGCGAGCGCTCGGGCTCGGACAGCGCGCTCCAGTAGCCGCGGACCGCCTCGAGCAACGTGAAGCTGCCGGCGAGGTTGGTCGCGATGAATTCCGCCGGCCCGTGAATCGAGCGGTCGACATGGCTTTCGGCGGCGAAATTGATCACCGCGCGCGGCTGATACTGCGAGAGCAAGGCTTCGACCTGCCCGCGATCGCCGATGTCGCCGCGGACGAAGACATGCCGCGCATCGCCCTTGAGCGCGGCGAGGTTGCCGAGATTGCCGGCGTAGGTGAGCTTGTCGAGATTGACGACCGGCTCGGCGCCCGCTGCGCACCAATCGAGAACGAAGTTGGCGCCGATGAAACCGGCGCCTCCGGTGACCAGAATCATCGGTCGAAATCCTGTCGGAGGGGCGCGAATTCTATCATGCTCGGGAAGCCGGATCGGCGCTGCCGTAATACTCCCGATACCACGCGACGAAGCGCGAGAGCCCCTCGGACAATGGAATCGTCGGCGCGAATCCCGTCGCGGCTGCAAGGCGGTCGATCGACGCAAACGTCGCCGGCACGTCGCCCTGCTGCAGTGGGAGATACTCCTTGATAGCGCGCAGACCCAGGATCCGTTCGAGCTCGCCGATGAATGCTTCGAGCTTCACGGCCTGATTGTTGCCGATGTTATAGATCGCGTACGGCGCGCCGGTCGGCGAGCCCCAGTGCGGCGGGCGGGAGAGCACCCGCACCACGCCCTCGACGATGTCATCGACGTAAGTGAAATCGCGCTGCATGTCGCCGTAGTTGAATACCTTGATCGGCTCGCCGGCAAGAATGGCGCGGGTGAAAAGCATCGGCGCCATGTCGGGCCTGCCCCAAGGCCCGTAGACCGTGAAGAAGCGCAGGCCCGTGCTCGGCAATCCATACAGATGACTGTAGCAGTGCGCCATCAGCTCATTGGCCTTCTTGGTCGCGGCATAGAGACTCACGGGATGATCGACGTTCTGGTCTTCGGAGAACGGCAGCGTGTGATTGGCGCCATAGACGCTCGAGCTCGACGCGTAGACCAGGTGCGCGACACTGGAACGGCGGCAGCCTTCGAGCATGGCGCCGAACGCATCGACGTTGTTGCGCAGGTATGCGCCCGGATTGACGAGCGAGTAGCGCACGCCGGGTTGCGCGGCGAGATGCGCAACATGCGAGAAACCTCCGTCGCGCAACAGCGCAAACGTCGCGGCGGCGTCGGCGAGATCGAGCGTATTGCAATGCACGCCCGCCGCCTCGAGCCGATCGGCTCGGGCGCGCTTGAGCGCGATGTCGTAATACGGATCGAAGCTGTCGACTGCGGCGACGTCGGCGCCGTCACGCTTGAGGCGCAGTGCCAGATGCATGCCGATGAACCCGGCCGCACCCGTGACGAGCACACGCATGCGCGCCGTCACCGCGCGCGCTCCGCCTGCTCCAGCGCACGGAGCTTCGCGTACTTGCAGAAGCTCGAGAAGCTCCCGATGGCGATGTGCACAAGCCCCGCGGTGCCATCGAGAAACCCGGCGCGCAGCAAGTAAAAGCGCAGGAATCGGACCAGCGGCGAGAACACGAGGCGCACGAAGGAAAAACGCTCGCCGCGGGCGTGCATCGCTTCCGCCTGTAAGCTCGTGTAGCGGTTCTGCTTGGCGAGGTAGGCGTCGAGCGACTCGGCTGAGGCGTGCAATAGATCTCCCTCGAGCCGACCTACTTCTCCATCACCGACGACATGCTCGTGCACATCGTCCTCGCTCCAGCGCGCGTGACGGCGATCAAACAGCCGCAGGTTCCAATCCGGATACCCCTCGCCGTGCGCAAGCCAGCGGCCGAGGAAGCGATTGCGACGCGCCATTGTATAAGCCCTGTACTGCGGGGCCTGCATGGCGCTGCGGATGCTTCCCGCGAGCTCGGGCGACACGCGCTCATCGGCGTCCAGGCACAGTACCCAATCGTGCGCGGCCTGTGCGACCGCAAAGTTCTTCTGCGGCCCGAAGCCCAGCCACGGCTGCGCGACAGCGCGCGCGCCGGAGCGGCGGGCGATATCTACGGTATCATCGCGACTGCCGGAATCGACGACGATCGCTTCGGCGGCAAACGCGGCGGAAGCGAGGCAGTCCGCGAGTAGTGCGCCGGCATCGCGCGTGATCACGACGAGTGAAAGGGCGAGCGGGGGAAGCGGATCGGACATCGCCTCGAACCTGGAAGCGCGCGGCGATTATTCTTGCTCACAAGCCCGCGGCCGCTAATTCTACGTGCAAACCCGCTCGCAAGCCATCCGCCGCCATCGCTCATGCCACCGCACCGCGGAAGAGCGAGAGAAGGCAGTTCCGCGATGAGCAGTGCTCTGATCATCCGCCCGTCTTCGCTGGGCGATATCGTGCATGCGCTGCCGATCGTGCACGACCTGCACCATCACCGGCCGGGGCTCATGATCGACTGGGTTGTCGAAGAACCGTTTACCGCATTGGTGCGCTTGAACCGGGGCGTGCGCCGCGTCATAACCGTCGCATTGCGGCGCTGGCGTCATCGTGTGCTTTCACGCTCGACATGGCGCGAGCTTGGCGCATTTCGGCACGAACTCGTTCGCGAACGCTACGATGCGATCATCGATCTGCAGGAACAGGTCAAAGGCGCGGTGATCGCGTGGCTCGCGCGCGGCCCGGTGCACGGCCCGGATCGGGCGAGCGTGCGCGAGCCGATGGCAACGCTCTTCTATCGCCATACCTATAGCATCGATCCGCGGCAACATCTTATCGACCGCTGTCGCGGTCTCGCGGGCTGCGCGTTCGGCTACAGGCCGGAGGGCGAACCGAACTTCGATCTCGTTCCGCCGCCGCTAGCCTCGGCGCCGGACGCGCCCTACGCCGTCTTCCTCCACGCGACCAGCCGCGACGACAAGCTTTGGCCGGAGGCGCATTGGCAAGCGCTGCTCGAGCATGTTGCCGGCGCGGGTCTCGAGGCCGTGCTCCCCTGGGGCGACGAGGCAGAGTTGGCACGCAGCGCACGGATTGCCGCGGGCATGACCGCGGCCACCGTGCCGCCGCGGCGCACGCTGCCCGAGCTCGCTTCGCTTCTATCGCGCGCGACGCTGGTCGTCGGCGTCGACACCGGACTGACGCACCTCGCGGCGGCATTGGGAACGCCCACCATCGCATTGTTCACAGCGACCGATCCGCGGCTTGCCGGCGTCGAGCGCGCCAGCGCGCTCGCCCGCGATCTTGGCGACGTGGGCACAATACCGGCTCCGGCGCAGGTCATCGCGGCCGCCGGCGCGCTGCTGCGTACGCGGCCGCCTTGCTGATGGAACCCTCGCGCGCGCTTTACACGCTACTCGGCTCGGCCGCGCTGCCGCTGTTGCCGCTACGGCTCTGGTGGCGCGGCCGGCGCGAGCCGCGCTACCGCGAGCGTATCGGAGAACGGTTCGGGCGCTATCGTGGCAGCATCGCCGGCCCGGCGTATTGGATTCACGCGGTTTCGGTCGGCGAGACGCGCGCGGCGGTTCCGCTCGTGCAACGACTGAAAGCGAGCTACCCGGAAGCGGCGATCGTGGTCACGCACATGACCGCGACCGGCCAGGAAACGGCGGAGACCCTTTTCGGCGACCGCGTTATGCGAGCGTGGCTGCCCTATGACGTACCGTTCGCGGTCCGCGCCTTCTATGCCCATTTCCGGCCAACCGCCGGGTTTCTGCTCGAAACCGAGTTGTGGCCGAATCTCGTCGCCGGCGCCCGGAGCGCGAAGGTTCCCTTGTACCTCGTCAACGCCCGACTGTCCGAGCGCTCGGCGCGCGGCTACGCGCGCTTCCGATCGCTGACCCGGCCGATGCTGCAGCGCCTTTCCGGAGTTGCGGCGCAGTCAGCTGCCGACGCGGCGCGGCTCGCAGAGTTGGGCGCTCCGGAGGCCATCGTCACCGGCAACCTCAAATTCGATGTCACCATCCCATCGTCGGCGCTCGAGCTGGGGGCGGGATTTCGCCTGCGTTTCGGGGCGATGCGCCCGGTCTGGCTGGCGGCGAGCACGCGCGACGGCGAGGAGATGTTGTTGCTCGATGCCCTCGCGCGGCGAAGGCTGCCGGACAATCCGCTGCTCGTGCTCGTGCCCCGGCATCCCCAGCGCTTTGCGACCGTCGCCGACTTGCTCCGCGCACGCGGTGTTCCTTTCGTCCGGCGCAGCGACCCAGGCGCGCCCGTGCCTGCGGACATCGGCGTGGTCCTCGGAGACTCGATGGGCGAGATGGCGGCGTATTACGCGGCCGCGGACGTGGCTTTCATCGGCGGCAGTCTGTTGCCGCTTGGAGGACAGAACCTGATCGAATCGCTGGCGGTTGGCACGCCGGTCCTGATCGGCCCACACACTTTCAACTTTAGCGAGGCCACGGCGGGGGCGATCGAATCAGGCGCGGCACTCCGCGTCGCGGATGCCGACGCGCTCATCGCGGCGCTCACTGCTCTGTTCGCGGACCCGGGACGGCGCCAGGCGATGGGCCTCGCCGCACGCGCATTTCACGCCATGCATCGCGGCGCCGCCGATCGCCTGTGGGAGTGGCTCGCGCCGCAGCTCGCGGCGTGCGGGGTACGGAATCTTAGCCGCCGAGCGCACGATTGAGTTCGTCGACGTCGGGATCGGAGAGCGTGCCGACTGCCTGCTTCAACTTGAGCCCGTTGATCACGAAATTGTAGTACGACTGGGCGAGGTTGAAGCGCGTCTGGAAGACTTGCTGTTGCTGATTCAGCACGTCGAGATTGGTGCGCACCCCGACTTCGAGGCCCAGCTTGGTCGAATCGTAAGAGACCTGCGCCGACTTGACCGCCTGCTCGAAGGCGTTGACCTGCGCCACACCGCTGGTGACGCCGTTGAACGCGGTCTGCGCCGAAAGTTGCGCGCTGCGCCGCGCCGTCTCGAGGTCCTGCCGCGTTCGTTCTTGATTCGCTACGGCTTGCCGCACCCTGGAGTCGATCAACCCGCCAAGGTAAAGCGGCACATTGAGCTGCACGCCGATCAGTCCAACCCGCGAATCGTTGGCGACCGTGGTGGTCGACGACAATGACGGCGTCGCCCCGGCGTAGCCCTGGTTGAGGCTCGCGACCAGATCGAGCGTCGGATAGTGACCGGCGCGCTGCTTGTCCACCTCGAGCGCCGCGATGTCGTAGTTCGCCTGCGCGATGCGCACCTGCGGATTGTCGCGCACAGCGGCTTCGATCCAGGCGTCGAGCGTGTTGGGCGTCGGCAGTTGCGGCGCGAATCCGCCCCCGAACGGCTTCAGCTCCTTCGGAGCGCGGCCGATGATCGCGCGCAAGGCCGCGAGCTTGTTATCGAGGTCGTTCTGGGTTGAGATTTCCTGCGCCACGATCTGGTCGTACTTGGCCTGCGCGTCATTGGTATCTGTGATCGTCGCGGTCCCGACCTCGAAGTTGCGCTTCGCCTGCGCAAGGTTCTCGCTGACCGCCGCCTTCTGGCTCTCGGTCAGCTCGATATTGAAGCGCGCCAGCAACACGTCGAGATAGGCCTGCGCTACTCGAATGATGAGGTCCTGCCGCGCGGACGCGAGCACGTAGTCGCTCTGGCCGACCGTCTGCTTCGCCTGATCCAGCGCGACGGCGTTCTGCTTGCGATAAAGCGGCTGGCTCGCCGAGACCGTATAGTTGTACGCCGGAAAGTTCTCGGTGACCGACACGCTGGGATCGGTATGGAGCTTCTCGTAGAAGTTCTGGCGATTGGCATTGGCCACGAGCGTCACTGACGGCAGCAGGCCTGCCCGTGCCTGCGGCACGGCTTCCTGGACCGCGAGCCAGTTCGCGCGGGCCGAGGCGAGCGTCGGATCGTTCGCAAGCGCGTCGCGGTAGATCTGCAGCAGGTCCTCCGCAGCCGCCGACGGCAGCACCGCGCCTATGGCGGCGCCGAGCACGAACGCAAGCGCGCGTTTCAGCATCGGTCTAAGGAACCTAGCCGGTCACCGGCTCAGAACACGAAGCGTGCGGGTTGCGGCGCGTTCTTGAGCGGCGCGATCACCGTCTCGAACAGGTCTTGGTGAACAATTGCTCCCGGAGCACTCCAGCGCGTCAGCCGCGCCGTCATGGCCGGCGGGTCGCCAACGACGGCGAACAGCCGTCCGCCGGGCCTCAATTGCTTGAACCACGAGTCGGGCAGGATCGGCGTCGAGCCCGTCAGGACGATGGCATCGTATTCCCCGTTGCGCCAGCCGCGGGCCCCGTCGCCCGCTTCGAGCCGCGCGTTCGCTATGCCGGCGCCGGCCAAGTGCGTCCACGCCTCTGCATGAAGACGGGGATTGATCTCGACGCTCGTGACATCGGCCGAGCGCCGCGCAAGCAATGCGGTCAAGTAGCCGCTACCCGTGCCGATCTCGAGCACCGATTCATTCGGTTTGAGTTGCAGCTCCTGCAGCACCCGAGCTTCCATCTTGGGCGTCCACATGCGTTCGCCGTCGCCCAAGGGTATTTCGAGATCGGCGAACGCCAACGTCCGGTAGGCGTGCGGGACAAAGTCTTCGCGCCTGACCTCAAACAGCAGGTCGAGCACTTCCTGGTCCAGCACCGCCCAGGTGCGGACTTGCTGCTCGACCATATTGAATCGTGCTTGCTCGAAATCCATGCATCCCCTCTGCTTTGCAGGTCAAGCGACCCGGAGTCGACGAATGATGCCGCCCGGCATCAGCCCGCGTCAATCGGCGTGGGCCGGCTTATCGGCGACCTGCGCGCCGCCGTGGCGCGCAGCATGTCTGGCTTTCCGCCATTCGAACAGGTGATCGAGATACGTGTAGATGACCGGAACGACCACGAGAGTCAGCAGCGTCGAGGTGATCACGCCGCCGATGATCGCGCGGCCCATCGGTGCCTGCGTTTCGCCGCCCTCACCCAGGCCCAGTGCCAGCGGCAGCATGCCGAATATCATTGCGCTCGTCGTCATCAGGATCGGCCGCAGGCGCACCTGTCCCGCCAGGAGCAGCGCATCGTGCAGCGCCGCGCCCCCTCGGCGCGATCGGTTGGCGAAATCGACGAGCAGAATTGCGTTCTTGGTCACCAGGCCCATCAACATCACGAAACCGATCATCGACAGGATGTTGAGAGTCGTGTCGGTCAGCAGCAGCGCGAGCAACACGCCGATCAGCGTAAACGGCAGCGACGCCATGATCGCGACTGGCTGGGTGAAGCTCGCGAACTGCGATGCGAGCACGAGGTAGATGAAGATGATCGCGAGACCGAGCGATGCCATCAGTGCTGCGGCTGATTCCGCGAAGTCCTCCTGTTGTCCGGCGATGGTGAAACGATAGCCCGGGGGAAGCGTCGTTTCGTCGACGATCTTCTTGACATCGTCGCCGACGTTGCCCGAGGCGCGGCCCTCGGCGTTGGCGTAGAGCGCAACGCGCCGTTGCAGATCCTGCCGCTTGATGATCTGCGGGCTCGTCGTCTCGACGATCTCGGCCACCTGGCGCAGCGGCACCATGCGCAGCTCGCCGTCGGGGCCGCGCTTGTTGGTGGACAGATAGAGATTGCCGAGGTCGGACGCGAGCCTCCGGCCCTCCCTGGGCAACTGCACATTGACCTCGTAATTCTGGCCGTCGGGTCCCAACCAGTAGGTGACCGTCTCGCCCGCCAGCAGCGGACGCACGGTGGCGCCGACCTGCTGCACCGAGATGCCGAGATCGGCAGCCGCATCATTGTTGAGCCGGATCGATAACGCCGGGTTAGCCGCCTTCTCCGAGGTCTCCATGTCCGCGATTCCCGGAACCTTGGCGACCTTCTCGGCGAACTCGTTGATCAACTGCTTAAGTGTGTCGGGGTCGGGCCCCAGCAGGTTGACCCAGATCGGGCGATCGTAACCCAGCGCGAGTTCGATGCCGGGAATTGGCAGCAGTGCCTGGCGGATGGCGCGCTCCAGGTCCTTTTGCGAGCGGGCGCGCTCGCCGCGGTCGGTCAGCCTGATGTTGACCCGAGCGTAATTGCGCCCGTCCTGGGTGCCGACGCTCGTCATCGCGAGCACGATCTCGGGAAAGCGCTTCAGCACTGCTTCGACTTCGCGCACCTTGCTGTCGGTGAACTCGAGGCTCGTGCCGACAGGCGTGTTGAGACGCAGGGAAATGAAGCTCTCGTCGACCTGCGGCGAGAATTCCTTGCCGATGAACGGCAGGAGCGCAAAGCTGCCGCAGAAGATGAGCAGCGCGGCCCACAGCACGATGCCGCGATTGCTGATCGTCGCCCGGCGGGGCTTGAGCGCGCTCCACCGTCGCGTCCGCACCGCGGTCCATACGCCGATTACCGGAACGTGGAGCCGACGCCTGGCATCCGAGATCGCCCACTCCAGCAGCCGCCCGTATACGACGTGCACCCATTCGACGACGCGCTCGACGCGATCCATGAAGCGACCCAGCCACGGCACGCGCGAGAAGCGTGACCCGGGCGGGTCGCGCCAGACCGAAGATAGCATCGGATCGAGCGTGAAGCTCACGAACAGAGACACCAGCACGGCGACGGCGACCGTCAAGCCGAACTGGAAGAAGAACTGGCCGACGATGCCTTTCATGAAGGCGATCGGCACGAACACGGCGACGATGGCGAAGGTGGTGGCCATTACCGCGAGCCCGATCTCGTCGGTGCCTTCGCGCGCCGCCGCCAGATGCGTCTTGCCCATCCCCAGGTGGCGCACGATGTTCTCGCGCACGACGATCGCATCGTCGATCAGGAGCCCGATGCACAACGAGAGGGCCATCAACGTCATCATGTTGAGCGTGAAGCCGAACGCGTACAGCGCGATGAACGTCGCGATCACCGCGATCGGCAGCGTGAGCCCGGTGATGATCGTGCTGCGCCAGGAATGCAGGAACAGGAATACGATCAGCACCGTGAGGAGCGCTCCCTCGATGATCGTCACCTTGACGCGGTTCACGCTCTTCTCGACCTGATCCGCCTGCGAATAGACGAGCCGCACCTCCACGTCCGCCGGCAGGCGCGCCTTCAGCGACTCCAGTGCCGCGCGCACGCCACGGCCGGTCTCGACGATGTTGGCGTCCTGGGCCTTGCGGATGTCGATCGTGATCGACGGCCGGCCGTTGATGCGGGAGATCGAATCGAGCTCCTTCTCGCCGTCGATCACATCGGCGACTTGACTGAGATAGACCGGCCCGCCACCCTGCTGCGCGACAATGATGCGGCCGAACCGCGCGGGCTCCTTGATCTTGCCCTCCACGCGCACCACCGAGTCGCTCTGACCCCGCGTGATGCGGCCGGCCGGGACATCCTGGTTCGCGTTCTGCACCGCCGTCATCACCTGATCGATGCCGATGCCGAGCGAGGTCAGAGCAGAGGGTTTGATCTGGATGAGTATTTGCCGCGTCACGCGCCCGTTGACTTCGATCTGCGCGACGCCGGGGATGTTCTCGATCGCCTTGACGATCGTCTGATCGGTGAGCGAGGTCAGCTCACGCAGTTCGACGGTCGGCGAGAGCACCGCGAGCGACACCGTCGGTCGGTTGTCCTCGATGTCGACCCGCAGGACCTGCGGATCCTTGACGTCGCGAGGAAAGGTCGATCGCACCAAGGCTATCTTGTCGCGAGCGTCCTGTATCGCGCGGGTGACGTCCGTGCCGAGACGGAACTCGACGAACACCTGGCTCTGCCCTTCCCGCGAGTTCGAATAGATCCGCTTCACGCCCGACACCGTGTTGACAGCATTTTCGAGCGGCTTGGTGACGTCGGATTCGACGACTTCGGGGGAGGCGCCTGGATATACGGTCAAAACCTGCACGAAGGGCAGCGTGACATCCGGCATCTGCTCGACGCGCAGCCTCGCGTATGAGAACACCCCGAGCACCACGATCCCGATCATGACCATCGCGGCGAATACGGGGTTCTTGATCGAGACTCGTGTGATCCACATCGGCCTTTTCTCCTGTGCCCGGGCCTAGGAGCCTGTCGGGCTTACTGTCGCGTATGCGACGGCGGCGCTTTCTTAGCTTTAGCTCGCGCCGACGGATTTGGGTGCGCTCGGAGCCCGCACCAGGGCGGGCGCGCCCGCCTTGAGGTTGTCGAACGGCGCCGCGAGGATCGGGACGTCCGGGGGAAGCGAGGTCTTGATCTCGACGCGGCCCAGCGTGTCATCGCGACGACCGACCGTCACGATGCGGCGGGCGAGCTTGCCCTTCTCGATCGTCCAGACGAAGTTCTGCCCCGCTTCGGTCCGGATGGCGATGGCGGGCAGCGTGGGTACCGGCGTGCCGGCCGCCAGCGTGACCTTGCCGGTTCCGAACATTCCCCCGCGGAGCGCCGCATCCGGATTCGGGATGTGAATGAACACCAGGATCGCCCGCGTTCCTGCTTCGGTGGTGGGATTGATGCGGTCGATCGTGCCGATGAAGCGCCGCTCCCCGAAACCGTCGATCGCCAAGTCGACTTTCATGCCCACGACGAGCTCGGGAATGTCGTTGGCAGGCACCATTGCCCGCAACTCCATCCGCGTCAGATCGACGATAGTGACAAGCGGCGCATCGAAGCTCACTTTTTCGCCTGGTTGGACGTGGCGCTTGGCGACGATCCCCGACAGCGGCGCGGTCACGACCGCGTCGCGCAGTGCGTTCCTTGCGAGCTGCGCCTGCGCTTCGTTGGATTTAAGCGTGCCCTGGCTTACCGACAGGTTGCTCTCGGCGCTGTCATAGGCGTTCTGCGAGATGAATTTCTGCTTGAGCAGCTGCTGATTCTGCATCCGCGTTTTCTCTGCCATGGCAAGCTGGGCGCGGCTCGATTCGAGCGCGCCGATCCGATCGGTAAGCTTGGCTTCGAGATCGGCGGTATCGAAGCGCGCGACGACCTCTCCCGCCTTCACCGCGTCGCCCTCGCGGACCGCGACCTTGCGGATTTCGCCCGAAACTTTCGCCTTGACCGTCGTCTGGTCGACCGGCTGCAGCGTGCCGGACAGGGGTAGCCAGCGCGTGAGCGCTTTCGGCTCGACGTAGGCCAGATCGGCCGAGGCAAATTCGAGCGCGACAGGTGCCGAACGCGAGCCGCCCGGCGCGTCTGCCGCAGTCCTGCTCGCCCGTAGCGCTACGCTGCCCGCCAAGGCGCCCAGAACCAGTAACGCCACCAGAACGACGAGCGTGCGCCGCCGTGTGAACCGTGCTGCCATGACCGAAATCTTTCTCCCGGGACCGGCGGGACCGTATGGACCGGCGCGGCGACCGCAGCTGCGGCCTCTTCCCGCCGCCAATAGTCACCCCTTGGATGCAGCGGGGCAGGGTGCCGGATTCAAAAAAAGAGTGCGCGAGTTTAGGCCAGACCGCGGTGTCGCGACAAGAGCGAACCGACGAAACGCAGGTCCACCGCCCGAAGGCGCCGCAGTTCCCGACGAACCGCGGCGCGGCGCGCGGCGGCGTGTGCGCGCAACCTCGGCTTAGAATTGACAGCTTACGCCTGCCAGAGAATAATCCTCGGCTCCACGCCCGTCCTTTTCACTCCGTTCACCCTTTCCTTACCCCTTCATTACCCTTTTTGGGAGGAGAATTCATGACACTCAACCGCTCGTTCGGGCTCTCGCTCGTCGCTGCGGCCTTGCTGGCCGCGTACGGCTGCGGCAAGGAAGAACCGAAGCAGGCCGCGACTCCGGCCCCTGCGGCCGCGCCGGCCATGCCGGAGATGACCGTCAAGATCGGACATGTCGGCCCGACGACCGGGCCGCAGGCTCACCTTGGCAAGGACAACGAAAACGGTGCCCGGCTGGCCATCGATGACGCCAACGCGAAGGGTGCCACGATCGATGGCAAGAAGGTCAAGTTCGAGCTGGATGCCCAGGACGATCAGGCCGATCCCAAGCAGGGCACGATCGTGGCACAGAAGCTCGTCGACGACAAAGTTGCCGGCGTGGTCGGACACCTGAACTCTGGTACGTCGATCCCCGCCTCCAAGATCTACAGCGATGCGGGCATCCCCCAGGTTTCGCCATCCGCGACCAATCCGAAGCTGACCTTGCAGGGCTTCAAGACCACGTTCCGCGTCATGGCGAACGATGTGCAGCAAGGCAGCGTGATCGGCAAGGAAGCGGTCACTACGCTGGGTGCCAAGAAGATCGCGATCATCGACGACAAGACGGCGTACGGCGCGGGTCTGGCCGACGAAACGGAGAAGGCCGCCAAGGCCGCCGGCGCGACCGTCGTCGCCCGCGAATATACCAACGACAAGGCGACCGACTTCAAGGCGATCCTGACCAAGATCAAGGCCAAGAATCCCGACGTCATCATGTACGGTGGCATGGACGCGCAGGGCGGGCCGATGGTCAAGCAGATGAAGGAGCTCGGAATCAAGGCGAAGTACATCGCCGGCGACGGCGTGTGCTCGGCGGAATGGCCGAAGCTCGCCGGCGGCGCGGCGGAAGGCCAGTACTGCACGCAGGCCGGCCTGCCGCCGGACAAGATGGCGAATGCCAAGGATTTCGTCGACCGTTTCACCAAGAAGTACGGTCCGATCCAGGTCTACGCTCCGTATTCGTACGATGCCGCGAACACGCTGATCGAGGCGATGAAAAAAGCCAACTCGGCCGATCCGGCGAAGTACCTTCCGGTGCTCGCCAAGATCTCCTACGACGGCATCACCGCCAAGATCGAGTTCGATGAGCATGGCGACACCAAGAACGGCGCCATCACGCTCTATCAAGTCAAGGACGGGAAGCTCATGCCCATGGCGGTCAACGTAGGCGGCAAGACCGAGAAAGTTGCGGCGGCCGCACCCGCGCCCGCCGCCGCTCCGGCGCCCGCGGAACCGATGAAGAAGGACGAGATAATGAAGGGCGAAATGAAGAAGGGGGAAATGAAGAAAGACGAGAAGAAGAAATAGCAGGCAATTTGGACTTGGCAACGGCGCCCCGAGTGGCGCCGTTTTTTCGTCCGCGCCGCGGCCCGCCCCAGACCGGGGATTGCTGAGCGGTCCCGCGCAGCGGAGAATCCGGACACGGACGCCGCGGCGGCGGAAGGGGAAACCGCTTGGACATCTTCCTGCAGCAATTGATCAACGGGCTGACGCTGGGCAGCGTCTACGCGCTCGTGGCCCTCGGCTACACGATGGTGTACGGGATCATCGGGCTGATCAACTTTGCGCATGGCGAGGTCGTCATGATCGGCGCGATGGTGTCGCTGTCGGTCATCATGGCGCTGCTCGGAGCGCATGCCCCGTTGCCGTCCGTGGTCATCATCCTGGCCGGACTGCTCGTCGCGATCACGGTCTGCATGGCCATCGCCTATGCGATGGAAAAGATTGCTTACCGGCCGCTGCGCAAGGCGCCGCGCCTTGCGCCCCTGATCACCGCGATCGGCATGTCGATCATCCTGCAGAACCTCGCGCTGATCGTCTGGGGCCGGAACTACCTCACGTTCCCGACCTTGATCCAGCCGACGACGCACAACGTCCTCGGCGCGTCGATGACCGATTTGCAGATGTTGATCGTCGTGCTTGCCGGCTTGCTGATGGCGGGGCTGGTGTTCATCGTGCAGCGCACCCGCCTCGGCATGGCGATGCGCGCAACCGCGCAGAATCCGGAGGTGGCAGGACTGATGGGTATCGACATCAATGTCGTGATCTCGGCGGCGTTTGTGATTGGCGCCGCGCTGGCGGCCGTCGCTGGCCTGATGGTGATGACCTACTACGGCATCGCGCACTACTACATGGGCTTCCTGCTGGGACTCAAGGCGTTTACCGCGGCGGTTCTGGGCGGCATTGGCAATCTCGCCGGCGCAATGCTGGGCGGAATCCTGCTCGGCATCATCGAGGCGCTCGGCGCAGGGTATATCGGGGACGCATCCAACATTTGCGGATTCCCGTTTCTTTCCGATTCGCTGCAGCAGCAATGCGCGGCCAGCGAGGGTCAGGTGAGCATGTTCGGCAGCAATTACCAGGACGTTTTCGCCTTCTTTGTGCTCATCCTGGTGCTCATTTTCCGCCCCTCGGGCTTGCTGGGCGAGCGGGTCAGCGAGCGCGCATGAGCGCCGCAGGGCCGCCCCAAGGCGCGAATCGGACTTGCAGGCCGCGGCGTTGCGAGACGCAACGCCTCCTCGTGCCGTCCCTGCCGGCGCAGGCCGGCATGGAGCCGCGGCACTCGGCCCCCGCCGGGGGCAGCGCAGCGGCGATAGCCGCAAGCGTGGGGGCACACCCATGACCGCACGTCGGCGCAGCAATTTGGCGCCACTCAAGGTCTGGGCAGGGGTCGCGCTGGTCGCGCTCGCGCTGGCGCTGCTGCCGTTCGTCGCGGCGCTCGCCGGGCAGGCATGGGTGCGCATCCTCAACTTCGCGATGATCTACATCATGCTCGCGCTGGGGCTCAATATCGTCGTCGGCTTCGCTGGCCTCCTCGACCTGGGCTACATCGCGTTCTACGCGGTGGGTGCGTACATGTACGCACTGCTCGCGTCTCCGCACTTCAACGCCCATTTGCCCTTCTGGGCGATCCTGCCGCTGGGCGCGGGGCTCGCCTGCATCTTCGGCGTACTCCTCGGCGCGCCGACACTGAAGCTGCGCGGCGACTATCTCGCGATCGTGACGCTCGGATTCGGCGAAATCATCCGCATCTTTCTCAACAATCTGAATGCGCCGGTGAACGTGACCAACGGTCCTCAGGGAGTCAACCTGATCGACCCTTTCCGCGTCGGCGGCTTTTCCTTTGCGCGGGCGGAGAGCATCCTCGGCGTCTCGTTTTCCGGTCCGCAGAAGTACTACTACGTGCTGCTTCTGCTTACGATTGGCGTCATCGTGATCAATATCCGGCTGCAGAACTCGCGACTCGGCCGCGCCTGGGAGGCGATCCGTGAGGACGAGGTGGCGGCCAAGGCGATGGGCATCAACACCCGCAACGTGAAGCTCCTCGCGTTCGCGATGGGGGCCTCGTTCGGCGGCATCGCCGGGGCGATTTTTTCCGCGACCCAGCAGTTCGTGAGTCCCGAGAGCTTCGGCTTGTTCGAGTCGATCATCGTGCTGTCGATGGTCGTGCTAGGGGGCATGGGCAATATCCCCGGCGTAATCCTCGGCGCGATCCTGCTGACGCTGCTGCCCGAGGTTCTGCGCTCCACCATGGAACCGCTGCAGAACGCCTTGTTCGGGCGCGTGCTGCTCGATGCGGAAACGGTCCGGCTGCTCGTCTTCGGGATCGCGCTGGTCGCGATCATGCTGTATCGGCCGGCAGGATTGTGGCCCTCCGCGGTGCGCAAGCGCGAGCTCGAGGTTCCCAAGGTAGTCGCCGAATGAGCCACCTCAGCCTGCTCATCGCCAAGGACATCTCGAAACGCTTCGGCGGCGTGCAGGCGCTCGCGGAGGTCTCCTTCACGATCAATCACGGCGAGATTTACGGCCTGATCGGGCCGAACGGCGCCGGGAAAACGTCACTGTTCAACGTGCTGACCGGCATCTATGCGCCGGACGGCGGCACGTTCAACTTCGATGGCGAGCCGCTCGCGCGGGTCAAGCCCAACGAGGTGGCCGAGCGCGGAATCGCTCGGACGTTCCAGAACATCCGCCTGTTCCAGAACCTCTCCGCGCTGGAGAACGTCATGATCGGCCGCCACGTGCGGACCCGGGCCGGCGTTTTCGGCGCGATCCTGCGCGACAAGGGCACGCTGGCCGAGGAGGCAGCTATCGAAAAGCGCGCCTACGAGCTGCTCGAATACGTCGGCGTCGCCAAGCGCGCCAACGATCTCGCCAAGCATCTCGCCTACGGGGACCAGCGCCGCCTCGAGATCGCTCGCGCGCTCGCGACCGAGCCAAAGCTCCTCGCGCTCGACGAGCCGGCTGCCGGCATGAACGCGACCGAGACGCAGGCGCTGAAACGCCTGCTCGAGGACATCCGCCGCGACGGCATCACCATCCTGCTGATCGAGCACGACATGAAGCTGGTGATGAGCGTGTGCGACCGGGTGCTGGTCCTCGACTATGGTAAGAAGATCGCCGAAGGGACGGCGGCGACGGTGCAGAATGATCCGAAGGTGATCGCCGCGTATCTGGGCGGAGAGGTCACGCTCAATCTGAAGGAAGCGTGATGGCCGCAATTGCGCTCCTCGAGCTCAAGGACCTGCAGGTCGCCTACGGCGGCATCCACGCGGTGAAGGGGATCGACTTGAGCGTGGACCAGGGCGAGCTGGTCTGCCTCATCGGCGCCAACGGCGCCGGCAAGACAACCACGCTCAAGGGCATCACCGGTCTGCAACCGATCAAGTCCGGAAAGATCCACTACGCCGGAGAGGACATTACGGGCAAGCCCGCGTTCCAACTCGTCAGGAAAGGCTTGTCGATGGTGCCCGAGGGCCGCGGAGTTTTCGGCGCGCTCACGATCGAGGAGAACCTCGCGATGGGCGCCTACGCTCGCGACGACCGGGCGGCGATCAAGGACGACGTCGAGCGAGTTTTCGGCCTGTTTCCGCGGCTCAAGGAGCGGCGCAAGCAGACCGCCGGAACGCTCTCCGGCGGCGAGCAGCAGATGCTGGCGATGGGGCGCGCGTTGATGTCGCGGCCGAAGCTCCTGCTGCTCGACGAGCCGTCGATGGGACTCGCTCCACTCATGGTGCAGAAGGTCTTCGAGACGGTCATGGCCGTCTCCAAAGAGGGAGTGACGATACTTCTCATCGAGCAGAACGCCAAGCTCGCCCTCGAGGTCAGCAGCCGCGGCTACGTGATGGAAAGCGGCGAGATCACGTTGCAAGGAAAAGCGAAGCAGCTGCTCTCCGACCCGAAGGTGCGCGCGGCATATTTAGGTGAATCCGCGTGAGGTCGAATCGGAACAGGCGCCTGTCCTGAGCGCGCCATGGACGCGCCGCCGCCTTCGCTCGCGAGCTCATTGCCGCGCGCGGTGCCGGCCGCCAGCGCGCTGGCCTGGTTCGAAGCCGCGATGCGCATGTTCAAGCGGGCACCCATGCTGTGGTGCGTGCTTGGATTCATCACGCTGGCGGGTAAGATCGCGCTCGAGCTTATCCCCGGCATCGGTCGCGCTGCGTCCGAAGTCATCGTCCCGGTCATCGAATGCGGGCTTTTGATCGGCGCCGCGGAGCTCGATCGCGGCAGGCCGCTGGCGATCGGCCATGCTTTTGCGGCATTTCGAGCGCCGCCGCGCGCGCTGGCCGCGATCGTCGTCTCTGCGCTGCTGGTTTCCGCCGCGGAAACGGTCACCGCCTACGCGTTGGCGGGAGTCAACCTGCTCGCCGATCCGACCGACGTTCGCCTCACGACGGGTGTGCTCGTGGCGGTGATCAGCGCGGCGACGTTCGCCTCGCTGCCGCTTGTCTTCGTCCCGTTCGCGGCGCTGTTCGAGCAGGCGCGATTCGTCGAAGCGTTCGCAGCGAGCTTGCGCGGCTTTGCGCTCAATATCGCACCGCTGCTGCTGTTCGGCCTGCTGTCGCTGGTGCTGACCTTGGTCGGACTGCTGCTGTTCTGGATCGGGCTCGTCGCCGTGTTGCCGCTGCTCGCGGCGGCGAGCTACGCCGCGTGGAAGGACATCTACAGACCGCGGGCGCTGCCTACGCCGTACTGACGATTTCGAATTCGTCGACGTCGGTTGCCGCAGGCTCGACGGCTACGCTGGAAACCCGCGCCGCCGGGGGCCCACGGCGGGCCCACGCGATCACCGCCTCGACATCGGCCTCGGGTCCCGCGACGACGGCCTCGACGCTGCCGTCGCGGCGGTTTCTGACCCAGCCACGCAGGTTTCGCGCGCGTGCTTCGTCGGCGAGCGCATAGCGAAACCCGACGCCCTGCACCTGGCCGCTGATCGTGAGCCGGTGCGCGATCATGCGAGCCCGACCGACGGCGCGCACCGGCGCCGCACATATAGCAACAGCGCCGCGATGGTCTTCGCGTCGGTGATCTCGTCGCGATCGACCGCGGCGAGCATCTCGCTCTCGCTCATCGTTCCGACCTCCAGGAATTCGCCGTCATCGAGCTTCGCGCCGACGTGGGTCAGATCCTCGGCGACGAGAAACTCGATCTCCTCGGTCGAATACGAAACGACCGAATGGACGCGGCCGAGCCGCTGCCATCTTGCGGCGACGTAGCCTGCCTCCTCGCGCAACTCGCGCTGCGCGGTGACAAACGGCGTCTCGCCGGGATCGAGCTTGCCGGCGGGAAACTCGATGAGCGTCCGGGCCAGCGGGTAGCGGAATTGACGCACGATGACGAGCCTGCCGTCCGGCAGCACAGGAACGATCAGCACCGCCCCGGGATGAACGATGTATTCGCGCGTCGCGAGCGTGCCGTCCGGCAGCCGCACCGTGTCCCGGCGCACGTGCAGGAGCTTGCCGTCGAAGATCGCTTCGCCGTCGACCTTCGTCTCGACCAGATGTGCGGGATGCGAAAAGCGATCTGTGGTCTTCATGCTTCCAGCCAATCCCTTGCCGTGAGGAAGTCGGTGTACAGAAGCGCTTCGGGGGAGCCTGGTGCAGGACGCCAATCGTAGCGCCACTTCACGAGCGGCGGCAGCGACATCAGGATCGCCTCGGTGCGACCGTTGGATTGGAGCCCGAACAGCGTGCCGCGATCGTAGACCAAGTTGAACTCCACGTAGCGGCCGCGGCGATAGGCCTGGAAGTCGCGCTCGCGTTCGCCGTAGGGCATGTCCTTGCGGCGCCGGAGGATTGGCTCGTACGCCGGCAGAAAATGGTCGCCGACGCTGCGGGTCAGCGCGAAGCAATGCTCGAAGCCGCCCTCGCAGAGGTCGTCGAAAAAGATTCCGCCGATGCCGCGCGGCTCGCCGCGGTGGCGAAGAAAGAAATACTCGTCGCACCAACGCTTGTAGCGGGGGTGAAAGTCGGCTCCGAAAGGCGAGAGCGCGTCGCGGCAGCTGCGGTGAAAGTGGATCGCGTCTTCTTCGAAGCCGTAGTAGGGCGTCAGGTCCATCCCGCCGCCGAACCACCAGAGAGGCTCCGCAGGTGGGGCTGCCACTGCGTCGGCTTCGCGCGACAGGGCGACGAACAGGCGCACGTTCATGTGCACCGTCGGCGCGTAGGGATTACGCGGATGCAGTACCAGCGACACGCCCATCACTTCGAATGCTCGTCCAGCAAGCTGCGGCCGCGCGCCGGTCGCGGAAGCCGGGAGCTGCGTGCCTCGTACATGTGAGAAATTGACTCCGCCGCGCTCGAACACCTGCCCCTGCTCGATGACGCAAGTGACTCCGCCGCCGCTCTGCCGCTGCCACACGTCGCGGCCGAAGCCGGCGCCGTCGATCGCCTCGAGGCCGGCTACGATTCGTGCTTGCAGATCGACGAAGTAATCGCGGGCACCGGAGCTGTCCATCGTGACCTCTGCCGTCGGCGACGTTAGCGGACCTGGCAGATACCGCTCGCAGCGATTTTAGCCGCGGCGCACCGCCAGCGCTCGATTGCCGATGTCTTTTCGGTATTGCATGCCGTCGAAGTGGATCCCGGCAACCGCGGCGTATGCGGCGCGCTTCGCCTGGCGGACGGTCTCCCCCAGCGCGGTGACGCAGAGCACGCGCCCCCCCGCGGTAACGGGACGGCCGTCGGCGAGTGCAGTCCCTGCGTGGAACACCTTGCAATTCTCGGGCATTGCGTCCAGGCCGGAGATCGGGTCGCCCTTGCGCGGGCGGTCGGGATATCCGCCCGCCGCGAGCACGACGCCCAGCGCTGCTCGGCGATCCCACTCGGCATCGATGCGATCGAGTGCGCCGTTCGTCGCATGCAAGAGCAGCTCGACCAGATCCGACCTCAGCCGCAACATCATCGGCTGCGCTTCCGGATCGCCGAGCCGGCAGTTGAACTCGAGCGTGCGGGGATTGCCCGCGGCATCGATCATCAAGCCGGCATAGAGAAATCCGGTGTAGGGAGTCCCTTCGTCCGCCATGCCCTGGACCGTCGGCAGGATGATTTCGCGCATGATGCGTGCGTGCACGGTCGGGGTCACGACCGGCGCGGGCGAGTACGCGCCCATGCCGCCGGTGTTGGGCCCCCGGTCATCGTCGAGCAGGCGCTTGTGATCCTGCGACGATGCGAGCGGCAGCACGTTGCGGCCGTCGGCCATTACGATAAAGCTCGCCTCCTCGCCGGCGAGATGCTCCTCGATGACGATGCGCGCGCTCGTCGGATTATGGTGGATTCCCAGGCGGTTGGAGCCGAGCATCGCATCGATGGCGGCGTGCGCCTCATCGACACGCGCCGCCACGACGACCCCTTTGCCCGCAGCGAGGCCGTCCGCCTTCACGACGATCGGCGCACCGCGTTCCGCGACGTAGGCATGCGCTTCTTGCGCCGCGGTGAACGCTCGATAAGCGGCCGTCGGAATCACGTGGCGCGCCATGAATGCCTTGGCATAATCCTTGGAGCTCTCGAGCCGCGCCGCCGCCTGCGTCGGGCCGAAGATCCTGAGACCCGCCGCGCGGAAAGCGTCGACGATGCCCGCGGCGAGCGGAGCTTCCGGACCGACGACGGTCAATGCGATCTGCTCGGCTTGCGCCAGCGCGACCAGGTCCACGGTCGCAGTGACCGCAACATTGACGAGCGCGGGCTCGAGCGCGGTGCCGGCATTGCCGGGCGCAACGAATACCTTCGCGACGCGCGGCGACTGCGCGATCTTCCAGGCAAGCGCGTGCTCGCGACCGCCGGCCCCGATGATGAGCACGTTCATGGCGCGGCCTCCCTGGATCGCATTAGAGCACGACTAAGTTGCCCGTCGGCCGCCCGCGGCTACTGCGCGGGACGCTCGACCCCCAATCGCTGCGCGAGCGGGGCGACCGGCGAGGCGGAGCGAGGCTCCACGAGTGTGAGCGAGTGGAGGCGACCCGAGCCGGGCGCAAGGGACGACACTCGACAATGGAATCGCGCTCGGCGGTTCGGAGGCCCCCTCTCGCTGCTCGCGCCGCAGCCGTCACTTCAGGTCGATCTTGCCGAAGACGTAGAGAACGCTGCCGTGGTTGACTCCGCCGTTGAGCTTCGGGATATAAGTGGAAAGCACCTCGAACCTTTGGTAGCGCAGCGTGAAAAGCGGCAGGATGACCGGGACCGGCCAGCCGCTTGCGATGTCGGGCCGCTGGATAAAGGCGGCCGTGAAGCCCAGCCCGGGTTGCACTCCGTCGCGACTGAGCCAATAGGTGGTCCAGGTATACCCAAGGTTGAGTTGAGCCTTCCGGTGCGAATCCTCGAACACCAGGAAGAACACGTTCTCGGTATCGCCGTTGGGTTGCTCGCGCGAGCGCGCCCAGCCGGCGCCCCACGCGTTCTCGTTCTCACGGGCACGCGCCTCCGCCGTCCAGCTGTACGGAATGTGCCATTCGTAACCGGAGACGAGGAGCGAATTCCCACCTTGTTGGTAGGTGTCGACGATGTGGCGGCAGCCTTTGTCGGCCCATGACCAGAACTCGGCGCATTCGAGCGCAGATGCGGGGCCCGGCAGACCCAGAGCGATGAGGCCGGCGATGATCAATCGCTTCAAGAACCAATCCCTTCGCTCTTGTCTGCTAATGTCTGAAATGGCGGATTCCGGTGAAGACCATCGCCAGCCCGCGCTCGTCGGCTGCGGCGATGACTTCCTTATCGCGCACGCTGCCGCCGGGTTGGATCACGGCGACCGCACCGTTGTCGGCGACGACGTCGAGCCCGTCGCGGAAGGGGAAGAACGCGTCCGAAGCGACCACCGATCCGGCGAGCGACAGGCCGGCATTCGCCGCCTTGAGCGCCGCGATGCGCGTTGAATCGACGCGGCTCATCTGCCCGGCGCCGATCCCCAGTGTTCGCCCGTCCGCGCAGTAGACGATCGCGTTGGACTTGACGTACTTCGCGACGCGCCAGGCGAATATCAGGTCGGCAAGTTCCGAAGCGCCGGGCGATTTCCGGGTGACGATCTTGAGTTCTTGCGCTACGACATCGTGCGTGTCGGGCGTCTGCACCAGCATGCCGCCGCCGACGCGTTTCATGTCCCACGCGTTGCTGTTCTGCTCGGCCGCGTACGGCACCGCGAGCACGCGGACGTTGGCCTTCCTCGCGATCACCGGCAATGCGTCCGGCGTGTAACCGGGCGCGATCAGCACCTCTAGAAACTGGGAGCTTACGGCTTCGACGGTAGCGGCATCGACGTCGCGGTTGAAAGCGATGATGCCGCCGAACGCCGAGGGAGGGTCGGTAGCGAACGCCTTGCGGTAGGCCTCGAGCGGCGTGGCAGCGATCGCGACGCCGCAGGGATTCGCATGTTTTACGATCACGCAAGCAGGCTCGGCAAAGGTTCTCACGCACTCCCACGCCGCGTCGCCGTCGGCAATATTGTTGAACGAGAGTTCCTTTCCCTGCAGTTGCCTGAGCGTTGCGATGGCGCCAGCGACCCGCGGTTCATCGCGGTAGAACGCCGCGAGCTGATGCGGGTTCTCGCCGTAACGCAGGTCCTCGATCTTGGCGGCTTGCCAGTTCCACCGTTCGGGAAAAGTCCGGACGGCGCCCGTCGCGTCGCGCGCGGTCAGGTAATTGCTGATCGCGCCGTCGTAGGCGGCCGTATGCGAGAACCCCTTTTGCGCGAGCCGGAACCTTGTCGCCAGCGACAACATCGTGCCGTTGGCGCGAAGCTCTTCGAGCAGCGGCGGATAATCGACAGGGTCGACGACGATCCCCACGTGCGCGTAATTCTTCGCCGCGGAGCGGACCATGGCCGGCCCGCCGATGTCGATGTTCTCAATCGCGTCGTCCAGCGTGCAGCCGGATTTCGCGACCGTTTCACGGAACGGATAGAGATTGACGACGATGAGATCGATCGTCGGAATGCCATGCTCGGAGAGCGCCTTCCGGTGCGTTGCCAAGTCGCGTCGCGCCAGGATGCCGCCGTGCACTTTCGGGTGTAGGGTCTTGACGCGGCCGTCGAGCATCTCCGGGAAACCGGTATAAGTCCCGATCTCCGTGACGGGCAGCCCCGCGTCGGCGAGCGCGCGCGCCGTGCCTCCGGTCGAAAGCAGGCGGACGCCCAGCGCGTGCAGCCCGCGCGCGAAATCGACAAGCCCGGTCTTATCCGAGACTGACAGCAGCGCCTGGGAAATTGGCGTGACGTTCAACTTAAAGCGAGCTGCCGGCGGTCCAGTGGCGAAAGCGCGTGAAAGACTTTTAGAAGCCGTTCAAGAGCCGTCGCGAGCGCAGGGAGAGCGCGGCGCGAGGAGGCGAGGGGCCGGAGTGTACGCGGTAGCACATGAGGATCCCGAGCGAGCGAGCAACGACGCAGATCGGCCCCAGTAGCTTTGCAGCGGGGCACTTATCGGATTCCGTATTTGGACAGCTTCGAACGCAAGGTGTTGCGATTCAGCCCCAGCATGTCCGCCGCTTGCGATTGATTTCCTCCGGCGCGGTGCATGATCGTCGCGAGCAGCGAGCGCTCGACGTTGGTGATGACCATGTCGTAGATGCCGTGGGGCATCTCGCCGTCCAGCTTGCGGAAATACTCTTCGAGAGATTTCTCGACGCTGCGGCCGATCTCGTTGGTGCCGTTAAGGCGAATGCTTCTCTTCACGCTGCGAGGGCCTCCTCTACCCACGGAGCTGCAGTCGTCGTCGCCGCCGGCGTGAATTCGAGCCGGTCGGCGCGCGCCGCGAGCCGATCGAAAAACCGGTTCACCGCCGCGGTCTGTGCCGCTGGCGTATCGAGCCGGTTGACTTCATCGCGAAACGCCTCGCCTCCGCTCAGGCCCTTCGCGTACCAACCCAGGTGCTTGCGCGCGACGCGCATTCCCGTCGCCTCGCCGTAAAACGCGTAGTGATCGGCGAGATGGCCGAGAATGACGCCGCGAATCTCCTCGACCTCGGGCGGCGGCAGCCATTCGCCGCGATCGAGAAAATGGCGGACCTCGCGGAAGATCCACGGCCGGCCCTGCGCGGCGCGACCAATCATGATAGCGTCGGCGCCGGTCCGGGCGAGGACGGCGCGCGCCTTTTCCGGCGAGTCGACGTCGCCGTTGGCGATCACCGGGATTCCAACCGCATGCTTGACTTCACGAATGGTGTCGTATTCGACCGCGCCCACAAAGCCGCACTCGCGCGTGCGCCCGTGGACAGACAGCGCCGCGATGCCGGCGTGCTCGGCGATCCGTGCGATGCGCACCGCATTGCGGTTCTGGCGATTCCAGCCGGTGCGAATCTTCAGCATCACCGGCACATCGACGGCGCGAACCGCCGCGTCGAGGATCGCGCCAACCAGGGTTTCGTTCTGCAGCAGCGCCGAGCCCGCCGCAACGTTGCAGACCTTCTTGGCGGGGCAGCCCATGTTGATATCGATGATCTGCGCCCCGCGCTCGACGTTGTAGCGCGCCGCGTCGGCTATTTGCGTCGGCTCCGCGCCGGCGATCTGCGCGACAATCGGCTCGACTTCGCCGGCGTGGTCGGTCCGTCGCTGTGATTTTTCGGTACCGCGGAGCAGCGGATTCGACGTGACCATTTCCGAGATAGCCAAGCCCGCACCAAGCCGCTTACAGAGTTGCCGGAAAGGCCGATCCGTCACACCGGCCATCGGCGCGACGACTAGATTGTTGTCGATGGAATGCGAACCGATGCGCACAGCGGAAAACGATGGGTGAAGTCCGATGGAGATTGCTTCGGAGAGGCTCGCGCATTATACCGAGTTTGTGTGCGAGTGGTCAGCAGTAAACGCGAATTACACGCGCGTCGTGCCAACTTCGTTGCACAAATGTCAATGCATGCCGAAAGTCATCGCGCGCGTCAATGCGCGCTTCGCTACCGGTAGCGCATCGAGCATAGTGAGCGCCAACCCTCGCGGCCAACGCAGCAGTGGCGCGTCGCTTCCGAATATTCCGAGCAAGCCGTGCGTGAACGCGATGCCCGCGGCGCGGTCGACACGACGCCGGCGCGCATAAGCGGCGAGGCGATCGCGTGCTCCGATCGCGTCGCGCGGCGTTGCAAGCAACTCCTGCGCCAGCTCGTAGGCGTCGCGCATTCCCAGATTGAATCCCTGACCGGCGACGGGGTGCAGCGCCTGTGCCGCATCGCCGAGCAACACCACGCGCTGCCCGACCACGCGGTCGACGTATTCGAGCCGCAACGGAAATGCGCGCCGGTCGGTGACGCCCTCGAATCCGGCCGGTTGCGTGCTGGACTGCGCGTTACGCGCGGCGGCATGCAACCCGAATCGTTGCTCCAGTGCCTCCAGGAATTGCGCATCGGGCAGCGCCAACAGAGTCTCGCCCTGCGCCGGTGTGGTGGTCCACACGAAACCGTAACGCTCGCCTTCCGGGAGGAGCGCCACCGGCCCCTCGGGCGTGAAGCGCTCGAACGCGACACCGCCATGCGGCTCGCGCGGCTCGAGCTTGCCAACCAAAGCCACCTGGCCGTAATCGTGATGATGGCGCTTGAGAGCGCCGACGAGTTCGCCACCGCCGTCGGCGACCGCGACCAGCCGCGCGGAGAGCTCCAATCCCGTGTCGGCCTGTGTCGTGTCGACCGCAGCGTAGGACGGCATCGTGCGGATGGCGGTGACCTTTGCGCCGTAAATTACTTTGTTCCCGGCGCGACCCAGCGCCGCGTCGAGCGCCGCCTGCAGGGCTCGATAACTGACGACGTAGCCCAGCGCGGGCAGCCCTTCTTCGACTGCATCGAGGCGCATACGCCCGAAGCCACCGCGCTGCGAAATATCGATGGCGGTTATCGGCGTGACCGCATCGCGCGTGCCGGCGACTGCGCTCCAGATTCCGAGGCGCTCGAGAATCAGCCGTGCGCCGTGCGATAGCGCAAGCGACCGGTTGCCGCGCCCGGTCGCGCCTGCCGCGCGAGCGTCCAGCGCGACGGCGTCAAGACCGTCGTCCGCAAGCGCGAGCGCCAGCGTCGCGCCGACCGGCCCGGCTCCGACGATAACGAGATCATGAAGCATGTAACGCCGCCATCACCGCGCATGCGATCGACTAGCTGACCGCCGAGTTAAGGAACCTAGGGGCGACGCGAAGCGGCGCCCGCTTCAACGAGGCAGTCAGCGCGCACATGCGGCTTCCACATCGCTCACAGTCTTCGGCGTCGCCGCGGTCAGGTTTTCGCTGCCCTCCGCAGTGACGAGCACATCGTCCTCGATGCGCACGCCGATATCCCAGAATTCCTCGGGCACCCTGTCCGCCGGTCGGATATAGCAACCCGGCTCGACGGTAAGCGCCATTCCGGGCTCGAGCAGGCGCGACTCGCCGTCGACCCGGTACAAGCCGACGTCGTGGACATCGAGGCCGAGCCAATGCCCGGCGCGGTGCATGTAGAACTGCTTGTAGGTGCCCGACTCGAGAACGGCGTCGAGCGAGCCCTCGCACAGCTTGAGGTCGATCAGCCCCTGCGCGAGAACGCGCTCGGCAACCTGGTGGTAATCGTGGAACGCTTTGCCCGGCCGGATCGCTTCGATGCAGGCGAGCTGTGCGGCGAGGACCAGCTCATAGACCGCCTTCTGCGCGCCGCTGAACCTGCCCCCGACTGGGAACGTGCGCGTGATGTCGGAGGCATAGCCCTGGTATTCGCAGCCGGCGTCGATCAGCAGCAGATCGGTGGTTTGCGTCTGCCGGTCGTTCTCGCGGTAGTGGAGAACGCAGGCGTTCGGCCCTGAGGCGACGATCGACGGGTACGCGACCGCCTGCGCCCCCAGGCGCAGGAACTCGTGCGCGAGTTCGGCTTCGACCTGGTACTCGAACCAGCCGGGACGCGTGCGCGCCATCGCTCGGCGATGCGCGCCGCTCGAGATTTCGGCGGCCCGGCGCAGCAGGTTCACCTCTTCGGCGTCTTTGATCAGGCGCATGGCGGCGACGGCCGCACGCACGTCGACGACCGCTTCCGGCGCGGCGACGCCAGTGCGCGCGCGGTTGCGCACCTCGTTCAGGGTCGCGGTAACCGTCCGGTCCCAGCCCGGGTACAGGCCCAGTGGCGTGTACAAGGCGGGCCGGTCGCAGGTCTCGTCGGCGAGCCTGACCGGGAGCTCCGAGATCGGATGCGCTTCGTCAAATCCGAAGATCTCGCGCGCGGCATCGGGGCCGTAGCGGAAACCGTCCCAGATCTCGCGTTCCGGGTTTTTGTCACGACAGAATAGTATCTGCCGCGAGTCACCGGCTTCTGCTCCCGCGATCAGAACCACAACTGCTTCCGGCTCGGGAAAACCGGCGAGGTAATAGAAGTGACTCTCCGGCCGATAGGGATAGTGCGTGTCCGCGTTGCGAAGCGCTTCGGGCGCAGTCGGGATCGCGGCGATGCCGCCGCCGCTGCGCGCGCGCATTTCCGCGATCAGGCGCGCGCGGCGCTCGCGATGGTGGTGGTGGGCATGCTTCATCTGTCTCGCGAAGAGTGACGATCCGGGGAGCGCCATTATAGGCCGCGCCGGAGTGCGCGCCGATTGCGGTACCATCGCCGCATGACGGCCTCACCGCCACCCGTCGCGAATGTTGGCTTGCACGAGGCCAAGCGCTCGGTACGCGAGCGAATCCTGCGCGCTCGCGACGCGATGCCGGCGCATCTCCGGACGGCGGCGAGCACAGCGATCGCAGCGACGCTCTCCGGACGCTCCGATTTCACAGCTGCCCGGGTCGTGCTGCTGACACTGCCTTTCGGGAGCGAATGGGACACAAGGCTGCTGCTGTCCACAGCGCTTGCGCAGGGCAAGACCGTTGCGGTACCGCGCGTGAATCAGGAACGCCGCATGCTTGAGATTCACGCGGTGTGCGACGCCGAGAGCGAAATCGCGCCGGGCTATCGCGGCATTCCCGAGCCGCGCGCCGACTGCCCGCCGGTGGCGCTGGCGTCGATCGACTGGGTGCTGGTGCCGGGGGTCGCCTTCGACGCGGAAGGCCGGCGGGTCGGCTACGGCGGCGGCTATTACGATCGCCTGCTTCCGCTGCTCGAGAGAGCGGTGGCGCGCGTTGCCGGCGCGTTCGAGCTGCAGCTTGTCGAGCGCATCCCTGCCGCGCCGCACGACACCTGCGTCGATGCCATCGTCACCGAGCGACGCACGCAGGAATCCCCACCGCGCGCGTAGCGCGCCATTGCCGAACAGCGGGTGGGGAGGTAGTGCAGCGACCGTCGGCGACAAGCTGGACGGCGCATGACGCAATGCGCACCGGGACGTCGTGTCCGCGCCGGCCACGGCTTTCCTAGAAGCCTCTTCCGCTGCGTGGTAGCATGACCTCGCCGTACGTCCGCAGGTAGCCCACGCCGGATGGTGCAGCCGCCGGCTGCGGCGCATACAATCTGTCCCAAAAACACCCGCACGCCGCAGCCCATCGTAACACCGCAAACCATCGCGAGGAGCTCCCCATGGACATGAAGTCCGACGTCGACCCGCAGGAAACGCGGGAATGGCAGGATGCGATCGAGGGCGTCATCGATCACGAAGGGCCGGAACGCGCTCACTTCTTGATCGAGCAGGTGATCGACAAGTCGCGCCGGCGCGGCGCGTACGTGCCGTTCTCTGCGAATACTGCCTATATCAACACGATCCCTGTCGACCGGCAGCCGCACATGCCGGGAGACCACGCGATCGAGGAGAAGATCCGCAACTACGCGCGCTGGAACGCAATGGCGATGGTTGTGCGCGCGAACAAGCATACCAACGTCGGCGGGCACATCGCGAGCTACGCGTCGGCGGCTACACTCTACGACGTCGGCTACAACCACTTCTGGCATGCCCCGTCGGCCGAGCACGGCGGCGACATGGTCTTCGTGCAGGGACATTCCTCTCCCGGAATCTACGCGCGCGCGTTCATGCTGGGACGCCTCACCGCGGAGCAGATGGACAACTTCCGCCAGGAGGTCGACGGCAAGGGCATCTCGTCGTATCCCCACCCGTGGCTGATGCCGGACTTCTGGCAGTTCCCCACCGTCTCGATGGGACTGGGACCGCTGATGGCAATCTACCAGGCGCGGTTCATGAAATACCTGCAGGATCGCGGGCTCGCGCAGACCGAAGGCCGCAAGGTCTGGTGCTTCTGCGGCGACGGCGAGATGGACGAGCCCGAATCGATGGGCGCGATCGGCATGGCCGGCCGCGAAATGCTCGATAACCTCATCTTCGTCGTCAACTGCAACCTGCAGCGCCTCGACGGCCCGGTGCGCGGCAACGGCAAGATCATCCAGGAGCTCGAGAGTGACTTCCGCGGCTCGGGCTGGAACGTGGTCAAGGTGATCTGGGGCACGCACTGGGACCCGCTGCTCGCCCGCGACAAGAAAGGCATCCTGGTGCGGCGCATGATGGAATGCGTCGACGGCGAATACCAGACGTTCAAGTCGAAGAACGGCGCGTATGTGCGCGAGTACTTCTTCAATGCCCCCGAGTTGAAGGAACTCGTCGCCGACTGGACCGACGACGATATCTGGCACTTGAATCGCGGCGGGCTCGATCCGTTCAAGGTGTACGCGGGCTATCACGCCGCGGTCAATCACAAGGGCCAGCCCACGGTCGTTCTCGCCAAGACGATCAAGGGCTACGGCATGGGCGAGTCGGGCGAGGCGCAGAACATCACCCACCAGCAGAAGAAGATGTCGGCCGAATCGATCCGGGCGATGCGCGATCGGTTCCAGATCCCCGTGCCCGACGACAAGTTCGAGGACGTTCCGTACATGACCTTCCCGGCGGGCTCGCGCGAGGCCGAGTATATGAAGGCCCGCCGCATGGACCTGGGCGGCTTCCTCCCCGCGCGGCGGCGTAAGGCCGAGCCGCTCGCCGTGCCGCCGCTATCCGCCTTCGAGCGATTCCTCAAGAGCACCGAGGACCGGGAAATCTCGACCACGATGGCGTTCGTGCAGATATTGCAAACGTTGATCCGCGACAAAAACATCGGCAAGTACGTCGTGCCGATCGTACCCGACGAATCGCGAACCTTCGGCATGGAGGGCATGTTCCGCCAGCTCGGCATCTGGAACCAGCTTGGCCAGCTCTACACGCCGCAGGATGCCGACCAGCTGATGTTCTACAGGGAAAGCAAGGACGGCCAGATCCTGCAGGAGGGCATCAACGAGCCCGGCGCGATGTGCGACTGGATCGCGGCCGCAACGTCGTATTCGACGCACGGCGTGCCGACGATTCCGTTCTACATCTTCTACTCGATGTTCGGCTTCCAGCGCATCGGCGACCTGGCGTGGGCCGCAGGCGACATGCGCTCGCGCGGGTTCCTCCTAGGCGGTACCGCCGGGCGCACGACGCTCAACGGCGAAGGCCTGCAGCACGAGGACGGACATTCGCACGTCATCGCGGCGACGATTCCGAACTGTGTCTCGTACGATCCGACGTTCGGATACGAGGTCGCGGTGATCATCCAGGACGGATTGCGCCGGATGTACGCCGAACAGGAGGACATCTATTACTACCTGTCGGTGATGAACGAAAACTATGTTCACCCGGGCATGCCGGGCGACGCCGCGCCGGGCATCATCAAGGGCATGTATCGGTTCCGGGCCGGGGCCGAGAAGGCCAAAGCGCCGCGCGTGCAGCTCTTGGGCTCGGGGACGATCTTCCGCGAGGTGATCGCCGCGGCGGAGCTGCTCGATAGCGACTGGGGGGTCGACGCGGATCTGTGGAGCTGCCCGAGCTTTACCGAGCTCGCGCGCGACGGCCAGGCGTGCGCGCGCTGGAACATGCTCAATCCGACCGCCAAACCGAAGCTGTCGCACGTTGAAACCTGCCTGATGGATACGAAGGGCCCCGTGATCGCGGCGACCGATTACATGCGCGCTTTCGCGGAGCAGATCCGGCCCTTCATCCCGCGCCGCTACACCGTGCTCGGCACCGACGGTTTCGGGCGCTCGGATACCCGCGAAAAGTTGCGCCGGTTTTTCGAGGTCGATCGCTATTACGTTACGGTCGCGGCGCTGAAGACGCTCTCCGATGAGGGCGGCGTTCCGGCCGCGAAAGCCGCTGAGGCGATAAAGAAATACGGCATCGACGCGGCGAAGCCGGCGCCGTGGACCGTCTGACGGATAACTTCCACTGCAAAGTCAGCAAGGCGCAAAGCTCCACAGAGAAGTCAGCTCGGCCTTCCTTTGCCCACTTTGCGTCTTCGCGAATGAGCTTCTGAGGTCTCCATGAGCACAATCGAGGTCAAGGTTCCCGACATCGGCGACTTCAAGGACGTGCCCGTCATCGAGGTCTTCGTCAAACCCGGCGACGCGGTGAAGGCGGAGGACTCGCTCGTAACACTCGAGTCGGATAAGGCGACCATGGACGTACCCGCGCCCGCCGCGGGAATGGTCAAAGACCTCAAGGTCAAGGTCGGCGACAAGGTGAGCGAAGGTAGCGCGATCCTAACGCTCGAAGCTGCCGACGGCGGCGGGAAGGCTGCGCCGGCGGCGTCTCGTCCGACCGGCACCGCCGCGGCTCCGGCTGCTGCTGCAGAAACCAAGCCGAGAGAGCCGGCTGCCAAACCGCCTGCCCCTTCGGCCGCCGGTGGCCCGGCGGGAATCGTTCCCGTCAAAGTTCCCGACATCGGCGATTTCAAGGACGTGCCGGTCATCGAAGTCTTCGTCAAGCCCGGCGACGCGGTGAAGCCCGAGGATCCGCTGGTAACGCTCGAATCCGACAAGGCGACGATGGATGTGCCCGCGCCGTCCGCGGGCACAGTCAAGGAACTCAAGGTCAAGGTCGGCGACAAGGTCAGCGAGGGCAGCGTCATCCTGACGCTCGAAACGGCGAATGCAGCCGCTGCGGAAGGCGCGGCAGGCGCGAAGACAAAGGCTCCTGCCGCAGCTCCTGCCGCAGCGCCTTCTGCCGCGCCATCGCCAGCGGCGCCCGCGGCAGCCGAACGCGCGCCACCGGCCAAGCCAGCGGCTGCGCCGGTCGACGCCGAAGCGTTTCGCGGTGCGCATGCCTCGCCGTCGGTGCGCGCCTTTGCGCGCATGCTCGGCGTCGATCTCTCCAAGATCAAAGGCAGCGGACCGAAGGAGCGCATCCTCCAGGAGGACGTGCAGAGCTACGTCAAGCAGGCGCTGAGCGGCGCCCCCGCAGCTACTCCGGCAGCGGCGGCAGGCGGGGCCGCGCTGGGCTTGCTGCCGTGGCCGCAGGTCGATTTCGCCAAGTTCGGCCCCGTCGAGAGCAAGCCGCTGTCGCGGATCAAGAAGATCTCCGGCGCCAACCTGCACCGCAACTGGGTGATGATTCCTCATGTCACGAACCACGAGGATGCGGACATTACCGATCTCGAGGACTTCCGCGTGCGTCTCAACAAGGAGAACGAGAAATCGGGCATCAAGGTGACGATGCTCGCGTTCCTGATCAAGGCGAGCGTGGCGGCGTTGAAGAAATTCCCGGAGTTCAACGCCTCGCTCGACGGCGAGAACCTGATCTACAAGAAATACTTCCATGTGGGTTTCGCCGCGGACACGCCCAACGGTCTCGTCGTACCCGTGATCAAGAACGCGGACCAGAAGGGCGTGCTCGCGATCGCCAAAGAGATGGGCGAGCTCTCCGCCAAGGCGCGCGAAGGCAAGCTCGGGCCCGCGGACATGCAGGGCGGCTGCTTCTCGATCTCCAGTCTCGGCGGCATCGGTGGCACGTATTTCACGCCGATCATCAATGCACCGGAGGTCGCGATCCTCGGCGTGTGCCGCTCGAGCACGCGACCGGTATGGGACGGCAAGCAATTCATCCCCAGGCTGATCCTGCCGCTGTCGCTGTCCTGGGATCACCGCGTCATCGACGGCGCGGCGGCCGCCCGTTTCAACAGTTACCTCGTCGCGCTTCTCGGCGACATGCGGCGCGTGATGCTGTAGTAAAGGTCTCCATGAGCACAATTGAGGTCAAGGTTCCCGACATCGGCGACTTCAAAGACGTGCCGGTCATCGAGGTCTTCGTCAAGCCGGGCGACATGGTGAAAGCCGAGGACTCGCTCGTCACCCTCGAATCGGACAAGGCAACGATGGACGTGCCTGCGCCGGCCTCGGGTACCGTGAAGGAGGTCAAGGTCAAGGTCGGCGACAAGGTAAGCGAGGGGAGCATGATCCTGACGCTCGAGGCCGCCGCGGAAACCGCGGCCGCCGCTTCGAAGCCTGCATCGCCGCCCTCATCCCAGCCCTCTCCCGCAAGCGGGACAGGGGCCGCGACGGCGCCCGCGGAGCCGAAACCCGCGCCCGCCGCGGCGCCGGCTACGGGTGCGGCGACTTACTCAGGCAAGGCCGATATCGAATGCCAGATGCTCGTCATCGGCGCCGGCCCCGGCGGCTACAGCGCGGCTTTTCGCAGCGCCGACCTCGGCATGAAGACGGTGCTCGTCGAGCGTTATCCGACCTTGGGCGGGGTTTGTCTGAACGTCGGTTGCATTCCGTCCAAGGCGCTGCTCCACATCGCGGCGGTGATGGACGAAGCGGCGGTGCTCGGCGAGCACGGCATCACTTATGGACCGCCGAAGATCGACTTGGACAAACTGCGGGGCTGGAAAAACAAGGTCGTCGGCAAGCTGACCGGTGGGCTGGCTGGCATGGCCAAGGCGCGCAAGGTCGAGGTCGTGCGCGGCATCGGCGCATTCCTCGATGCGCATCATGCGGCGGTCGAGCTTACCGACGGTCCAGGCCAGGCCAAAACCGGTACCAAAAAAATCGTGCGCTTCGAAAAGGCGATCATCGCCGCGGGCTCGCAGTCGGTTTGGCTACCGTTCATGCCGGAGGATCCGCGCATCGTCGATTCGACCGGCGCGCTGGAGCTCAAGTCGGTTCCGAAGCGCATGCTGGTCGTCGGCGGGGGCATCATCGGCCTGGAAATGGGCACCGTCTACTCGACGCTCGGTGCCCGGCTCGATGTCGTCGAAATGCTCGACGGCCTGATGCTCGGCGCCGATCGCGATCTGGTGAAGGTCTGGGAGAAGATGAACAAGCCGCGCTTCGACCGCGTGATGCTGAAGACGAAGACCGTGGGCGCAGAAGCAAAAAAGGACGCGATCTACGTGAGCTTCGAAGGCGAGCAGGCCCCGCCGGCCCCGCAGCCTTACGATCTGGTCCTGCTTTCGGTGGGCCGCAGCCCGAACGGGAAGAAGATCGGCGCCGACAAGGCCGGCGTCGCCGTCACCGATCGCGGCTTTATCGCAGCCGACAATCAGTTGCGCACCAACGTGCCGCACATCCATGCGATCGGCGACATCATCGGGCAGCCAATGCTCGCGCACAAGGCGGTGCACGAGGCGCACGTCGCTGCCGAGGCGGCCGCGGGCGAGAAGTCATTCTTCGATGCGCGCGTGATCCCATCGGTCGCGTACACCGACCCCGAAATCGCCTGGGTGGGTCTCACCGAGGACGAGGCAAAGGCCAAGGGCGTGAAGATCCAGAAAGGTCTCTTCCCATGGGCGGCTTCGGGCCGCGCGATCGCCAACGGCCGCGACGAGGGATTCACCAAGCTCCTGTTCGACGTTTCGACGCACCGCGTCGTCGGCGGTGGCATAGTCGGCACGCATGCCGGTGACCTGATCAGCGAGATCGCGCTCGCGATCGAGATGGGCGCGGACGCGGTCGACATCGGCAAGACCATCCATCCGCATCCAACGCTCTCCGAATCGGTGGGCTTCGCCGCCGAAGTCTTCGAGGGCGTGTGCACCGACCTGCCGCCGGTACGGAAGAAGCCATGACCCAGGACGAACAGAAGCGCCTCGTCGCGCGCGAGGCAGTCAAGTTCATCGTCGAGGATGCCTACCTCGGCGTCGGCACAGGCACGACCGCCAATTACTTTATCGATGAGCTGGCCAGGGTCAAGAATCGGATCAAGGGCGCTGTGGCCAGCTCGATCCATACCGCCGACAGGCTCAAGGGTTACGGCATTCCGGTCGTTGAGCTGACCAGCGTCGACGAGCTGCCCGTCTATGTCGACGGCGCCGACGAAACCACCGCGCACGGCGCGATGATCAAGGGCGGAGGCGGCGCGCTCACGCGGGAGAAGATCGTCGCGGCGGTGGCGAAGAGTTTCGTTTGCATCGTCGATCAGTCGAAGCTGGTCGGCGTGCTGGGCGGCTACCCGCTGCCCGTCGAGGTCATTCCAATGGCGAAAAGCTACGTCGCGCATGAGCTCGTCCGGCTCGGCGGCCACCCGCAGCTGCGCGAGCATTTCACGACCGATAACGGCAATGTCATTCTCGACGTCGAGGACCTGCGCATCTTGAATCCCGCCGAGCTGGAGACGAAGATCAACAACATCGTCGGCGTCGTCACCAACGGTCTGTTTGCGCGGCGCGGCGCCGATGTGATCCTGGTGGGCACCGACAACGGCGTGCAGACTCTGGACGCGCACAAGTTCTGAAGCTGTTCCATAGCCTGCTGCGCTTGGCAGGACTTCGTTGCTCGGACACTCGGAATCCTCATGTACCTGCTTACGTACACTTCGGTTCCTCGCGTCCTCGCGCCTCGTCCCGCCTGCGCTCGCAACGGCTCTGGAACAGCTTCCGGCAGCTACCGCCGTTAGCGTTACAATGGGGCGTGAGCAACTTGAGCGTCCCCGGGCTCGACCTTTCCGTGTACATGCGGGAAGTGGGCGAGCGCGCCCGCGCCGCGGCGCGAGCTCTCGCCCGCGCGTCGACCCACGCCAAGGACTCCGCGCTCGATGCAATGGCGGCGGCGATCCGCCGCGACGAGGCGAAGCTTCTCGCCGCCAACGCCAAGGACATCACCGGAGCGCGCGCGACCGGTAATGATGCGGCATTCGTTGACCGCCTGACCTTGAAGCCCGCTACGGTCGCGGCGATGGCCGATGGCCTGCGGCAGATCGCCGCGTTGCCTGATCCGGTCGGCGAGATCAGCGATCTCAAATATCGCCCCACCGGCATCCAGGTCGGCCGGATGCGCGTGCCCTTGGGCGTCGTCGGCATCATCTACGAGTCGCGGCCCAACGTGACGGCGGATGCGGCCGGCCTTTGCCTCAAATCGGGCAACGCCTGCATTCTGCGCGGCGGCTCCGAAGCGGTGCATTCGAACCAGGCGATCGTCGCGTGCGTGCACGAGGGACTCTTCGCCGCGGGACTGCCCGAGGATGCGGTGCAGCTTCTGGGCACGACCGACCGCACGGCGGTCGGACTGCTGATCACGATGGACAAGTACGTCGATGTGCTCGTCCCACGGGGCGGGAAGAAGCTGATTCAACGCGTCGCCGCCGAAGCGACGGTGCCCGTGATCAAGCACCTAGACGGCGTATGCCACGTCTTCATCGACGAACGCGCCGATGTCGAAATGGCGATCCGCATCGCCGACAACGCCAAGACGCAGCGCTACAGTCCCTGCAACACCATGGAAACGCTGCTCGTGCACGAGAAGATCGCGCCGCGCGCATTGCCGCCGCTGGCGAAGATCTACGCGAGCAAAGACGTCGAGTTGCGGGGAGACGCCGCGGCGCGCGCGCTCGTGCCCACGATGAAACCCGCCACCGAGAACGACTGGTACACCGAGTACCTGGCACCCATACTCGCCGTCCGGATCGTGCCTTCGCTCGATGCCGCGATCGAACATATCGCGAAATACGGCTCCCAGCATACCGACGCGATCGTCACCGAGGACTACACCAACGCACTGCGCTTCCTGCGCGAAGTCGATTCCAGCTCGGTGCTCGTGAACGCCTCGACGCGGTTCGCGGACGGCTACGAGTTCGGGCTCGGCGCGGAGATCGGCATCTCGACTAACAAGCTGCACGCGCGCGGGCCGGTCGGTCTCGAGGGACTCACCAGTCAGAAGTGGATCGTCATCGGCTCCGGGCAGATACGCGGTTAGGGTCAGAGACGACTCCGATCGACTTGTCGCGGGTGATGCGCCACCCAAGAAAAGTCGTCTCTGACCCTATTAAACGGCGCGCTCCCGCCTGAGCGCGGCGATGTCGCTTTCAGCGTAGCCCAGCTCGCGCAGGATCGGCTCGGTATGCTCGCCGAGCGCGGGAACGGCGTCCATGCGGTACTCGTACGCGTCGCTCGTGCCCGGCGGCTGCAGCGCCGGGACTTCTCCGACCGGGGTCGCGACCGTGGTCCAGCGCTTGCGCGCCTCGAGCTGAGGATGCACCCATACATCGTCCATCGTGTTGACGCGCGCATTCGCGATCTGCGCCCCGTCGAGGCGGGCAACAACCTCGGCCGCGGTCAAGGTTCGGAAGGCGTCGAGAATAAGCGCGCGCAGCGCCACGCGGTTGGCGTGGCGGCGCGCGTTGGCGGCGAAGCGCGGATCGGTGGCTAGCGCAGGTTGGCGCAATACGTCCGCGCAGAACGCCGCCCATTCGCGTTCGTTCTGCAGGCCGAGCATCACCGTCTTGCCATCGCCGGCCTCGAAGGGACCATAGGGGTAGATCGTCGCGTGCGCCGCGCCCGAGCGTTCCGGTGCGCTGGCGCCTTCGAACGCGTAATACAGCGGATAGCTCATCCACTCGGTGAGCGCTTCGAGCATCGACACGTCGATCCGCGAGCCCTCGCCCGTCCGTTGCCGCTGCAGCAGCGCGGCGAGGATGCCGGTATACGCATACATGCCCGCGGCGATATCGGCGATCGAGCAACCGGCTTTGGCGGGGTCCTCGGGCGTTCCGGTCACCGACAGGAAGCCCGCTTCGCTCTGAATCAGTAGATCGTAGGCCTTCTTGTCGCGATACGGCCCCTCGGCGCCGTAGCCGGAGATGTCGCATACGACGAGCCGCGAGTGCCGAGGCCGGAGCGTTGCCGCCGACAGGCCAAGCCGGTCGGCCGCCCCCGGCGCGAGATTTTGCACGAGCACGTCGGCGCGCCCGATCAGCTTGGAGAGTACGTCCCGCGCGCGCTCCTGCTTGAGGTCGAGCGTAAGGCTCTGCTTCGAGCGATTCACCCACACGAAGTGCGACGACATGCCGCGTACCCGCTCATCGTAGGCTCGGGCGAAGTCGCCGACGCCGGGGCGCTCGATCTTGATCACGCGCGCACCGAGATCCGCGAGCTGCCGCGTGCAGAACGGCGCCGCAATCGCGTGCTCGAGGGAGACGATGACGATCCCGTCGAGCGGCCGCATGGTCAATCGTGAACTCACGGGTTTGCCCATCGCCGCGCTATGCCAGCGTTGCCACCGCGCTCATCGCGAGTGCCGCGTCCGGCCCTTGCGCCCAGAGCGACACGCGGCCGTCATCCTCGGGCCGCCCGCACACGTCGAAGGGCGCGACGTCGAACAGAGGTTTCATGGCGCGGAATTCGAAACGACGGAGCAGCGCACCAGGCCGATGCCGGCGCAGCAGGTCGACGAGCAGCGTCGCGAGCAGCGGCCCATGGACGACCAGGCCGGGATAACCCTCGATTTCGGTGACATAGCGGCGATCGTAATGGATGCGGTGGCTGTTGAAAGTAAGCGCCGAGTAGCGGAACAACAGGACGTCATCGGGGACAATGCGCCGCGTCCACGCAGCGGGCGGCGTCGCAGGCGTTTTCCGCCGCTCCGCATCTGCTGGCGCCAGATCGCGATAGACGATGTCGTGCTCCTCGGTCAACGCAAGGTCGCCGGCCACCGAGATCTCGTGCCGGACGACGACGAACACGAGCTCGCCGCTCTGCCCGCGCTTAGGCGTCACCGACACGATGCGCGAATTGCGCATGGCGGTGGCGCCGACGGCGAGCGGCCGACGCCATTCGATGCGGCTGCCGGCCCACATCCGGCGCGGCAGCGGCACGGGCGGCAGGAAGCCTCCCCGCTTTGCATGTCCGTCGGGACCGACTTCGGATTGGCGATACGCCGGCAGGAAATACAGCCAATGCCACAGCGGCGGCACGGCGTCTCCGGGGCGCGGCGGCAGGTCGTCGCGGTCGAGCGTCGCCGACAGGAGCACAAGCGGCCGCGCGTCGATGACGTCGTCGCGCGTCTCGCTTTTCCCGACCCATGCGTGAAGCGTATCGCTGTCAAGTTGCATCATCGTCGGAAGTTCCTTTTGCCGCGGGTTAGCGCCGCAGTGCCTCACGTTACCTTCGGCCGCGGCCGGGCGCCGCGGCGCAGCGCGAAGAGCCATAGCGCGGCGAGCATCACGGCGGCGACGAACGGCAGCGCCAGGGCATTCATGCGTTCCCAGCCCGCGAGTTCGATCAGCGCGCCGGACGAAAACGACGAGATGCCCATCACCGCGAATACGATGAAATCGTTCAGCCCCTGCGTCTTCGCCTTTTCCGCGGTCGTGTGGACCTCGGTCAGCAGCGTCGTCCCGCCGGTATACATCAGATTCCAGCCGACGCCGAGCAGAAAGAGCGCCGTCCAGAAATGCCCAACCTGGTTATCCGCGAGCGCGACAGCCACGCATGCAGCCATCAGCAGCGTGCCGGCAACGATCACCCTGAGCGCGCCGAAGCGCTGGATCAGACTGCCGGTGACGAAGCCCGGCGCGTACATGCCGACGACGTGCCATTCGATCACGAATGCCGCGGCCGCGAACGGATAACCGCAGAAGCTCATCGCCAGCGGCGTCGCCGTCATCAGCAGGTTCATGACGCCGTAGCCCAGTGCCGCGGACAGCACGGCGACGATGAACACGGGCTGACGCGCAATCTCGGATAACGGCCGGCCACCGCCCCATCCGGCAACCGACGGCGCGGGAACGCGAACCTGCGACTGCACGCACAGCGCGATGAGCGCGATTCCCGACAGCACGATAAACGACCCAAGGAACGGCACCGGCAGCAGATCCTTTGCCCAGCGACTCGCTTCGGGTCCGAGAAAACCGCCCGCAATGCCGCCGGCCAGCACCAGCGAGATCGCCTTCGCTTTGAATTCCGGAGCGGCGACTTCGACGGCGGCAAATCGGTACTGCAATCCGAATGCCGTATACACGCCGATAGTCGCGGTGCCGAGGCAGAACAGCGCAAAGCTCGACCACGCAAGCGCGAGCGCGCAAATCGCGCTGCCGAAGACGGCAACGATCGAACCGGTCATGAAACCGCGCCGGCGGCCGATTTTGGCCATCCACCACGCGGCCGGCATCGCCGAGAGTGCCGATCCGAGCACGAAGGTCGTCGCGCCCGCGGTCGCGAATGCCTTGTCGTCGGCCAAGGCATAACCGACCAGGCCATTCATCGCGATAAGGCTCGCGTTGTTGACCAGCAGCAGCGCCTGGCAGCAGGCGAGCAGGAAGATGTCGCGGTATGAAGTTCGCATCGACATGGCCGCCATTGCAGGGCAGTCGGGGCGATGAGTTACGTTACCGGTGTCGTGGCACTATATCAGTCATTCGCGATTTCGCGCTAACGAGAATCCCGCAGGTGCAGGAAGAAATCCTCGAGTTCTGGTTCGGACGCCCGGGCACGGCGGACTACGGCAGCACGCGGAAAGCGTGGTTCCGCAAAGACGCTGCATTCGATGCGGCGATCCGCGAGCGCTTCGGCGCGGCGATCGAGACGGCGCTCTCCGGCGGATTCGCCGATTGGACGGCACCGCGCGGGACGCTGGCACGCGTTCTGCTGCTCGATCAGTTCACACGCAACACTTTCCGCGACACGCCGCGGGCCTTCGCCGGCGACACGCTGGCGCTCGCGCTGGCGGAGGAAGCGATCGCGCGCGGCAACGATCGCAATCTCATTCCCGTCGAGCGCTGGTTCATGTACATGCCCTACGTGCACGCGGAGTCGGCGAGCGCGCAGCAGCACGCGGTGTCGCTCTTCCGTCGCCTGCACGATGAGACCGGCCTCGTCGAGCCTCTCGCCTGGGCCGAGCGGCACGCGGAAATCATCCGCCTCTTCGGGCGCTTTCCCCACCGCAATGCGGTTCTCGGGCGCGAATCGACGTCGGAGGAGGTGGCGTTTCTTGCCGCGCCCGGTTCGCGATTCTAAAGCGCGCATCCCAAGTCATTCGCAAGAAAGGCGCGCGTACAATAGCGGGCTCGGACGATGGGAATCATCGAGATTACGCTCGGGCTGCTGCTCGCCGTCGCGCTGGTCGGCGCGATCGGCAAATGGCTGCCGGTGCCGTTGCCGCTCCTTCAGGTCGGCGCAGGCGTCGCGCTTTCGTATCTGCCCGCGTTCGCCTCCCTATCCGTCCCGCCTGAAGTCTTTTTTCTGCTGTTCATTCCGCCACTGCTTTTCGCCGAAGCCTGGGTGATCCCGAAGCGCGACCTGATCGGCGTCCTGCGACCGGTGTTGCTGCTCGCGTTCGGTCTCGTGTTTTTCACAGTGCTCGCCGTCGGCTATCTGCTGCATTGGCTGCTGCCCGAGATGCCGCTTGCCGCGGCGTTCGCCCTCGGTGCGGTGGTCTCGCCGACCGACGCGGTCGCCGTGAGCGCGGTCACCGGCAGGCTCAGGATACCCGCACGCGTGGCGACGATCGTCAACGGCGAGAGCTTGATCAACGATGCAACGGGACTGGTGGCGTTCAAGTTCGCGACCGCTGCAGTGGTGACCGGCGTGTTCAGCTGGCGCGAAGCCGCTCTGCAGTTCTTCGTGCTATCGGGCGGCGGATTCGTGCTCGGCGTCGCGCTCGCGTGGGCCATCGGCAAGCTGCGAGCGCATCTGGTGCGCTTCTGCATCGGCGATCCGACGGTTCAGACCGTGATCTCGCTGCTGACGCCTTACGCCGCGTACCTTGCCGCGGAAGCGCTTGGTCTGGGCGGCATTCTCGCTGTTGTCGGAGCCGGACTCTACGCCGGCGTCGACGATGCGCGACACGTCGATACGGCGACCCGAACGCACGCGTGGGAGGTATGGACGATGCTCACTTACGCGTTCAACGGGCTGGTGTTTCTTCTCCTCGGCGTCCAGCTTCACTCGGTGATCGCCGGGATACCTCATACGAGCGCTTTCGGACTGGCGCTGCTCGCGCTCGGCGTCGCGGCAGTGGTGATCGCGCTCCGGATCATCTGGGTTTTCCCTGCCGCTTACCTTCCGCTCTGGCTTTTCCGGAGCATCCGCGAGCGCGAAGGAACCCGTGACCCACGCGAGGTGTTCCTGGTTGGCTGGGCGGGCATTCGCGGGTCTGTGACGCTCGCGGCCGCACTGTCGATTCCGCTTGTAACCGCTTCCGGTACGTCGTTTCCGTTCCGCGAGCTGATCATCCTGCTCGCGGCGAGCGTCATCGTGATTACGCTGCTCGTCAATGGATTCACGCTGCCCTGGGTGATCCGCTGGCTCGAAGTCCGCGGCGACGGCATCGCCGAGCGCGAGGAACGCGCGGCGCGGCTCGCCACCGCGCAGGCCGCCGCCACTGCGATCCGGCAGGAGCTGCCGCGACTCACCGAGCCTGCCGAACGCGACTACGCGAACGCGCTGATCGACGAATACGAGCGCCGGATTCAGCGTGACTCGGCCAACGCCGAGCGGCGGCGTCAACTCGACGCGTTCCGCGATGCGGAGCGGCGGCTGCGGCTCGCCGCACTGCGCGCGGAGCGCGACGAGCTGATGCAGCTGCGCGAGAGCGACGTGATCAACGACGAGGTCCTGCGCATCATCCAGTCTGACCTCGACCACGTCGAGTCGCTCCTCTCGGGCCCGGGCAGCCGTGCCTCCTGATTCCGCCGTGGCAAGCGGTGTGCGAGCACAGCGCCGCGCGCGGCAGGTCAGGCGATGAGCCGGTTGATCCGCGTGCTCGCGATATTGGGCGGCGCGTTCGACCCGATTCATTACGGCCATCTGCGCCTTGCGGCCGACGTCAAGGCTGCCTTGTCGCTTCCCGAGGTGCGCCTGGTACCCGCGGGTATTCCGCCCCATCGCACAACGCCAGTCGCCTCGGCCGAGCATCGATTCGCGATGACTGCGTTGGGTTGTGCCGAATTCGCCGGCCTCGCTGCGGATGCGCGCGAAATCGGACGCGCAGGGCCGAGCTACACGGTCCGGACGCTCGAAGACTTGCACGCGGAGCAACCCGCGCTACCGCTGGCGCTATTGATCGGAGCGGACGCATTCGCCGGTCTCACGCTGTGGTGGCACTGGGAGCGCCTGTTCACGCTCGCGCATTTCGTCGTGGTCGAGCGCCCCGGAGCGGCCTCGCCGGTCGAGGAGCTGCCGCCGTCTCTTCAGGTTCACTGGGAGCGCAGACTCACGACTGATCCCTTGCGCCTCGAGCGTACGCTCGCCGGCTCGATCGTGCGTGTACCGGTGACGCCGCAGCCGATCGCCGCGACCGAAATCCGCGCGGCGCTCGCGCATGGCGCAGCGGGCCGCGAACAGGTGCGGAGTTTGCTTCCTGGAACCGTTCTAGACTATATTGACCGCAACCAACTGTATCGGCCCCAGGATGCGTCTTAGGGAGCCTCTAACACGATGACACACGTGTGCGTTGCTGGCCACAAACCGCCGCTGGCGCGGCGCAGGGCGCAGCGAATAGTGGAGCCTATTCGCAAGCCCGGCAACAATGCCAGCGGCGGTTTGGGCCGCAACCCGGAGGGCTGGCCGCGATTTGGGCCCACCCGCTTTGTCGCAAGCCACTTGCTTGGGGCCTACCAAGCGGCGTGGCTTGCTTCGCGCGCTTGAGCCCAAATCGTGCCAGCGCATCACGTGTCTCATCGTGTTAAAGGCTCCAAGATCCAGAAAACCGCCGTCGCCGCCCTCGAAGACATCAAAGCCCGGGACATCACGGTTCTCGATGTCCGCAAGCTGACCAGCCTCTACGACACCATGATCATCGCCACCGCCGAATCGAGTCGGCAGGCGAAGGCGTTGTCGCAGCATGTACGCGAAGCGTTGAAAGCCGCGGGCGCGACCATCGTCGGCGTCGAAGGCGAGCAGTCCGGCGAATGGGTGCTCGTCGACGGCGGCGATATCGTCGTGCACATCATGCAACCCACGACACGCACGTATTACAACCTCGAGGAGTTGTGGGCGCCGCTCAACGCCCGCAGGCGCAGCAGGACCGCCAAGGCCGCCTGAGCTGGCTCGAGGAATGAATCTGCCCCTGCGAACGGGGGTGTTGTAGCCCGGGCTGAGCGCAGCGATGCCCGGGAACTCTCGCAACGCTGCGCGCCGTCCCGGGCTTCGCCCTGCGGGCTCAACCCGGGCTACACCATCGCTCTCATGAAAATCCGCATCGTCGCGCTCGGTCGCCGCATGCCGGCGTGGGTCAATGCCGCGTTTGATGACTACGCGCGACGCTTGCCGCGCGAGTTTGCGCTTGAGTTGCTCGAGCTCAAGCCCGAGCCGCGCGACCGCGCGCAGACGGTCGCCAAGGTCCTTGCTGCGGAAGCCGACCGCATCGCCGCAGCGACCAAGGGATTTTTGGTCGTCGCATTGGATGAGCGCGGCGAAGCCTGGACCACGTCGCAGCTTGCCGAAAAATTGCGAGGTTGGCGCGACAATACCTCGCCGGTCGCGTTTGTGATCGGCAGCGCCGACGGCCTCGCCGATCGGGTCAAGCGCAATGCCGATGTCATAGTAGCGCTTTCCGCGCTAACATTGCCGCATGGCCTCGCGCGGATCGTGCTCGCCGAGCAGATCTACCGTGCGGCAAGCTTGCTGCGCGGCCACCCCTACCATCGCGAATGAGTGAACTCTTCGTCCTCACCGAGCGCCCTTCGGTATATCTCGCGTCGAAGAGCCCGCGCCGGCAGGAGCTCCTGCGCCAGCTTGGCGTCGAATTCGACGAGTTACTTCTGCGCGAAGCGCCAGGCAGGCGCCGTGACATCGTCGAAGCGCCGCGCGAAGGCGAGCCACCGCTGGAATACGTCAAGCGCATTGCCCGCCTTAAGGCCTCGCTCGGTTGGCATCGCATGGGACGGCGCGGCCTCGCGCCGAAGCCCGTGCTCGCCGCCGACACCGAAGTCGTGCTCGACGGCGCAGCGCTGGGCAAGCCGGCCGACGCAGGGGCCGCCGTCGCGATGCTTGGCGCCTTATCCGGGCGCACTCATGACGTCATCACGGCGGTCGCCATCCGCTGGCAAACTCAGATTGCGCAGGCCGTGTCGACTTCGCACGTGACCTTTCGCGCAATCGCGCACGACGAGATCGAGCGTTACGTCGCGACCGGCGAGCCGTTCGACAAGGCCGGCGGCTATGCCATCCAGGGCAAGGCTGCTGCGTTCGTTCAGCATCTGGAGGGCAGCTATTCGGGGGTGATGGGGCTGCCTTTGTTCGAGATGGCCGAGATCCTGGCACGCATCGGCTTTCCGGTACTGTGATCTTTACCCTCACCTCTAGCCCCTCTCCCGCTCACGCGGGCGAGGGGAACAATTTCCGTGCCTTCGGCGCGCAATTCGGACCGCGATGAGTCATGAAATTCTGATCAATGTGACGCCGCAGGAGACGCGCGTCGCCATGCTCGAGCAAGGGGTCGTCCAGGAGTTGCACATCGAGCGCTCATCGGCGCGCGGGCTGGTCGGCAACATCTACGTCGGCCGTGTCGCCCGCGTGCTACCCGGAATGCAATCCGCTTTCGTCGAGATCGGGCTCGAGCGCGCAGCATTTTTGCACATTGCAGACATCTGGGAACACCGGCAGAACGGTCATGGTCACGAAAACCGTCCGATCGAGCGCATCCTGCACGAGGGCCAGGGGTTGCTGGTGCAGGTGATCAAGGACCCGATCGGCACCAAGGGCGCGCGGCTCTCCACGCAGGTCAGTCTTGCCGGGCGCCTGCTCGTCTATCTGCCGCAGGACTCGCATATCGGCATCTCGCAGCGCATCGAGGATGAGGCCGAGCGCGAAAGCCTGCGCGGCAGGCTGCAGCAGCTGCTTCCCGAGGGGCTTGCCGGAGGCTTCATCATCCGCACAATGGCGGAGACCGCAACCGAACGCGAGCTGCAAAATGATATCGAGTATCTGACCAGGCTCTGGAGCGATCTCACCGCCAAGTCGGGCTCGCTTCCGGTGCCTTCGCTCATCTATCAGGACCTGAACCTCGCGCAACGGGTGTTGCGCGACATGGCCACCGAAGATTCCGCGCGCATCCTGGTCGATTCGCGCGAGACCTGCCAGAGGATGCTGGACTTTGCGCAGCAGTACACGCAGACCATCGTCGAGCGCATCACTCATTACAACGGCGAACGGCCGCTGTTCGATCTGCACGGTGTAGAGGACGAGATCCAGAAGGCGCTCGCGCGCCGCGTCGATCTCAAGTCGGGCGGGTACCTCATCATCGACCAGACCGAGGCGATGACGACGATCGATGTCAACACCGGCGGCTTCGTCGGCGGGCGCAACTTCGACGACACCATTTTCAAGACCAACCTCGAGGCGTCGCAAGTGATCGCGCGCCAGCTTCGCTTGCGCAACCTGGGCGGGATCATCATCATCGACTTCATCGACATGGAGAACCCCGACCATCGCGCCGCGGTGCTGGCGGAGTTCAACAAGGCGCTCGACCGCGACCGCACGCGGCTGACGGTCAACGGCTTCACGCAGCTTGGATTAGTCGAGATGACGCGCAAGCGCACGCGCGAAAGCCTGGCGCATATCCTGTGCGAGCCCTGCGTGACCTGCGGCGGCCGCGGCGAGCTCAGGACCGCGCAGACCGTCTGCTACGAGATCCTGCGCGAGATCCTCCGCGAAGCCAAGCAGTTCAATGCCCGCGAATTCCGCATCCTTGCCTCGCAGTCGGTGATCGACTTGTTTCTCGACGAGGAATCGCAGAGCCTTGCCCAGCTTGGGGATTTCATCGGCAAGCCGATCTCGCTGCAGGTCGAGACGCTGTACACGCAGGAGCAGTACGACGTCATTCTGATTTGACCTGCGCCGGCGCCCGCTGCGTAGCCCGGGCTGACCCCGGACTTGATCCGGGGGATGCCCGGGACTCACCTCGATTCGAAGCGCCGCCCCGGGCTTCGCGCTTCGCGCTCAACCCAGGCTACACGCTCAACCCAGGCTGCACGGTAAACGCTCATGTCTGATCCTCAGCCGCGGCTCGATTCGCCACCGCTCTGGTCGCGTGCACGCGAGTTCGTCACCCGCCTCTTTGGCCGCGCGCCGCCGGAGCCGGGCCGGTTCGAGACGGGCAGCAAGTTCGCGTGGCGTGGCTGGATTCCCGTCGCGCCCTGGGTGTGGCCGTCGCGAGACTATCTGGTCTACGTTCCGCGCGGTCACGCGCGCTGGCGGCGACGGCCGCTGCTCGTGCTCCTTCACGGCTGCAGGCAGACGCCAGAAGAAATCGCGGCGGGGACGCGGATCACCGCCCTCGCCGACGAACGCGACTGGCTCATCCTCCTGCCGCGCCAGGCGCGCAACGCGAATTCCTGGGGTTGCTGGAACTGGTTCGATCAGCGCACCGCGGCGGGGAAAGGCGAAGCGGCGATCATCGCCGCACAGGTGCGTGCGGTACGCCGCATCTATGGGGCGCACCCGAGGCGGATGTTCGTGATCGGCATGTCCTCCGGTGGTTGCCTTGCCACGATCCTCGGCCTGCACTTCGCCAAACTGTTCGCGGCCGTCGGCGTGCATTCGGGGGTCGCCTGCGGCGCGGCAGCTAGCGCCGTCACCGCGTTGAAAGTGCTCACTAGCGGTGCCGATGCGGACATCGACGCGATCGCGCTGCGGGCGCGCGAGCAGACTTCGGAGCGCGCGCTCCCACTCCCGCTGTGCGTGATCCACGGCGACCGCGACAACGTCGTCGCGCCCAGAAACGCCGTCGAGGTCGTGCATCAGTACCTCGTTTTCAACGGCCGCTTGTCGCCTGCCGCGGGCGCCCCCGATGCGCTACCCGCCGCCGATACTAGCGTCAGCAGATCGCTCGCCGACGATCGCACGATGGTAACCGATGATTACCACGTCGACGGCCGCGTCGTCGCGCGCCTGGTGCGTGTGACCGGTCTCGGCCATGCCTGGAGTGGTGGCGATAACGCTTTTGCGTACAATGATCCGCATCCGCCTGACGCGACCGTGCTATTCGCCGCGTTTTTTGCGCTGCAGTTGCGCGGAGGAACCTGATGGATGCGAAGCAAGTGAAAGGGCCCGAACAATGACCATCGAGGGCATGAACCATTTCACGGTGCTCACCGATGACCTGGCGAAGACCGTGCGTTTCTACGGCGACATATTGGGTCTCGTCCTGGGCGAGCGCCCCGATCTAGATTTCCCCGGTGCGTGGCTTTACGCGGAACGCCGCGCGATATTGCACATCGTCGGCGGGCGCGGCCGCGAGGCGCTCAAACCCGGCGTGATCGATCACATTGCGTTCTCCGCCCGCGGTCTTGCGGCGACGCTCGCCAAACTGGCCGCGCACAACGTCGAGCACATCTGCCGGCAGCAGGTGGGCTCGGGCGTGTGGCAGGTGTTCTTTTTCGATCCCAACGGAGCGCGCGTCGAGCTCGATTTTGCCGCCGACGAAATGGCTCCCGGAGATTGATGCCGAACGCCGCGCTGGACCATCTCGTCGTCGCGGCGGCGACGCTCGAACAGGGCGAAGACTATGTCGAGTCGCGGCTCGGCGCTCGACCGCTGCGCGGCGGCAGGCACGTCGCAATGGGCACGCACAACAGCCTGCTCAAGCTCGGCGAGAAAATCTATCTCGAAGTAATCGCCATCGACCCGGACGGAGTCGCGCCGGGCCGCGCACGCTGGTTCGGGCTCGACACGGCTGCGCTTCGCGCCGAGTTGCAGACGGCGCCGCGACTGATCCATTGGGTCGCGCGGACCGACGACATCGTCGCCGCGCGCCGCGCGTGTCCTGTCGATTGCGGTGAAGTCCAGGCGATGGGGCGTGGCGCGTTCGAATGGCGGATCACGATTCCCGCCGACGGACATCTCCCCGGCGGCGGGGTGCTGCCGACGCTGATCGAGTGGGCGGACGAGCGCCATCCGGCCGACGCGATGCCGAACGCGGGCATTCGCCTGGTTGCGCTTGCCGGCGCTCACCCCGAACCCGCGATGATCCGCTCCGCGTTGGCGGCGCTATCGCTTGCCGACGCGATCAAGGTCACGTTCGCGGCGACGCCGCGCCTTGCGGCGATGCTGCAGACGCCGCGCGGACCCGTCGCGCTTTGACTTCCGATTGCGAATTTGCGTGCCGGCGGCCGACCGCACGCTCTTGCCGCAGGCGTTGCTAGCGCTTCTGCGCGGCCGCGTCCGCCGCCTCGGCCGCCGCGAGTTGGCCGTAGACGACGCGGGCGATCGCGAGCAGCTGACCGCGATCGAGACGGCCGGACAACGCGTAGCCGCAGTCCTCGTCGATCCAGTAGAAGACGCCGACGCCGTCTTCCACCGCGTACCGGAACGCAGTTTCCCGCGACGGCTCGCCATCCTTGCGCACAAAAAGCGAGATGCGCTGCCGATCCGCGTTCTCGTACATGAACAGCGCGCCCGGCTTTTCGTTGCCGGCGACCAGACGCCCGCCGACCAGCGCAAAGCCGAGACCGTTGAGGTTCGGCGCGTGCAACGGGAAATTCAAACGCTTCGACAGCCAGCGCACCAACCGCTCTTCCTCATTGGCCCAGACTTCGACCGGCCGGTTTGCGTCGGCTGCGTACAGCGCATGCGTCAGCGCGGCTTGTCTTTGGAAAGTGATTGGCGTGCCGGCAAGCTCCAGCATCTCGCTCCGGCCGAACCAGCCGATGCCGATGCCGAGGATGAGCGAAGCGGCCGCCGCCAGTGCCGCGGGCAGCCAACGCGGCTGTGTGCGCGCGAGCGATCCCGCTGCGGCTGAAAGGAGCTCTCGCGGCAGCGGCTCGCCGAGCCACGGGTCGAGCGCATCGCGCAACAGCGCGTTCTGGCGACGGATTTCGGCGATGCGCGCGCCCAACGCGGGCTCGCGGGCAAGCGTCGCCGCGACCTCGCCCGCGCGCTCCCCTGAGAGCTGATTATCGGCGTAAGCGTGCAGCTCGTCGTCGGAAAGCGGCATGTTCGCGCTCATCCTTGCGCACTCATCGCACGACCTTGAGCGTCGACGATGTTTCCGCAGCCATCCGCCGGAGCTTTTCCCGCGCCCGCGACAATCGCGACATCACCGTGCCGATCGGCACCCCGATAACCGCACTGATCTCCTCGTAGCGCAATTCTTCGACTGCGGCAAGCATGAGCACCTCGCGTTGCTCGGCCGGCAATCTTCCGATCTGCGCCAGGACTTCGGAGAGCTCGACTCGATCGGACTGCGTCGCGCGCACGGCTATCTCCCAGCCTGCCGCAGGGCCGTCGTCGGCGTCGAGCGATGCATGCGCATATTCGCGCTGACGCATGGAGAACTGGTTGACGTGAACGTTGTGCATGATGGTAAACAGCCACGCGCGCAGATCGCTTCCCGCCCGCCACAACCGACGCTTTTCCCAGGCACGCGCCAACGTGTCCTGCACCAGATCGTCGGCGCGATGCATGTCGCCGGTCAGCACCCGCGCGTAGCGGCGCAACCGCGGCAGCGCCGCAACGAGGTCGGGATGGGGTAACGTCTCAGGCAAGACGGCGTCCTCGGTGAACCGAATCACGCTCCCTAAGCGCGCCCGAACCGCGCTCCTTGGCGCACAAGGGTAACAGGCGACCCAGACAGCTTATTCCCTGGCATTCCGGGCACCGACATGGCCACGCCCTCTACGCAGGCGGATTCTGTTTCTTGGTGAGTCGTTGCATCGCCAGCATCAGGCTCGCGCGCAGCCGTTCGGTCGCCAGGACGAGCTGGTGGATTTCGTTGCGGCTGGTGCGCTGCAAGCCGGCTGCGCCCAGGTCCGCCTGCTGTCCCACCGATATCCGTTCCGCTGCGCTGGTCACGCGCTTTATCGGACGCACGACCGCAAACTGGATGAACAGCACCGCGACGACGAAAGCGCTGACCAGAAGCGCGATCTGCAGCGGGCCCACGACCTCGGTCGTGACTTTCCAGAACGACCGCACCGGCAGCCGGACGCTGATGATGCCTGCGACCTCGCCTTCCTTGAAGCCGAAGCCGCGCTCGGTGCCGTAGCGCGTCTTGACGTCGGCGGGCGCACTCTCCGCGCTGGCATGGCAGGCGAGGCACGAAGCCTTCACGTAGAGCGTACGGGCGAAGCGAAAGCTGTCCGGCGACATCTCGTAGTATTCGGCCAGATGCTGCGCGCGGATGCGTTCCAGAGCCTTGGCCTCGAAGGCGTCGGGCTTGTTGACCGGGTTCATGAAGTTGTGCGACGTCACCCGAAACTTCGCTGGCGACGCCGACTTCTCGACGACCTCCGAGAACTCGCGTTGCGCCAGAGCCGGGTTTTTCGAATAGAAGTGCCAGACGTCCGCAGCCGCTGGGCCGCCCGCGGCATCCGGCGCGCTGACAAGCGTCACCTGCCCGAGGTAGCTCTTGTTGTCGTCGCGCACCCATACCCGGCCGTACTGCGAAACCCAGCTGCCGAAAGCGTCGACGTTGTCGGCCACCGTCTCCGCCTGTGACTTGAGCTCGTTACGATAGACGCTGTCCAGCACGAGGTAGAACGAACCCACGACCAGCAGCAGCGCAACCACGAACGCGATGGTGAACTGAGTGGTAATCGAGCGGTTGAAGAGCATGCCGGTCTCCCTTTACGCTACAGCCTGACGCACTCCCTGGCATCGCGCACGAACGCGTCGCGCCGCTCGGAATCTTCGATGTGCTGCGCAAGCAAGGCGACATACTGCTCGACGTCGGCCGGCCGTAGCCTGTTTCCCGTCGCGAGCCACGCGCTGCGCGCATCGGCCGCCAGCTGCTGCCCGAACGGCCCGACCTCGACGATGAACAGCTGGTCGATCACGGCGCAAATACGCAACAGCACGGGTAGCGCGCGATGAGTGCTCGCCATGCGGCTATTTCCCCTCCGAAGGCGCCAATCGTGCCCGACAATCCCGCCTACGGCAACTCCGCAGCAGGCATCCGCGCCAGGATGATCGTTGTCTTGCGCGCTAGGCCGGGGGCGTCGGGATGCTTTTCGTAGTAGCGCGGATTGGGCGCCATCGCCGCGAGCCGCGCCGCCTGTTCTGCGGTCAACGCCGCGGAGCTCGTGCCGAAGTAGCGCCGCGACGCCGCTTCGGCGCCGAAGATTCCGTCCCCCCACTCGATCACGTTGAGATAAAGCTCGAGGATGCGCCGCTTGTCCAATATCGCTTCGAGCATCAAGGTGATGAGCGCTTCCTCCGCCTTGCGCCAGTAACTCCTTTGCGTCGAAAGAAAGAGGTTCTTGGCGAGTTGCTGCGTGATCGTCGAGCCGCCGGCGACGACGCGGCCCCTGCGCGTGTTCTTGTCGAGCGCCTGCTGGATTCCTTCCCAGTCGAAACCCTCGTGCTCGACGAACTTCGCATCCTCCGCCGCGATCACGGCGCGCTTGAGCGCAACCGAGATCCTGTCGTAACCGACCCACCTGTACGCTAGCCGCGCGCCGGGATGGCGCTCCTGCAGCTCCGCCAGTCGCATCGCCATGAACGCGGTCTCGCGCGGTGCGTGCTCGCGCCACCACCAGATGTGCATCGCGTACCAGCTCTGCAGCAGAATAAATGCCGCGGCGAGGAGCGCGAACGTCCACAGCAGCCAGCGGCCGAGGTGACGCATGATCAACCGCGCTCGGGGCTATTGCGAGATCAGCGCATCGCCCGGCGCGAACGTCCAGGTGCGCGTGATGTAGAGAATGTCCGTATCGCGCTTGATGTCTGCCGGGAAGGCCGCGTAGGGCGCCGCCATCTCGACGATCCTGGTCGCCGCGAGGTCGAGCGTCTTCTGGCCGGACGTGCGGTCGACGGCGATGCTCTCGAGGCTGCCGTCAGCGCGAATGCCGACCGTCAGCAACAGGCTGCCGTAGAGCTTCTGCGCGCGCGCCGCCTCGGGGTAGTTGAGATTGCCGACGCGCTCGACCTTGAGCCGCCAGTCCTCGACATAGCGCGCGAACCGATATTCCTCGGCGCGGGCGCCGACGAAGCGCCGCTTCGGCCGTTTCTCGTACGCATCCATGTCCTTGGCGATCTGCGCCTCGAGTCGCATCGCCTCGAGCATGCGCTGCATCAGCTCGTTGCTGCTCGGCAGCTCCATGGGATCCGGCGCGTCGGTCGGCTTGGCGACGGGGGGCGCGATTGCAGGCGCCGCCTTAAGCCGCGCCATCAGCTCCTTGGCCTGTTTTTCCAACTGTTCGACTTTCTGCGTGGCGACGGCAAGCTCGTTGTTGGCACTGTCGCGCGGCAGGACCGGCAGTGGCGTCTTGGCACGGCGATTGGCATCGGTATTGCCGCCGCCATCGAGATTGGCCTGCGCCAGGATCTCGGCTTTGGTTGGCTTGGACTTCGACTTGGCATTGACCAGCGCGACCTCGAGCGGCGGCCCGTTGCGATCGAGCGCAGAAAGGTCGAAGGGGCTGAACTTGAGTGCGAGCACGAACGCGTGGAGCAGGATCGAGCCTCCGACCGCGGTCGCAAGCAGCCGATCGGACGCTGTCGGCTCGGCAACGAGGAACGGCAGCGACATCGTGCGCGGCTCGGATAGCGGCACGGCACGCGCGGCCGGCTGAAGCGCGGGCTTGCGCACGGCTTGGGCGCGGGGCTTTGCTGCTGCTCGCGATCGCACGGCCTAGGGAACCTCTGAATAAGTCCCGCGTGGCCGCGATGGCGGCTTTCCGGGATGAGATACGCGAAGCGACGCGAAGCCCATGGCAGGTCCCCATGGGCGAGCGGCGCGACAAAGCAGATCGCCCGGAAAGCCCCGTCCCTCCGGGTTTCGGCGCAATGGCCTTATCTGCGTTGTTGCGCGGCTTGCGAATAGGGGTGAACTATTCGCTGCGCCGCGACGCCTCGCATCTGAGGCCATTGCGCCAGAAACGCGGCTCATGCGGGACTTGTTCAGAGGTTCCTTGGCTGGCATCGCTGCAAGTATAGCCTTCCTGCCCGAGTCGCCGAGGACCGGCCCGCGGGCCTCAAGCTCCGCTCGGTTGGCTGCTCGGCTCGCGCGAGGCGACCTCCTTGCGTGCCGCTATCCTGCAGCGGGCCCGGCGTAACGCGTCTCGAGCGTCAAGGCGAGAAGGTCGATGCGGCCGATGACGAGCCGCACCCGGGCGTCGGCAGCGAGCGGCGGCAAATCGGCGACACGAGTCACCAGCGGCAGCGCGTCAAAACGAACCAGGCTCTCGCGCATCACCGTCGCGGTCGTCTCGGTAACACACTCCTGCATCAGCCAGCGCAGGCACCAGTAATGCTCCATGCGATTCTGGAACTCGGCGTATTGGGAGTACGTGACCTCGAAGTCGGCGGCCGCAGCGAACAACTCCGCGTCTCCCTCCGGATACGGCGGCTTCTCACCAGCGACGACCGCGAGCAACTGGCGTTGATTGACGAGATCACTGTAGCGGCGCAGCGGCGAGCTCGCCCAGAGGTACTGCCCGACACCGAGCCCCTGGTGCGGATCGGGCTTGGTGCTCATCTTCACCTTGCCCGCTTGCTGCGCCCGATACAATCCTGGCACGCGCGCGTCGGCGAGAACCTTGCCCCAAGTACTGTTGATATGAATCATCAGCTCTGCGACGAGCTTGTCCAGGGGCGAGCCGCGTCGCCGCGGCAGGATCATCACTCGGCCCTCGGGTGCGACATTCCAATCGACGCGGAAACTGTAATCGGTGCGGGGCGTTTCGGGTTTGCCGCGCGCGGCCTCGAGTTGCTGCGCGACTCGCCGCAGCATGCGCAACTCGTCGGTCCATTCCGGCTCGCCGGGTGTCGCGGCTTCCGCGAAGCGCTCGCCGATCGCGTCGAGGCGCAGATTCGCGGCGATCGGCACGCGCTCGAGCCGCGTCGCGTGTTTCAGCGGCCTTCCTTCGGGTGCGACTTCGACGTAGAGCGACAGCGCCGGCGGCGCGGCGCCCGCGGCAAGCGTGCAGCATCCGATCACGGTGTCGGGAAGCATGGTGATCTTGCGGCCGGGCGTATAGACGGTGGACAGGCGAGCGCGTGCGGCAGCTTCGAGCATCGAGCCATGCGCGACCGCGAGCGCCGGCACCGCGATATGAATGCCGATCTCGAAATGCCCGTTTTGAAGCGGCCGCACCGAAAAGGCGTCGTCGATCTCGGTAGTCGTCGCATCGTCGATCGAGAACGCCCGCACCGGAGCACGCGGCAGCTCGGGCATCACCGGCGCGTCATGCGGCGGGAACGCGGTGCCCTGAGGAAATGCCTCGAGCAGAAAACGATTGAAGTGGTAATCATGCGTCGACGGGATGGCGCCGCAGGCGGCGAGCAGCGCGACCGGGTTCATCTGCAGCGCCGCGCAAGCGGCGTTCAGGGCGCGCGTTTCGAGCGCGAGCTTGTCGGGCTTGTAGAGCAGCATCGGCAGGACCGCGCGAAACGCTTCCGGGAGGCGATGCGCCTCGAGCTCCTCGGCATAGGCGGCGATCTGCCCGGCCTCGCGACGTTTGCGCTCGACTCCCGCGAGTGCGGCCTGCAGCGCGTCGGCCGGTGCGGGCCGGTAGCGGCCCCTACCCTTCTTGTAGAAATGCATCGGCGAGCCGTGCAGGCAGAGCGCGAGCGCAGCGGCTTCCGCCGGTTTGGGTGTTCGCCCGAAGTATTCGCGGGCGAGTTCGGCGAAGGCGAATTCGCGCTCGCCGATCACCTCCCATAGGAAATTCGGATCGAGTCCCGCGGCAAGCGCGTGCGCGTCCGCAAGCAGCGCCGACGGCGACGGTTCGCTGAACCGCAGCAGGACGTTGGCGGACTTGATCTTGAGCCGCTTGCCCGATGCCGCTTCGACCTGTAGCGACGTATCGTTGTCGGCGAGGACGGTACCGGCCTTGAACGCGCCGTCGTCCTCGAAGAACACATGCATCAGTTTTAGGGACCTAGCGCGGTCCGCCGGACAGCAGCCGCACGCGCCGGAAAGAGGGCCGCGATTATACCGCAGCCGCGGAGCGCTGCTGCTTGCGGCGAGGTCGTTGCGCTAGGACCCGGATTGCCTCAGCATGGCGGTTCTTCCAAGATTTCGTTTGCACCGGCACCAGCATGGAATTCCGGCGTTTGGGCGAATCCGGCCTCGAAGTCTCAGTGATCTGCCTCGGAACGATGATGTTCGGAGACCGCACCGACGCCGCGGCCGCGCAGCGGATCATCGACTCGGCATTCGACGCCGGTGTCAATTTCATTGATACCGCGGACGTGTACGCGAAGGGCGCCTCGGAGGCGATCGTCGGGCCGGCGATGGCCGGCAACCGCCGCCGCTGGGTTCTCGCCACCAAGGTCGGCAATGTCATGACAGCGAAGCCGCACGACGGCGGCCTGTCGCGACGCTGGATCGTGCAGGCCTGCGAGGACAGCCTCAAGCGCCTCGCGACCGACTACATCGACATCTACTACCTGCATCGCGACGATAGTGACACGCCGCTCGAGGAAACCATCGAAGCCATCGGCGATCTGATCCGTGCCGGGAAGATCCGCTATTTCGGAGTATCGAACTACCGCGGCTGGCGCATCGCGGAAGTCGTGGCCTTAAGCGCGGAGCTCAACGTGCCGCAGCCCGTTGTCTGCCAGCCGTACTACAACGCGTTCAATCGCATGCCCGAGGTCGAGGTGCTGCCCGCCTGCGATTACTACGGACTGGGCGTCGTGCCCTACAGCCCCCTGGCGCGCGGCATGCTCACCGGCAAATACGCGCCCGGCGTCGAAGCGCCCGAGGATTCGCGCGTCGGGCGCAAGGATCCTCGGATGATGGAAACCGAGTTCCGCAGCGAATCGATCGCGATGACACAGACCATCAAGGCGCACGCCGAGAAAAAGGGGCTGACAGCAACCCAGTTCGCGCTGGCGTGGGTTCTCAACAACAGGATCGTGAGCGCGGTAATCGCGGGGCCGCGCACCTTCGAGCAATGGACCGATTATCTTTCCGCGGTCGGCAAGACGCTCGATGCGGAGGACGAGGCGCTGATCGATTCCCTGGTGCGGCCCGGCCACCCATCCATGCCGGGCTATAACGACCCGCAATATCCGTTCTACGGCCGCATCGTCGATTAGCAGCGCGTCGGAAGAGCCCGTTTATCGAACGATCGTTCCGAGCCGCGCAGCTTTGGCGGCCTTGCGTCGCCCCTCACCGTAATTCTGGTTGGAACCTTCGCCATGCAGCGGAGGTCACTCCGGTTGAGACCTATTTATCTTGCGAGAATCTCTATGGATACGCCAAGGAACCCCTTCTTTTCATTCAGGTCGGCGCGGCTGTTAAGCGTGGTCAGGATTGTCGTTGCCGGCCTGTTCATGCAACACGGCATGGCGAAGCTCTTTCATGTTCCCCACGTCGCATCGTTCGACAACGTTCAGCTGATGTCACTGGTCGGCGTGGCCGGGGTACTGGAAATCGTTGGCGGGTTGCTGCTTCTGATCGGGTTATTCACGCGCCCGGTCGCATTCGTCCTTTCCGGCGAAATGGCAGCGGCCTATTTCATGGCTCATGCGCCCATGAGCGCGTCCCCGCTAGTCAATCACGGTGAACTGGCCGTCGTATATTGCTTCGTGTTCCTGTATTTCGCGGTCGCAGGCGGCGGCGTATGGAGTGTCGACGCGTACCGCCACCGGGCGGCAGCAGGCCACTTCTTCCCGCGTGGCTCCTTTAGGCGGCTTTCGTCGACTTAGCTCCGATCCCAAGCGAAGGGAGCGAGTCCGCGTTACGCTACTCGTTCGCCACGCCGTGCGGCACGTGTCCCGCGGCGACGTGCTTCGCCGCGGACTCGACGTGTGTGCGCTGATCGTCGAAGAAGAAGTCCGCGCCGAATGCGCGCAGGAACTCGCCCTTGTCGAGCCCGCCGAGAAAGAGTGCTTCGTCGATGCGGATGTTCCACACGCGTAGCGTCCGGATGACGCGCTCGTGCGCCGGCGCGCCGCGCGCCGTAACGAGCGCAGTGCGGATCGGGCTCTTATCTTCCGGATAATCCGACTGGATCTGGTGCAGCGCGGCCAGAAACTTTTTGAACGGTCCGCCGGGCAAAGGGTCGCGCGCCGCGGCGATCTCCTGCCTGGCGAACGCATCCAGCCCCCCGGACTGGTACACGCGCTCGGCTTCGTCGGAAAAGATGACTGCATCGCCGTCGAACGCGATGCGCAGCTCGTCGGTCTCGTTCTTGTACACGCTGGGGAAGATCGTCGCCGCGGCATAGCCGTCATCGAGCGCGCGCTTGACGTCCTCGGTGTCGGCGGAGAGGAAAAGATGTGAGCCGAAGGCCGGCACATAGCGCGACGTTGGCTCGCCCTTGGTGAACGCCGCGCGGCTGATGTCGAGCCCGTAATGCTTGATCGAGTTGAATACGCGCAAGCCCGTATCGGCGGAATTGCGGGACAGCAGGATCACCTCGACGTATTGCTTGTCGGGACGATTGAGCCGCAGCATCTTCTTGACCAGCGTGAACGCGGGCCCCGGCGCGAGGATTTCGTCTTCGTGCTCGATCTGATAGCGCTGATACGCGTCGACGCCCTGCTCGGTGAAAATGAGATGGCTCGCGGAGAGGTCGAACAACGCCCGCGAAGAGATCGCGACAACCAGCTTATCGGCAAGGGTCGGCTTGGGCATCCCGCCATCGTAGCGCTGCCCCGTCGCGCTGGCTATGTCAGCGCGCAGAAGACGGCGCCCTCCTCGATCCATCCCGCGGCGCGCATGCGCGTCGCTTCGGCCGGGTCGATGACGTAGCGATGGCGTAGCAACGCCACCTCGGTTCCGGGCCAGAAGCAGCGCACGACCGGCGTCATGCCCGCGTAAACACCGCCCGAGGCCGGCGATCCCGAGCAGCCGGCGTGCGCTAGACGCGCCGGTCAGACTTGCGTGCTGCCGCATGAAGACGGGTGGATCTCCCGCGGCATTCGTGCACCTACGCCGCCCGCCGCATACCCTTGCCGAGCTCGGTGAAAACCGCGCGCACCCGCTCGACCGCCCAATCGATTTCCTCGCGCGTGATAGTGAGCGGTGGCGCGAAGCGCACGACGGTACCGTGCGTATCCTTCGACAACACGCCTCGGGCAAGGAGTCGATCGACGATGGTGCGCGCGTCGGTGCGCCGGGCGTCGACTTCGAGGCCAACGAAGAGCCCGCGTCCGCGGATGTCGCGGATCAACGGACTCTTGATCGTCTGCAATTGCGCAAGCAGGTAAGCGCCAAGCTCCGCCGAGCGCTCGATCAGCCCCTCGTCGTAGAGCACGGCGAGCGCCTCCAGCGCTACCGTCGCGGCGAGCGGATTGCCGCCGAACGTGCTGCCGTGATCGCCGGGACGGAAGACCTGCATCACTTCGTTTGTCGCGACGAACGCCGACACCGCGAGCATTCCGCCGCCAAGCGCCTTGCCGAGCGCGACGCCATCCGGCACGACGCCTTCGTGCTCGCACGCCAGAAACTTGCCCGTGCGGCCCATGCCGGTCTGGATTTCGTCGGCGAGAAGGAGCACGCGATGCTCGCGGCAGATACGCGCACACTCGGTGAGATAGCCCGCGGGCGGGACGACGATGCCGCCCTCGCCCTGGATCGGCTCAACCAAGAACGCCGCGGTATGCGGCGTGATCGCGGCTGCGAGCGCTGCGGCGTCGCCGAATGGAATCAGCTTGAATCCGGGCGCGAACGGCCCGAAGCCGTCGCCATATTGTGGATCCGACGAGAACCCGACAATGGTGATCGAGCGGCCGTGAAAGTTGTTCTCGCAAGCGATGATCTCGGCCTTCGCCTCGGGGATGCCCTTGACGCGATAGCCCCACTTGCGCGCCGCTTTGAGCGACGTTTCGACCGCTTCGACGCCGGTATTGACGGGAAGCGCGCGGTCGAGTCCCGTCAGCTCTGTCAGCCGTTTCAAAAACAGCGGCAGCTTGTCGGTGTGCACCGCGCGTGAAGTAACCGCGAGCCGCTGCGCCTGCGCGATCAGCGCCTGCACGATGCGCGGATGGGCGTGACCATGACTCACTGCGGAATACGCCGATAACATATCGAGATAGCGGCGGCCGTGCTCGTCCCACAGCCAGACGCCTTCGCCGTGCGTCATAACGACGGGCAGCGGCTCGTAGTTGCGCGCTCCATGGCGGCGCTCGGTTTCGATCAGCGACGAGCCCGGCGCACCCAGGCCGACGGGGCCGGCGATCAGGGTACCGTTGCGAGCGGATCGGACTTGCGGCTTCATGGCAGTGCTCCTTCGACTCGAAGATGGCGCGGTCGTTCAAACGCTTCGGGCAGCCGCCCGTTGCGAGAGCGCGGCTTCCCAACGAACTGCGCAGATTGCGAAGCGGCGGCAGTGCGCGACCCGACTCGACGCCGGGGCGTATGAATCACGGATGAAGCGGGAGGTAACTTCGCCAGGACATGATGAAATTCTACTCTCTACCGTCGCGCTCTGCCCGCTGCGCTGCACAAATCAGCAGCTATCATCTTTGGGCCACCGAGGCCAAATGAATTCGGTGGTCTACAAATCATTTCGATGTGCGAATTGATTCGCAGAGCTGTAATTCGCACATCGGCGTGCGCCGTGGCCGAATAATTCGGCCCTACGAAAATCCGGTTCTTCGCAGGTGCGAATTCATTCGCACAGCGCCACGACAATTCCGCGCATCACACCGGCTTCAGCACGCGTTGCAGAAAGTCGCGCGTGCGCTCGTGCTTGGGCTCAGCCAGGATCTGCTGCGCCGAGCCTTCTTCCACGACGCGGCCGTGGTCGAGAAACAGGACGCGTCGCGCCACCTCGGCAGCGAATCCCATCTCGTGCGTGACGACGACCATGGTCATGCCTTCGCGCGCCAGCGTCAGCATGACCTTGAGCACTTCGCCGACGAGCTCCGGATCGAGCGCGGACGTGGGCTCGTCGAACAGGATCGCCTTCGGATGCATCGCGAGCGCCCGGGCGATCGCGACGCGCTGCTGCTGGCCGCCGGAAAGCTTCGCCGGGTAGGCGTCGAGCTTCTGCGCCAAGCCTACCTTGGCGAGCAGCGCGGTCGCCTGCTCTTTCGCCTCGACGCGCGCCACGCCCTTCACGTACACCGGGCCTTCCATGACATTCTCGAGCGCGGTGCGGTGCGGGAAGAGATTGAAACGCTGGAACACCATTCCGACTTGGCTGCGCAGCGCATGGATGGACTTGTGCTCGCGGTGCAGCGCTGCACCGTCGATCGCGATCTCGCCCTCGTCGTAATGCTCCAGGCCGTTGATGCAGCGGAGCAGCGTCGACTTGCCCGAGCCCGACGGTCCGATGATGCATACGACCTCGCCCTTGGCGACCTCGAGGCTCACGGCATCGAGGACGCGGTGCTCGCCGTACGACTTGCCGACGCCGCGGACCGAAATCATCGGCAAACTCATCTGCGCCCGAACGCACGCTCGAGCCGATGCGCGAGATAAGTGAGCGGCAGGCTCATCGTGAGATAGAGGAGCGCGACCAGCGTGAACACCGTCATGTTCTTGAACGTCGAGGCAGCGATGAGCTGCCCGCCGCGCGTGAGCTCGGCCACGGTGATCGCCGAGGCGATCGATGAGTCCTTGAGCATCATGATCATGGTGTTGCCGTAAGGCGGCAGGAACACGCGTATCGCCTGTGGGAGGATCACCCGGCGCATGATCAGCGCCGGCCGCATCCCCAGCGACTGCGCGGCCTCGATCTGTCCCGGGTCGACCGCCTCGATGCCGGCGCGGAAGTTCTCCGCCTGGTACGCCGAGTACGCGATACCCAGTCCGATGAAGCCCGCCTGGAACGCTGAGAGCTGGATGCCGAGATCCGGCAGCACGAAATAGATGTAGAAGAGCTGCACGATGATCGGGATGCCGCGGATGACCGTGATCAGCGCAATCGCGGGCCACGACAGAACCGGCGATGGCGATAGTCGCAGCAGTGCCCACACGAAACCCAGCAGAGTGGACAGCACCAGCGCGCAGAGCGTGAGCTCGATCGTGACGACGCAGCCCTGCAGCAGGATCGGCAGGAAGTCGCGCGCGTCGGCGAGGAATGCGTGCAAGGGAAAAGAAAAATCCGGTCTACTTCAAGCTCCACTTCACCAGGATCTTGTCGACCGTACCGTTGGCCTGCAGCTTGGCGAGCGAGGCGTTGATCTTCTTGAGCAGGTCCTGATCGGTCTTGCGCACGCCGATACCGACGCTCCCCGTCATCTTCGGCTCGTAGGTCGGCACGAGCTTCGCCTTGAGGCTCGCGTTCTGCGACAACTGGTACTTCAGGATCGGCGCATCGCCGAAGCCGGCCTTGATCCGGCCCAGGGTCACGTCGCGCAGAATGTCAGCGAGCGAATCGTAGACCTTGACCTCGGCGAATTCGCCGTTCTTCTTCAGAAAATCGATGTATACGGTACCGACCTGCGCGCCGACGATCTGCCCCTTGAGATCGGCGAGCGACTTGTACGGCGTGTTGTCGTCGACGCTGACCACCATGCCCTCGGGATACGGAAACACCGGATCGCTGAAGTCGATCACTTCCTTGCGTTGCGCCGTGATCAGCATCGCCGCCGAGATGATGTCGATCTTGTTGCTGGTGAGCGACGGGATCAGCGCGGAGAAGGGCGTCGCCTGCACGTTGACCTTGAAGCCGGCGTCGTCGCCGATCGCGGTGATCAGATCGACCATGGCGCCCTGGATGGTGTTGGTCTTGACGTCGAGGAATGTGAACGGGATACCGGTCGGCGTCGAGCCGACGTTATAAGTGGGCGTCTGAGCACCGGCGAGCGAAATGTAAGCCAGGCCGCCAACGGCGAGAATGCGGGCAAGCGCGCGATACGTGATCATCGATTTCTCCCTTGGCGTCGATCGTCGTGTAGCCCGGGATGAGTCCTTCGACGAGCTCAGGACAGGCCCTTCGACGAACTCAGGACAGGCCCTTCGACGAGCTCAGGACAGGGCTCGCGAATCCCGGGACCCTGTGCGAATCGTGTTGCGTCGAACCCGGGCATCGCGCTTCGCGCTCAGCCCGGGCTACGTAGTGCATCAAGGGCTCGATAGTACGCGATGCCCGCCTGCAGCAGTGGTACTCGCAGCGAGTGCAGCGGGATGGCTTTAAGCGCCGCGACCGGATACGCCGGCTCGCGGCGGTCCCTGAGCGCCTCGCCCAGCAGAACGCCCATCGTCGTCGCCATCGCCACGCCGCGGCCGCAATATCCGAGCGCCGCCCAGGCTCCAGGGGCCAGCTCGGCCAGATGCGGCAACCAATCGCGCGTGAGCCCCACGCGGCCGTACCAGCGATATGGCCATGGGACTCGCGCCAAGGGCGGATACATGCGCGCCGCGGCGCGCCGCAACGCTGCATAGACGCTGTCGGACACCGTATCGCTCACCGAACCTCGGCCGCCGATGACAAAGCGACCCTCGTCGTCGAGGCGGAAATAGTATAAAAGCTTGCGGGTATCCGAGGCGACGGTTCCACCGGGCAGGATCGTTCGCCGCAGCGCCTCGGGGAGCGGTGCGGTCGCGGTCTGCACGCTCGTGACGATTAGCTGGTTGGTCACGATCTCGGGCCACAGCGCGCCTGAATAGGCGTCGGTCGCGAGCACGACCTGCCGCACCCGAGCCTCGCCATGCGCTGACGCGGCAACCCATTCCTCCTTTTCATGGACGATCCGCGTGACCGCCGACCTGGTATGGATGCGCGCCCCCTGCGTGATCGCGGCGCGCGCGAGTCCGCGCACGTACGAAAGCGGTTGCAGCGCGCCCGCGCGCCGGTCGAGCCATCCCGCGACATAGACGTCGGTGCCGAGGAGCAGCGCAAGGCGATCGGCCGCGAGCAGTTCGACCGGCGCCCGGCGCGCCGACCACTGGCGGGCGCGCGCGAAGATCGTCTGCGCCGCGGCAGCCGAGTGCGCGGGCTGGATCCAGCCGCACTGTCGCGCGGCACAATCGATGCCGTACTTCGCGATCAATGCGAAGACGCGATCGGCCGCGCCGCCGGCCAGCCGGACCAGTGCTTCGCCGCGGTCGCGACCGAAGCGCGCGACGAGATCGTCGGGATCGTGCTTGAGTCCGGGGATCACCTGTCCGCCGTTACGGCCCGACGCACCGTGTCCGACCTCGCTCGCTTCGAGCACGATGACCGCGTGGCCCGCCTCGGCGAGCGTGAGCGCGCAGGAAAGCCCCGTATAGCCCGCGCCGACGACGACTACGTCCGCCTCGGCGCGGCCTTCGAGCGTCGCGGTGGCGGGCGCGGGCGCCGCGGTCGCGCCCCAGAGCGACTGGCGCTGGTCGCTGCCGGAAGCGTTTGCTGCGGATGTGGCGAGAAGCATGAGCGCTTTCAGGCGGATCTACACAAGTCGTAGGGGGTGGATCGAGCCGTAGCCGGGGCTGAGCGCGAAGCGCGAAGCCCGGGGTGGCGCTTCGCATCGACGTGAATCCCGGGCATCGCGAAGCCTGTCCTGAGCTCGTCGAAGGGCCTGTCCTGAGCTTGTCGAAGGGCTTAGCCCGGGCGTGAGTCCTGGGCATCGCTTCGCTTAGCCCGGGCTACAAAGCCCAAGCTGCGTTGCCGTTCCACCGCTGCCGGATCGACACCGGCGAAGCGCAGGATAACCGGAATCTGCGCCGCGAAGTCATGGAACGCGTGATCGCCGCCACCCTGCACGAACTGCCACGCGCCGGCGTAGAACGCGACAGCGACGCGGTAGTCGAGCACCTCGTCTCCTGTCTGCACCAACAGCAGGTAGCGCCGCGGCCGCGCGATGCGCGCCACTTTGAAAGCGGAGAGCTCGGCAAAGTGCTCGACCGTGAGCTCGTACGCCTCGCCGGTATAGGGGTTGCGCTGCGCTCCGAGATAAGGCGCGAGATCGCGGTCGGGATGAACCGCGGGGTTGATCAGCACGGCGTTCGCGCCATACGCTTCCGCGAGATGCGTCGCATAAAAGCCGCCAAGCGAGCTGCCGACGAAAGTCAGATGATCGTGATCTCCGGCGTCGGCCCAGCGGCACACCGTGCGCATCGCCTCCGCCGGCCGATGCGCAAGTTGCGGCAGATAGTATTCCGGCCGCGCGGCTTCGGGCAAAGCGGCAATGGCATCGCCAAGCTGCCGCCCCTTGATCGAGGCCGGCCCGCTGTTGAAGCCGTGCAAATAAACGATCCGCAAGTCTGCACCGCGCTAGCCGGTCTGCCTCGAGGGAATATTCGGGGCCGCGTTCGCGAGCTGCGCGAGCAGCTTGTCGTGGATGCCGCCGAACGCCCCGTTGCTCATGATCACGATGTGGTCGCCCGGCCGCGCCGCGGCGGCGATCGCGTCGGTGAGCGCGGGGAGATCGGCGTTCGTGTGCACGCGGTCACCGAGCGGTTGCAACCATGCCGCGGCGTCCCAGCTCAGGTTCGCCGCATAGCAGAACACGAGATCGGCGGCCTCGAGGCTGCCCGCGAGCGCGTCCTTCATCGTGCCGCGCTTCATCGTGCTCGAGCGCGGCTCGAGCACGGCGAGGATGCGCGCCTTGCCCACTTCCTGGCGCAGGCCTTCCAGCGTCGCCGCGATCGCGGTCGGGTGATGCGCAAAATCGTCGTACACCGCAACGCCGCCGACCGTGCCGCGCAATTCCATCCGCCGCTTCACGCCGCTGAACGCGGCGAGCGCGGCGAGGCTCTCGCGCACCGGCACGCTTACGTGGCGCGCCGCCGCGATCGCTGCCAGCGCGTTCAACTGATTGTGCCGGCCGCCGAGCGCAAAGGGCGAAAGCGTGCCCTGCGGCGCTCTGCCGTGCTTGATCGCGCCGTCTGCCGCGATCGTCCAGTCCGCACCCGTACCGGGCACGTCGGCGACGCGAAAGCGTTCGACTTCGCTCCAGCAGCCATGAGCCAGCACGCGCTCCAGGTTGTCGTCGTTGCCATTGACGATCAGCCTGCCACGCCGCGGTATCGTGCGCACGAGGTGATGGAACTGCGTCTCGATCGCGGCGAGATCCGGAAAGATGTCGGCGTGGTCGTATTCGAGATTGTTCAGGATCGCCGTGCGTGGCCGGTAATGCACGAACTTCGAGCGCTTGTCCGAGAACGCCGTATCGTATTCGTCGGCCTCGATCACGAAGAACGGGCCGTCGCCGAGCCGCGCCGACACGCCGAGGTCGATGGCGACGCCGCCGATCAGAAATCCGGGATCGAGCCCCGCCTGGTCGAGAATCCACGCCAGCAGAGCGGTCGTCGTCGTCTTGCCGTGCGTGCCGGCGACCGCCAGCACCCACTTCTCGCGCAGTACGGTCTCGGACAGCCATTGCGGCCCCGAGGTATAGGGTCGTCCGCTGTCGAGGATCGATTCGAGCAGCGGATTGCCCCGCGTGATGGCGTTACCGATGACGAACACGTCGGCGTTCCTGGCGACGTTCTCGAGCTGCGCCGCCTCGTAGCCCTCGATCAATTCGATGCCGAGCGCTGCAAGCTGCTCGCTCATCGGCGGATAGACGTTGGCGTCGCAACCGGTCACCGCGTGGCCGGCCTCGCGCGCGATCGCGGCGAGGCCGCCCATGAAGGTGCCGCAGATGCCGAGGATGTGCAGATGCATGGTCTGGGTTCAGTTTACAGAGCCGAGCTTGAGCGCGAGGGCGCGCTCGTACGCTGTTTCGAGCGCGCGCGTGTAAGCTTCGAAGTCAGCCACGCCGGACGGTGAAAGTCTGGCCACGATCGCGGCGGCAATCACTGCGCGGTAGGCAGCATTGTCTGCGAGCCGGCAGGCGATCGCGACGTAATCTTCGTCCGTGCTCGCGACCGTCTCCGTTACGCCAAGATGCGCAAGCAGGCTATACGTCATGCGCTCGGCAGCGCGCTCGCCGACGCGGGTTACCACTGGGATGCCCATGTCGAGCGCAGCCGCGGTCGTATCGCCGCCGGTGTAGGGGAGCGTATCGAGGACGATGTCGATGAGCCGATAACGCGCGCGATCGGCGGCATCGTCCATCGTCCGCGGAATAAACGAGATCCGCTCGCCCGGAATGCCGAAGCTTTGCATGCGTCGCAGGTAGAGCGCCCGCTCGGCCTGGCGGCTCGGTGAGAACGCCAGCACGCTCTGCGGTACCCGCTCGAGAATAGTGCGCCACAGGAGCAGACAGCGCGACGAGAGCTTCCGCAACCCTACAAAGACGCCGAACACGACGGTGTCGCGATCGAGCCCGATTTCTTCGCGCAAGATCGTCGGCGCCGCCGGAGTCACGCGGCGCAGCGGCAGCACACAACAGTCCATTGCCAGGGGTGTTTCGATCTGGTACTCGCCGGCGTCGGGCAGATCGGCGTAGCGATCGCTGAGCTTGAAGTCGATCTGCTGCAGGCCGACCGGCCCGTGCGCCCCCAGATGCGTGATGATCACGGGTGCGGGTTTGTAGAGCAGAATGCCCGGCCGCGATGAGCCCGAGCGGCTCATCAGATCGACCAGCAGATCCAGCTCGTCCGCGTCGATCCTTTGTGCGGCTCCGAGATTGTCGAGATCGTCAAGTCGTACGAAACCGTCGCAGCAGGCGCGAAACTCCGTAGTCAGATCGTCTTCGAGCTCACGCTTCCCGATCGAATACGCATGCACCCTGAACCGGGCGCGGTCATGCCGGCGCAACACGTCCAGCATCAGGCGCCCCATCACATGGTTGCGAAAGTCGGCCGACAGATAGCCGATGCGAATCGGCGGCGATCGGTTCACACGAGGCGGTGCGAGATCCCCGATACCCGCCCGCTCTTCCTGGCGCAGCCGATTATGAGTTTCATACAGGCGCTTGAGTGCCGTGCGCGGCACGTCGAAATACTCCGCGTGCGCCGCGGCAGCACCCGCATAGCGCGCCTCACCGCGTCCGTATGGCCAGTTGACCGCCAGGGGCACATACTTGTCTTCGTATTGCGTGCCGGGCGCGATGCGCGCCGATATCAGGCCGGCGATCACCACGGGCGCCGAGAGCTTTGCATGAGGCTCGAACGCGCGGAAATCCTCGAATGCTTCGTCGTGGCGATGGAAAAGCAGCAAATGACCCCGCAGTGCTGCCCAGATCTCTTCGTTTTCCGGCGCGAGCGTTCGCGCCCGGCGCAAGAGCGGCAACGCTTCGGCCCAGCCCCCCAGCCGATCGAGCGCCTTCGCCTGATTGAACAGCGCTTCGACCGATTCCGGCGCGAGCAGCGCTGCGCGCTCGAACGCCCGCTCCGCATCTTCGAACCTGCCTTGCCGGAAGTAGAGATGCCCGAACCCGAGGAACGCTTGCGGCCAGTCCGGCCTGAGCCTGGCCACCTCGTGAAGGCTCGCTTCCGCGCCGGCGAGATCGCCCTTCTTGAGGCGCAGCGCCGCGACGTTATAGTGCGCTTCGGCGAGCTGCGGTGAGTGCGCAAGCGCGGCGGCGTACGCGGCGAGCGCGTCGTCGATGGCTCCCGCCGCGGCGCGAGTGGCCGCCTCGTCGAGGAGCTCGCGCACGTTCGTCATGCAACGACGCGCATTCGCGGCGCGACGAGGGCATGCCGGCGCCAACCGAGCGCGAACCAGGTGAGCGCGAGCGCATCGGCGGCGAGTACGAGCGCGAATGCCAGCCGCAGCGCGCTCGCGATGTCGATACCCAGCGCCGCCCGCGCCGCATCGACGACGACGCCGATGCCCCATTGCGTCGCGAAACTGCTGGTGAACATCAGCAGATTGAGCGCGGTATTGGCGCGTGCCGCCACCTCCGGAGGAAAACCTTCGCCTATGACCGTGAAGCCGAGAATATTCACCGCGGAGCCCAGACCGTACAGCGCCCACGCCAAATACGTCGACGGCAGCGCCTGCATGACGATCAGTGCCAACATCAGTATGTGCAAACCGAAGCCGGCCGCAAGCAGGTGGCGCGCGCCTATCCCGTAGCGCCTGAGCACGGTGGCGAAGAAGCCCAAACCAAGGTAGCCGCCGAGAATGACGATTCCGACGACGAGCAGATGATCGGCAGCAACCGTGCGGCTGTAGCCATTGACGTCCATCAGCCACGGCACCGACCACAGTCCCTGGATGGCCATGAACGAGCCCATGGCGATCGCCCCGAGCGGCGCGACCCACCAGAAACGTGCACTGCCGAATACGTTCTTCACTCCCGCCCATTGGTCCTTCCATCCGGTCACGCGCGAATGGAGAGGCGTGTCGGGCACGATCCAGAGGATGCAAAGCGCAGCGGCGAAGGTCGCCACCGCCAGCGCGACGAAGATTCCGCGCCAGGAGAGCAGCGTCAACGCGGCGGCGAGCGGCGCGGTCGATAGCAAGGCGCCGATGCCGCCGGCGACCATCATCCAGCTGGCGAGCGACGCTTGCCGTTCCGCCGAATACCAGGTCGCGATCGCCTTGAGCGGCGCCATGAGGCAGACGGAGACGCCCGCGCCGATCAGCGCGCGAGCGATTGCGAGTCCGGCAAGATCGTCGCTGGCCGCGAACGCGAGCGCACCGCAACCAGCGACCGTCAACAGGATCGGCTCGACTCGCCGCGGGCCGTAGCGGTCGAGCAGCATCCCGGCCGGAATTTGCATCGCCGCGAACGCGACGAAATACGCGCTGGTCAACAGTCCGAGCGACGACGCGCCGATGTTCAAGCTGGCGCTGAGCTCCGGCGAGATGACCGCATTGGCCGTGCGGTAGGTGTACGACAGCACGTACGCGGCCGCAAAACTGAAATAGAGCGGCAGAAAGCGCGGGACGGTCACGATGGGTTGCAGCGATGAGGGCGGCCGCTATTATCTCCGATTGTCGCGGCGGCGCCGAAGCTTCGCGGCGCCGGCGGTGCATGTAGAATTCGCGGCCGTGCCGGCAATCTGACGCACAAGCAGAACGTGTTCGACGATTTCGCGGCGTCGCTGCAGCTCTTGATCGACCGCAAATACACGCCCGGCGAAGGCCGCGATCATGGGCGGCAGCAACGGCGGGCTGCTCATGGGCGCCACACTCGTCCAGCACCCGGATCTCGTGCGCGCGGTCGTCAGCCGCGTTGGCATCTAAGACTCGTTGCACTGGGAGCTGCAGCCCAACGGCGCGTTCGGCGCTGCGCGCGGCCGCGCTTGCCGGAGCGGGCGGGACGGAAAAGCCGCCGATCACCGCAAAGCGCGGGCCAGGGGCAGAGCGACGCTGACGATCGCCGCGGCTATCGGCGGCGTTGAAGGGCGTTGGCCAGCGCGACGCCGCCGGCCCACAGCAGCGTCGCCAGGACCATGCCGAAGAAGGCCGCAGCGATCGCGCCGCCCACACCCGTCCAGCCGAGCGAGAACACGAGCCACCATGCCAACACTCCGCCTGCACCGCCGCAGACCACGATTGCCAAAAGCCGAAGGATGAAGGAGAACACGAAAAAGCGCTTGCGCGAGTTGCCGCTCGAGCGCGGGCGAAGTATAACAGCGAGGACCCGCATGAGGCCGACGCGCCAAGGGCTGTTTCTCGCAGCCGTCGCAGGCTGGCGTGAGGGACAAGCATGGCCGCGGTGCGCAATATCCTGTTCATCATGTGCGACCAGCTGCGCGCCGATCACCTCGGTTGCTATGGTCATCCGCATCTGGCGACGCGCAATCTCGACGCGCTCGCGCGCCGCGGCGTGCGCTTCGAGCGCGCCTTCGTGCAATCGGGCGTGTGCGGCCCATCGCGCATGTCGTTCTACACCGGACGCTACGTAGCAAGCCACGGCGCGACCTGGAATCGCGTTCCCCTGTCGGTGGGCGAGATCACGCTGGGCGAGTATGTCCGCGATGCGGGACGCACGCTGGTCCTCGCCGGCAAGACGCACGTGATGCGCGACGACGCGGGCCTTGCGCGCCTCACACTCGACGGCGGCAGCGCGCTCGGTCGCCTGCTCGGCGCGGGCGGATTCGCCGAGCTCGACCGCCACGACGGCCATCAGCCGGAGCCTGGAGGCGCGTACGCGGCGTGGTTGCGCGCTCGCGGCTACGACAGCGCCGATCCGTGGACCGATTACGTGATCAGCGCGATCGACGGGCGCGGCCGGGTCGTGTCCGGCTGGAACATGCGTAACGCCGGATTGCCCGCGCGCATCGCCGAAGCGCACTCGGAAACCGCTTACACGACCGATCGCGCCCTCGATTTTCTCCGGGCGCAGCGCGACCGGCCGTGGGTGCTGCACCTCTCCTACGTCAAGCCGCACTGGCCCTACATCGCACCGGCGCCTTATCACGCGCGGTATTCGATCGAACAGTGCCCTCCGGTCAAGCGCGAACGAGGCGAGCTCGAGAACGAGCATCCCGTGCTCGCCGCGTACCGGCAGCAGGAGGAATGCGCGAATTTCATGCGCGACGAAGTGTGGCGCGCGGTTCGTCCCGCGTACCAGGGACTCGTGCAGCAGATCGACGATCACCTTGGACGGGTGTGGGAGGCGCTCGACGCGCTGGGCCGCTTCGACGACACCTTGATCATCTTCACCTCCGACCACGGCGATTATCTCGGCGATCACTGGCTCGGCGAGAAGGAGCACTTCCACGATGTGATCCAGCGCGTTCCGCTGATTGTGTACGATCCCGACACGGCGGCCGACGCAACGCGTGGCAGCGTCGAGTCCCGTTTCGTGGAGGCGATCGATCTCGTACCGACATTTCTCGACGCGCTCGGGTTGCCGGCGGCGAGCGAACGCGTCGAGGGCCGCTCGCTGCTGCCGCTGCTGCGCGGGGGCGATGTCTCGAGCTGGCGCGACGCGGTGTTCTCCGAGCTCGACTACGGTTACCGCGAGGCGCGCCGCATACTAGGCCGCGCGCCCGACGCGTGCCGCGCCTGGATGGTGCGCACCGATCGGTGGAAATATGTGCACTGGCACGACTTCCGGCCGCAGCTCTTCGACGTTTCGGCCGATCCGGATGAATTCGACGACCTCGGCGACGATTCCGGACACGAGGCGGTTCGCCGCGAAATGCGCGAGCGCCTACTGGCGTGGTTCATGCAGCTCAAGCGCCGCGTCACCGTCACCGACGATGCGGTCGAGGCCGGCACCGCCGCGCACAAGCAAGCCGGCGTTTTCTTCGGCCAGTGGTAGCGCCGAGCGCGCCACCGCTTGCGCCGAGGGCTATGGCCCCGACATCGTCGACATGTGTGCGCCGGTGCGCGTGAAGGAGGCTCCGTAGCCCGGGCTTCCCTACGCTCAGCCCGGGCTACAGCTTCTTCGCGTACTCCGCTTCGTCGAATCCGCTCAGCAGCGTCTTGCCGGACTCGACGACGGGGCGCTTGATCACCGTCGGCTTCTCGCGCATCAGCGCGATCGCGCTCTTCTCGTCCTTTACGCGTGCCTGCGCTGCAGGCGCCAGGAGGCGCCAGGTCGTGCCGCGGCGGTTGAGCACGTTCTCCCAGCCGAACGTCGCGCACCAGCGCGCGAGCAGCTCCTCCGTCGGCGGTGTCTTCTTGAAGTCGACGAACTCGTAGCCGAGCTTGCGCTTTTCGAGCCAGGCGCGCGCGGCTTTCACGGTGTTGCAGTTGACGATGCCGTAGACCTTCACGGGGTAAGAGACGATTTTGGCTCGAGGAATCAGGCCGGAGAGCGCATTGTCGCGTAAAATCATCTCTGACCCGAACCGATGAACGACCGCGCTCCCGTCACGCACGATCTGCATGCCCGCAGCGCGGTGCGCGCGCTGGTCGCCTCGCAGATCCGCGAAGTCGCCAACGCCGGCATGGGCGATCCCGACATCCTGCCGTTCTGGTTCGGCGAGCCCGACGAGGTGACCCCGGCGTACATCCGCGACGCGGCGGTCGCTTCGATCGCGGCGGGCGAGACCTTCTACACGCAGAACTTCGGCATCCCCGAGCTGCGCGAGGCGATCGCCGGTTACCTCGCGCGGCTACATCGTCCGGTGACTGCCGGCAACGTTGCGGTCACGTCGTCGGGCATGAATGCGCTGATGCTCGCCGTCGAGGCGCTCGTCAGCCCCGGCGACCGGGTCGTCTGCGTCACGCCGCTATGGCCCAATCTCACCGAAATCCCCAAGATCCTCGGTGCGGAAGTCGTGCGCGTCGGGCTGCAATTCGGCGACAAGGGCTGGGCCCTAGCCACCGCTCGCCTGCTCTCTGCGCTCACTCCTGGAACGCGCGTGCTGCTGATCAATTCGCCGAACAATCCCACTGGCTGGGCGCTCGAGCGCGAAACGCAGGAGGCGATTCTCGCGCACTGCCGCCAACACGGCATCTGGATCATCGCCGACGATGTCTACGAGCGGCTGTATTACGCTGGCGGCAACTGCGCGCCGTCCTTCCTCGATCTCGCCGATCCGGCCGACCGCGTGGTGAGCACCAACAGCTTTTCCAAGGCATGGCTTATGACCGGTTGGCGGCTGGGCTGGATCGTCGCCCCGCCGGCGCTGATGCCCGATCTGGGCAAGCTCATCGAATACAACACCTCCTGCGCGCCCGTGTTCGTCCAACGCGCGGGCGTGATAGCGATCACCGAGGGCGAGCCGACCGTGCAGCACACCCTCGCGCGCTTCCGCGCCGCGCGCGATTTTCTGGTCGGGCAACTGGCGGCCACCAAGGGCATTGCAGTCGCCTCCCCGTCGGGCGCGATGTACGTCTTCTTCCGCGTCGCCGGCGTGACCGACAGCTTGGAATTCTGCAAGCGGCTCGTGCGAGAGGCGCGGCTCGGTCTCGCACCCGGCAGCGCCTTCGGTCCCGAAGGCCAAGGTTTCGTGCGCTGGTGCTTCGCCGCCAGCGAGGAACGGCTGCTCGACGGCGTCGCACGATTGCGAGAATTTCTCGCTCGCCGCAGCACGTAGCCCGGGCTGAGCGCAGCGAAGCCCGGGGCCGGCAATGATCGCTCGCACACTCTCGTTTCGGATTGCGTTATGCGGACCCGGGTTTCGCCTTCGGCTCAACCCGGGCTACGGCGGCGCAATGAAAGCCCTCGGCGCCGCAATCGCGGTAGTGTCGCTCGCGCTCGGCGCGCATGCCGCGGACATGAGGAAGACGCTTCACGTCGCGATTCCGGTCGCGGAAAACGGCTTCGATCCGCAGGCGGTCTACGATTCGTATTCCTTCGAGGTCTGCCACGCGATCTTCGATCCGCTCTACACCTATGACTATTTCGCTCGCCCGGTGCGCCTCGTGCCCAACACCGCCGAGGGCATGCCGCAGATCACCGACGGCGGGCGCACGTTCACGGTGAAGGTACGGCCGGGCATCTACTTCGCCGACGATCCGGCGTTCAAGGGCAAGAAGCGCGAGCTCGTCGCGGAAGACTACGTTTACAGCATCAAGCGCGTCTTCGATCCGAAGCTGCGCTCGTATTGGCTCTATCTCTTCGACCGTCGCCTCGTCGGGCTCGACGAGGTCCTGGAGCGTGCGCGCAAGGCCGACCGCTTCGACTACGACGCGAAGATCGAAGGGTTGCAGGCGCTCGACCGCTATAGGTTGCGCATACGCTTCAACACACCCTACTACTCGTTCCAGCACTGGCTCAGCTACGACGGGCTCGCCGCGGTCGCACGCGAAGTGGTCGAGGCGCACAAGGACGCGTCGAATCGCGTCATGGAGCATCCAGTCGGCACCGGCCCGTACCGTCTGAAAGACTGGGTGCGCGGGCAGAAGATCGTGCTCGAGGCCAACCCCGGTTACCGCGACGAGACGTATCCTGTTCCCGGTGTCGGCAGCGAGCCGGGCGATGCGGGAGTTGCGCGCGACAACGCCGGCAAGAAGCTGCCGATCGTCGGCCGCGTCGAGATCAGCGTCATCGAAGAGGATTCGCCGCGCCTGCTCTCCTTCGACAGCGGCGCGCTGGACTACCTCGAGCTGCGGCGCTCGCTCGCTGCCAATGTGCTCGCCAAGGATGCTCTCTTGCCGGCATATGCAAAGCGCGGCGTGGTGCTGCACCGGCAGATCGAGCCATCGATATCGTTCACGTTCTTCAACCTGGATGATCCGGTCGTCGGCGGCTATACGCCGGAGAAAATCGCGCTGCGCCGCGCGATCGCGATGGGCTACGACCGCCAGGCCGAGATTGACGTGCTGCGCTACGGTCAGGGGAAGCTCGCCTCGCAGCTCGTGCCGCCGGGAATTCCCGGGCACGATCCAACGTTCGCTGCGAAGAATCGGTACGATCCGGCGGCGGCGCGCGCGCTGCTCGACAAGTTCGGGTACAAGGACCGCGACGGCGACGGCTACCGCGAGACGCCTAACGGCAGAGCGCTCGTGATCACCAAGGCATCGACGCCGGACGCGTCCGACCGCAACGAAAACGAACTCTGGAAAAAGAGCATGGATGCGATCGGCATCCGGATCACGTTTTTCATCCAGAAGTGGCCCGAGCTCAACAAGATGTCGGAAGCCGGCCAGTTGCAGATGTGGGGGCTGTCGTGGATAAGCGCCGTGCCGGATCCGGAGCCGTTCTCGACGCCGCTCTACAGCAAGACGGTCGGTACGCAGAATGACGCTCGCTTCCGCTTGCCCGCGTACGACCAGGCGTACGAGGCGGCGCTGCTCCTGCCCGACGGTCCCGAGCGCACCGCGCTGTATCGCAAGATGACCGAGCTGGTGCTGAATTACACGCCGTGGCTGCTCGGCATCAACGCCTACGCCAACGTCGTCGCGCAGCCATGGCTCAAAGGCTACAAGCAGAACCCCTTTTTCCGCCACCAGTGGAAGTATTACGACGTCGCGCGTAGCCCGGGTTGAGCGCGCAGCGCGAAGCCCGGGGCGGGCGTCTTCCTCTCACGTTAACCCGGGCATCGCTTCGCTCAGCCCAGGCTACGCCGCTGAGTCGCGAAGCGACGATGCCCGGGGGTGGTTAGGCGCGCAGCGCGATACCCCGGCGCCGCTTCCGGGAGTCGTTCACTTCATTGCGGGCTACGTCGCTCAGCGCACGTCAGTGCGCATGCTGCGCATGGTCGGCCTGCACACTATGCGCAAATTCGCCCTTTGCCATCGCCAGGTGGTGCGGCTGATGATGCGAGCCGCTCACGAGGATGCCAATGAAGCCCAAGCCGCGGATACGCTGGACTTCCTTCGGATCGCCGGCTGTGACGGTGAGCAGGACCCCGTTGTCGAGCGGCGCCGTTTTCGCGCTCCAACCGTTGAGCCCGTTGATCTCAGCGGCGTGCGCCGGAACCATACGCTGGATCGCGGCGAGCGTGCGGCCGGAGCCGGTGACGGCGACCTCCAGCCCGCCGTCGACTGGTTTGGTTGCGACATCAGCCTGCAGCGTCACGTCGTTCATGTCGATGAGGTGCTGGCGTAGCGCTTCGAGATCGACTTTCGACCAGTCGGTCTTGGGGTCGGACTCGAGCACGCGGACGACTTCCTGTATGGCGCCGAAGGCGTCCTGTCCGGGCAAAGTGGGCACCCCGCCTTGCATCACTCGGCCGTGCATGCGCGCCATCATCTGCATCATCTGCTCATGATGCTGCATCACCGCGCGCATGTCACCGTCGAACGGCTTCGCGTGATCCATCGTCGCCGCCGCGCCGCCGTGATCCATCATCCCAGGCGTCGCGGGCTGGCCGTCGGCCGGCGACGCAGCGCGGAGCTCTGGCGCGAATGCAAGCATGACCGCGCCGGCCATCACCGCCGCTGCTGCGAACCAAACTTTTGACGTATAAGCTTTCATGGCAGCCTCTGCTGGATGTTAACGCTGCCGACATTACGCTGCCGTCCCGGCGCCGCATATGATCTGGATCATGGCCGACGAATCTTTCGCAGTGCGATGGCGGCGCGGCTTCGGCGAATAACGCCCTCCTTCTCCAGCTCAGAGAGCGTGCGGTAGAGCGCTTCCTGGGTCAGGCCGATTTCCGCCGCGAGGTCCATCAACGTGCCTTCGAGCGGCATCGTGCGTCCGTCTGGACCGACAGCGAAGGCAAGGTGATGCAGAACGCGCTCGCGCGCGGAGCGAATGTTCCGCTCCTCGAGGCGGGCGCGAAGCGAAATGATCTGCTGCGCGAGGACCGCCATGAAGCGCTCCCCGAGCGATGGCTCGGCGCGGAAAGCCGAAAGCAGGTCCCGGTTCGGATAGATGCGCACCAGAGAAGCAACGGCCGCAACGGCGTCGCAGTGATAGACAGTGGCAAACAACGCCGCCTCGGCGAACAACTCGCCTGCTCGCGCCGTATGCAGCACCACGGGATGGCCAGCGACCGTGTTGCGAACAAGTCGCAGCCGGCCGCGCTCAAGCTCGAAAATGGCGATCGCCTTGTCGCCCTGCCGGAACAGCGTCTCGCCTGCCGCCAGCTCGCGGATGCGCGAGCGTTCCCGGATCGCGGCAGGGAGCCAGTCGAGGATCGCCATAAATGTGTAGCCCGGGCTGAGCCGAATGGCGATGCCCGGGGACGCCATGGTAGCAGTGCGTACCCGGGCTGAACCCGAAGTGCGATGCCCGGGACCGAATCGCAATTACTCCCCGTCCCGGGCATCCCCCGCATCAAGCCCGGGGTCAGCCCAGGCTACGGCGTTGCCTCACCGGAGTCTGCAAGAACTTGCACAGCAGGCGGTGGAAATGATGCGTTCCACGCTCGCGCGCAGGCGAATAGCGGCCTTTGCGGTAGAAACGTGAGCGCACACCGCGCTGCACGGCTTCCACGATCGCCTCGTCCTCCAGCTCGACTTGATGCAGCGCTCCGCCGGCGCCCTGTCCGAGCCTGGCTTCGTCTCCCACGTACGCGCGGAACTCGATGCGCGTGCGGTCGATCGCCTCCGGTACAACCCGATTGAGCGACAACCCCCAAGGGTAGAAGTTGAGCATCAGATTGGGGAAGATCCAGGCGTAATACGCAGCAACGCGCCGGCCCTGATCGGCCGCGCTCGCTGGGAGATCGAACGCGGCTTCGCCGTCTTTCGCCATCGCGAGCTGTAGTGTTGCGTAGCGGAAAAGCGCGTCCGCGTAACTGCCGTAATCGACGACGCGGTTGAGACCGGCGTGAACGAAAGGGATGTGGAAGCCTTCGAGATAATTCTCGACGTATAGCGCCCAGTTCGCGTTGATCGCGTAGTCGCGGCTGTGCGCGGGATCGAGGCGAAAGTATTCGACCGGCAGCGGCGGCAGGCGCGTCAGAATATCGCCGAAAAATGCTTCGAGCGGCGCGGCGGGATCGAGTGCGGCAAAACCGTGATTCGCCCAGGCGGCGAAGGGAACCTGCGGCAGGTTGTCGGAGGCCGACGGAAAGTTCTTGGCGTCCGCGAATTCCGGCATGAAGGTCATGCGTCCGGAAAGATCGAAGCGACGCGAGTGATAGCCGCAGCGGATCTGCTCGACTTGGGTGCACGGTGAGCGCACGAGGATGTTGCCGCGGTGCGTGCATACGTTGGACAGACAGCGCAACGTGCCCGCGCCGTCGCGCGAAAGCAGCAGCGGCTCGTCGAGCAGTCCGGGCAAGAGCTCGCGCGGGGACAGCGACCCGGATTCGGAAACGTCCGCGAGATCGCCGATCCATTGCCAGGTCCGGGCGAAGATGCGCTCTCGCGCCAACGCGTACGTCGCCTCGTCGCTATAGAACGCGCTGTCGATGGTCGAAGCGACGGTGATGTCCGGGTCGACGGAATAGGCGGACATCACCAGGGTTCTCGCAGGTGCGAATTCATTCGCACATTGTCCCATGCCAACGGCGCGGCCGAATAAATTCGGCCCTGCGAAACTCTCTTCACCAGCTTCGCAAGTCAGGTGCCGGCTGCAGTTTCTCCGAGCGCGATGTCGACCGTCATCTCCTTCATGAGCGGCTCCAGTGCGCGCCGCAGCTCATCGTTCGGAACCGTCTCCGGCACGAGGAGAAATGCCTTGACCTTGAACAGCTGTTCGGCGGGCGTGCTGCCGTCGATGATCTCGGTGTGGAGGTCCTCGATGCTGACGCGGCGCCTCGCAAGACTTCCGGACAATTCGCGAACGATCCCCGGCCGATCGTGCCCGACCAATTCGAGCTTGACCGCGCGGCGTCCGGCGGGAACCGGGATCTGCTCCTTCTTGGCGATGACGACGTGTACGCCCGACGGCTCCAATTTCCTCAGGGCGGCGGCCAGCGGCTCGGCGTTCGGTGGAGGCACTTCGAAATGCACCAGTCCGGCGAACTGGCCGGCGAGGGTCGCAATGCGGCTTCCGGCCCAGTTGGCGCCGAAGCCCTGCGCCTGTTCCGACAACAGACTGACGATTCCGGGACGATCGGGACCCATCACTGTAGCCACGAGCGATGTGATCGTCGATCTTCCTTGTTCTGTTAGAGAAACGCTCCTGCGAATCATCGGCGCTTTGGTCGCAAATCGCTCGTCCTGCGGGTGCGCGGGGACTTCGCCGTGCTGCCGGGCATGGCGAACGACCCGCGTCAGGAGATCGAGACCCATCGGTGCCAATGCGCGTTCCCACAATTCGCGCGCCGTCTCGCCCTTTACGACAAAGCACCAATCCTGCGCGGCGACGGCGCCCGCATCCATGGTGTCAGCCAGGTGATAGACCGAGCCTCCCGCTACCGGATCGCCTTCCAGAATCGTCCATTCCACGGCAGCGATACCGCGATGCCGTGGCAGCAGCGAAGGATGATAGCCAACGCCACCGAGGCGCGAACGCGCCAGCGCCTCCCTGCTGACCCGTGCGTGGGTGTGCGCAGCCACGATGAGATCCGTCCCTTCGGCGATCGCACTCCCAGGCACGTTCTTGGGATTTTCGAGCAAGTGCACGGGCACGCCGGATTCCTGCGCCGCGAGCGCCAGTCGGTCGTCGGCCGCAGGCGCAACCACGCGCGCGATTTCCGCGCCATCGTTGCGCAGGACTTCGAATACCTTGGCCCCGAAAAAGCGCGACCCGACTAGTGTGCACTTCATTTGGGCACGGCCGGGACGCTGGCGTGCATGCCCGGCAGCAAAACATGGACGTAAGCGTGACGCTCAGAAGTCATTTTCGTTTTCCGACTGGTTCGGGTTTTGCACACGCGTCGTCGGGCGCGTGGGATGACCTCGGCGGGGGCGACTGCGATTTTAGGCATTAAGCTGCATCGTGCCTAGTATCGCTGCCGAGTTGTATCCTTTGATCGGCTACCGCAGAATAGCGTGCCATTGGCGCCGCCGCTGTTGATCCGGCGTCTTTCATGCAGTGCGATAGCGCCATCTCGCCAGAGCGCGCGCGGCGCACCTTCAATGACACCCGTGACGCACCGGTTCATCCTCATCGCTACTTGAGCGAATCATGCCCCAACCCGTCACCCTGCCCGATCTTTCCACCCGACCGTTCCATTTGACCGTCGAGCGCGTCATGAGCGCTCCCCCGCACGTCCTGTTTGCCGCATGGACCAGGCATTTCGATCGCTGGTTTGCGGCGCCGGGGTCGGTGCTCATGGACGCGAAGGTCAATGGCGTCTTCTTTTTCGAGACGGCGCACAAGTTCGAGGAACAGCGTGAAGCGCAGCGCCATCCCCACTACGGCCGGTTCATGCGATTGGAGCGCGACCGGCTGGTCGAGCTGACGTGGGGTGACCGGAAAGGAAGGCACCAGGGGCGCGGAAACGGTCGTCACCGTCGAATTGGCGCCCCATGGCGCGGGGACTCATCTGCGTCTCACGCACGCGGGTTTCTACGACGCGCAGTCGCGGGACCAGCACCAACAGGCCTGGCCGATCGTCCTCGAGAACCTCGATCAAAAGACGAAGGACGCGTGACGGCGTGAGCTTTTGGCACAAGGCGGAATGGTGGGCGCCGGCGGATTAACGGAACTTGATAATCCGCCAATGCCTGGCCAATGTGGCCGGCTTCATAGTGTCCACAGGCGCGAGTATCGAATCCGATGGGCTCCGCCTTGTCACCAATTGCGAAAGGAATCGTTATGACTGGAAATGTGCACACACTGATAAAGAGAATTGTTCTGGCCGCCGGGCTTGTCGTTGGCGCGTCCGGCATTGCGCGCGCGGACGACAGCAGCATGAACCCGTTCACCGGCGAATCGTATGCCTACTTCAATGGCGGTTACGATCGGCCGGCGATCGCCAATCCCGCCTTCGACAATGCAACCTCGGCGTGGCGGCAGGATAATCCGAATGGGCTGCCAGAGCGCGTATTCCAGTCGTATTCGGCGCCGGGCGAGGCGTGGCATCTGAACAAGCCCGTCTTCGCCAGCGCGCCCACGGACCCGACGTTCAAGCAAAGCCACCCGAGCGGGCTGACCGAGGCCGAACTCCAGGCCTTGTCGTCGGAGGCATCCGCATGGCAGCTTCGTGGCAGAGCGGGATCTGAGGCAGTCGCGTCGGCAGATCAAGCCACGATCGCGCAGAGCGCGACGAAAGAACCTCTTGGTCAGCGCATTGCAAACTTCTTCCACGTCGCTCGAGGCGGCATCGCGCAGTAGCGCACCCAGTGGTTGAATCGTGGTGGCCGGATGTTCGGACCTTCCCGACTCCCGGAACTCGGGCACGCGTTCCATGTCCGAACATCGAGATCGCCGCTCCGCGTCGGTGCGGTTTCTCGCATCGAATCCTTCAACGCGGGTGTGCAATGAAAGTCTTGCTGGTCGAGGACAACGAGCGCGTATCGAGCTTCGTCAGAAAGGGCTTGACCGAAGCGGGGCATACCATCGATCACGCCGACAACGGGCGCGACGGCATGTTCCTCGCGGCTGGTGAATCCTACGACGCGATAGTGATGGATCGCATGCTGCCCGGCGACATCGATGGCTTGGGCATTATCGCGGCGTTGCGTAAGACGGGCAGCAGGACGCCGATCCTTATCCTGAGCGCCCTGTCCGATGTCGACGAGCGTATCCGCGGGCTGCAGAGCGGCGGCGACGATTACCTCGTCAAACCCTTCGCGTTCGGTGAGCTGCTGGCGCGGCTCGACGCGCTCGTCCGACGCGCACAGGGTGGCAATTCGGAAACGACGCTCGTCGTGGACGACCTGGCGATGGACCTTCTCTCGCGCAAGGTGTCGCGCGCCGGAAGGAGCGTGACCCTGCAACCCCGCGAGTTCAAGCTTCTCGAATACCTGATGCGCCACGCGAGCCAAGTCGTCACGCGCACCATGCTCCTCGAGAACGTCTGGGACTATCATTTCGACCCGCAGACAAACGTCGTCGACGTCCACATCAGCAAGTTGCGCCAGAAGATCGATGCCGGAGCCGAGCGGCCGCTGCTGCGGACGATCCGTAACGCCGGTTACATGCTGACGGCGGATGGAGCGGGTGGCTAAGTACTTTCGTTCCTCCGCATTCCGGATCGCGCTCGGCTACATCGCCGTGAGCATCGCGGTGCTCGTGCTCTTTGCGGCGCCGCTTTGGTACGCCTGGCGCGAGAACGTCGAGCAGGTGCGGACCGAATTGCTTAGAGAAGACGTTCAGAGCCTGACGGACATTTTCCAGAACCAGGGACCCGAAGTCCTTGCCGCGGTGATCAACGCGCGAGTGAAGAGCCAGCACGTCGCCAACAGCATCATCCTGTTCACCGATGCTGCGCAATCGCGGCTCGCCGGCAATCTGGAAGTCTGGCCGCCCGAGGCGCCGGAATCGCCCGGAGTGCACAAGCTGACGCTCTCCCAGGGCGATCGCTCGATTCGCGCGCTCCTCGTGCGCTCGACGCTGCCCGGCGGTTACAACCTCCTGGTCGGGCGCGACAATTCCAGGTTCAGACCGCTGGAAACGCTTTTCCTGTACGGCCTCGCCGGTGCCGCGGCCATCCTCCTTCTGGCGGGCTTCATCGGCGGACTGCTGATCCGCCGTGCGCTTCTCTCCGAGGTGCATCGCATTCGGCAGACGACTTGCGCCATCGTCGAAGGCGATTTCTCCCATCGTTTGCCGGCACGTGGCGGATCGGACGAGCTCGATCTGCTCGCGCAGACGGTCAACCGGATGCTCGACCAGATCGAACAGCTCGTGCATGGCGTCCGGAACGTGTCCAATGCGATCGCGCACGATCTTCGCACCCCGCTGGCGGAATTACGCTCCCGTCTCGAGGAGCTGTCGGTGGCGCGACCCGATTCCGAGGAGACGTTCGCCGAAATCGAAGCCGCTGTCGCCGACGTGGACCGGGTGGTCGCCATCTTCAACGCGCTGCTGCGTCTTGCAGAGATCGATACCGGCGCGCGCCGCTCGGGATTCGTTCCGGTGGACATGGACAAAGTGGCGAGCGATGTCGCCGAGTTCTATCAGCCGGTCGCGGAACTGAAGGGCATCACGCTCTCCTTCGCGTCCTCGGGCCGGCTCACCCTCCCCGGCAATCCTCTGCTGGTTGCGCAGGCGATGTCGAACCTCATCGACAATGCGCTGAAGTACGGGCAGAAAAGCGGCACC
>DASWDF010000158.1:0-12230 GCA_036395475.1 Casimicrobiaceae bacterium
TTTAGCCGTATTTGTCGGGGAATCTTCCTTGTCGGGGAAGCCCGTTCGCGCCCGCAAGCTGATCGTCAAATCGGCGCGTGATTGCTAGTTTACCGAGGCGCTTCCGGATGTCAATTACGGCTTAAGTAGGGTCAGAGACGACTTTCGAGCAGGTCCGGAGTAACTCGGAACGTTCCAAGAAAATCGTCTCTGACCCTACTTAGTCGACGTTGAGCCTCTCCAGCAGCGCGACGAGCTTCGCCGGCTCATCGGTGCGCCGCATGCGCTGGACGATCGGTTTCGCCACACCGATGTCGCTCGCGAGCACACGCTGCTTGATCGAAAGAAGATGCGCCGGATGCATGGAGAAGTTGGTGAGCCCCATGCCGAGCAGCAACCGCGTGAGACGGGCCTCGCCCGCCATTTCGCCGCAGACCGCGATTGGCACCTCGGCCTTGTTGGCAGTGGCGATGGCAAGCGCGATGAGCTTTATGACGGCCGGATGCAATGCGTCATACAGCTGGGAAACCGCGTCGTCGGCGCGATCGACTGCGAGCGTGTACTGGATGAGGTCGTTGGTGCCGATCGAAAGGAAATCCAGCCGTGTGGTGAACGCTCCGATCGAAAGCACCGCGGCCGGGATTTCGATCATGCCGCCGATCTCGACGCCGGGATCGAACTTTTCACGCTGCTCGCGCAAGCTCTCTTTCGCCTGCGCGAGCAGCACCAGCGTCTGCTCGATCTCGCCCACGGACGAGAGCATGGGCAGCAGGATTTTCACCTGGCCGTAATGCGACGCGCGCAGAATGGCGCGCAGTTGGGTGAGGAACAGCCGCGGCTCGGCCAGACAGAAGCGCACCGCGCGCAGGCCAAGTGCCGGATTCGGCGCGACGCGCGACAGGCCATCGAGCCCTTCCTTGTGCTTGTCCGCGCCGAGGTCGAAAGTGCGGATCGTCACCGGATGGCCTTTCATCCCCGAAGCGACCGCACGATATGCCTCGAATTGCTCATCCTCGGAAGGCAGCCCGTCGCGGTTGAGAAAGAGGAACTCAGTTCGGAACAGCCCCACGCCGGCCGCCCCGTTCTCGATCGCCTGCTCGAGATCCTCAGGCAGCTCGATATTCGCCATGAGCTCGATGCGACAGCCGTCGAGCGTCGTTGCGGGGGTGGTTCGCAGGCGGCGGAGCTTTTGTCGCTCGAGCTCGAGCTCGTCCTGCTTGACGCGGTATTCGGCGAGCACCGAGCGATCGGGATTGACAATGACGACGTTGCGGCCGCCATCGACGATCAAAAGCTCGTTCTCGCGGATCAGCGCACGCGCATTGTGCGTCGCGACGACCGCGGGTACGTTAAGGCTGCGCGCGACGATCGCGGTGTGCGAGGTGACCCCGCCGAGATCGGTCAGGAAAGCGGCAAAGTGGTGGTTCTTGAACTGGATGACATCGGCGGGCGACAAGTCGTGCGCGACGAGGATCGTGTGCTCCTCGGCGTTGGCCGGCCTCACGTTGCCGGGCTTGCCCAGCAACACCTTGAGAACGCGCTCGACAACCTGGACGACGTCAGCCTTGCGCTCGCGCAAGTAAGGGTCTTCGATCGACTCGAACTGCTCGACGAGCACGGAGAGCTGCTGCGTCAACGCCCATTCGGCATTGCAAAGCTGCTCGGCGATGGTGTGCTTGGGCACTTCGCGCAATACGGGATCGGTGAGAATCATCCAATGCACGTCGAGAAACGCGCCGAATTCCGCCGGGGCGTCGCCGGCGGTCATCGCACCGTGCAGGCTCTCCAGCTCTTTCTGAACGGCCTCGAGCGCCTGCGTCAGGCGTTCGATCTCGCCGGGCACCTGCGCGGGCGTGATCGAGTAATGGGCCACCTCGAGCGTCGCGTGCGAGACGAGCTGCGCCCTGCCGATGGCGATGCCCCCGGAGACTCCGATACCGTGCAGAACGAAGCTCATGGGGCGCGGAACGGCGAAAGGCAAAAAGGAGGGGGCAACATCCGAAAGGCCATAAAGTTCCTCCCGGTGTGGTTGCAAGAGAGAACGTTAGTTCCTGGTTTTACGTCGCGCTGCACCGCGACATCGCCGGCGGGTCTGCATTTTGCAGGCACTCGCCCCCTTTCCCCAACCTTCCATTACCGCTGCTCGCCGAAACGACCGGCGATGAGCTCGACCATCGCGGTCATCGCTTCGGCTTCGTCCGGGCCCTGGGTCTCCAGCCGGATCGTCGCGCCGACGCCCGCCGCGAGCAGCATCACCGCCATCATGCTGCGCGCGCTCGCCCGCCGTCCATTCCATACCAGGCAAACATTGCAGCGGAATCGCGATGCCAGCTCCACGACCTTCGCGCATGCACGCGCATGCAGCCCGCGGCGGTTGGTTAATTCGACTTGGCGTATTTGCATGAGTGGAGCCGTCGTTGTCCAGGGATAGCGTCTCGGGATACAGCTTGAGCGCCCCTGCATTGATCGATCCTGCCATGCATTGGTTCCGCGCAGCCTGCGAAAGCACGTGTCGCCGGATGACGACGCGCGGACAGCCTGCGGCCTGCATCACTGCCCCTCGCCGAAGCAATCGCCGATCAGCGCGACGATCGCGTCGAGCGCTTCCGTCTCGTCCGGACCGTCGGTCTCGAGCACGATGCGGCTGCCCTTGCCCGCGGCGAGCATCATCACCCCCATAATGCTCTTGGCGTTGACCTTGCGGCCGTTGCGCGCGACCGAGACGTCGCATTGGTACTTGGCCGCGAGCTGGGTCAGCTTGGCCGCCGCGCGCGCGTGCAGCCCCAGCTTGTTGATGATCTCAACTTCTTGTTGCCGCATAGATCGGATCGACATCGATATGGAGCACGCCATCGCAGCCGCCGCTGATGGCCTTCTTGATCATCGTCTCCATGCCCTTGTCGCGGTAAGTGAATGCGCGCACCAGCATCGGCAGATTCACGCCGGCGACGGCCTCGACGCGCCCCGCAACGAGCAACTTGGCGGCGAGGTTGCACGGCGTCGCCCCGTAAATATCCGTGAATATCAGGACACCGTCGCCCGTGTCGAGCGCCTCCACCGCCGCCCGCGCTTTCGGCAGCAGATGCAGCGGATCGTCGGTCGCGGCGACCCGCAGGCTATCGAACTTCTGCGGGCGGCTACCCAGCACGTGCGTCACCGCGCCGGCGAGGCTGTCGCCCAGCGTGCCGTGAGCGACAATCAGGATGCCGATCATGATGGCTCCGTCGAGCTCTTTGCGTAGCGCGCGCCCCACTGCGGCGTAATCGACGCCGGCGCGCGCCCTTTGAGTCTCGAGGTTATCTTAGCACGCAGCTGCGACGCGCCGGCTCGACGTCTGGTTCGCCGCGTGCACCAGCGCCTCCGCGAACCGGTCCGCGATATCGAACCCGGTCTGCTTGGTGATCTCGACGAAGCCCGTCGGACTGGTGACGTTGATCTCTGTCAGGTAATCCCCGATGACGTCGAGGCCGACGACCAGCAGGCCGTCCGCCCAAAGCTTCGCCCCGATCGTTTCCGCGATCAGGCGGTCGCGGGGCGAAAGTGGGCGCGCGACGCCGCGCCCTCCGGCGGCCAGGTTGCCGCGCGTTTCGCCGGGTTTGGGAATGCGCGCGAGCGAATGCGGCACCGGCTCGCCGGCGATCAGCACGATGCGCTTGTCGCCGTCGACGATCTCGGGTATGAAGCGCTGCGCCATGATCGTGCGCGCGCCGTGGTGGCCGACTGTCTCGACGATGACGTTGCGATTGGCATCATCCTCGCGGACGCGGAATACGGATGCCCCGCCCATGCCGTCGAGCGGCTTCAGAATGACGTCTTCGTGCTCGTCGACGAATTCGCGCAGCAGCTCCGGGTCACGCGTGACCAGCGTCGGCACGATGAAATCGGGAAACTTTGCGATCGCCAGTTTTTCGTTGTAGTCGCGCAGGGCGCGCGGGCGGTTGAACACGAGTGCACCCTGGGACTCCGCGACTTCGAGGAGATAGGTGGAATACACGTACTCCATGTCGAACGGCGGGTCCTTGCGCATCAGAACGGCGGCAAACGACTGGAGCGGCCGTATCGCCGGCGTTCCGACCTGGAACCAGTCGTGGTCGTCTGCGGCCACCGTCAGCGGCCGCACGGTGCCGAACGTCTGTTTTCCGTCCCAGAAGAGATCGCGCTGCTCCAATGCGAACAGCGCATGACCGCGATCGCGCAGCGCCCGCATCATCGCCACGCTGGTGTCTTTGTAGGCCTTGAGCGAAGCGAGAGGATCGAGGATGAACGCGAATTCCATGGCCGGCGGGGGCGGCATGCAGGAGCGCCATCGTACCGCAAATATCCCGGGGTACACGGCTACGCGTCGAGCGCCTCGACGCCGACCACCGCTCCCGCTTCTTCCCGCCGATATCCCGGCAGAGTTCCCGCAATGCGTGCAAAGATCGATCCCCGGAGCACTTCGATCAGCCGCAGGACAGCGGGCGTCGTAAGCGCGGACGCGCGGACGGCGAGGTAGTAGCGTTCGCGCACCCGCGGCACGAAGGCGAGCCCGTATTCGGCGGCGGCCGCGCGCAGCCCGAAGCCTGCGTCTGCGGCCCCCGATGCAACCGTAGCCGCGATAGCAGGATGCGTGAACTCCTCGTTGGTGTAGCCGACGAGCGACAACGCTTCGAGACCTTCGTCCGCGATCAGGCGATCGATCAGCAAGCGAGTACCGGAACCACGCTGGCGGTTCACGAAGCGCAGCCGCTTGCGCTGGACGTCACGAAAGCCGTGAACGCGCGCCGGATTGCCGCGGGGAAGCATGAATCCCTGCTCGCGATCGACAACGCGGATCAGCCGGTCGCGCCGCACTCGTAATAGACGTCGGAATGGCGCGAGCTCGCCTGCAGCGTACACGCCGATGGGAACGTGAAAGCCGGCGAGGTCCGTGCGGCTTTCGGCGAATTGCTGCAAAGCGTGCAGGCTGCCCATAAACGCCAAGTCGAGCGAGAGTCCCGCTGCGGCAGGCAGCGCGTCGCGCAGTGCGGCGAGCACCAGGTCGTGGCTCGCGGCCATCGTGAGCCGCGCCGCCCGTACCCCGTGTCCGACTTGCGACCCCAGCTCGACGGCCAGGGCCGGAAGGATGCGCTCCAATCGTTGCCCCGCCGCCCGGTGCCCCGCAAGGAGTTTTTCGCCCGCAGGCGCGAGCCGGGCGCCGCGCCCCCTTTCTAGCTCGACCAGCGGTGTACCCAGCATGTGCTGATAGTTGCGCAGCAGGCCCCACGCCGCGCGGTACGACAGGCCCAGCTCGGCGACTGCGGCGGCAAGCGAGCCCTTGGCGCGAATCGCGCCGAGCAGCGGGAAGAGCCGCGCATCGAGCGCTTCGGCCGTATTGGCGAAGCTCCATGACAGCATCGGGACGATGCGCATTATGCAAATAAATACATATTTGAGGATGGGCAGCCGATCGCTATCATCGATTGGTACCACGCTAGTTTATATGCAGCAGCGCACATATATCAAATCGGTCTCGCCCAGGCGCCAAGCGCGATGAGCGATCTTTCACAGGCCGCTGCGGAGGCATTGCGGCTCGTTGCCGTCGGCGATCCCAAGCTGCTGGACATCGTGCTGCTCAGCCTCAAGGTGAGTCTCACTGCAGTCGTCCTCGCCTGCGCCGTCGGCCTGCCGCTGGGCGCGACTGTCGCGGTCAGCCGCTTTCCCGGTCGGCGCACCGTCGTGGTCGTGCTCAACGCCCTCATGGGCCTGCCGCCCGTCGTCATCGGCTTGGCTGTCTATCTGCTGCTGTCGCGGGCTGGGCCGCTGGGGGTAATGGGATTGCTCTTCACGCCGACCGCGATGGTGATCGCGCAGGCGATCCTGATCACTCCCATCATCGCCGCGTTATCGCGACAGGTGGTTGAAGACGCCTGGGCCGAATATCGCGAGCAGCTTCGCTCGCTGGGCGAGCGCCGGTTCGGCTCCGTGATGACCATGCTCTGGGACTTGCGCTTTTCGCTGGTCACGATCGTGCTCGCTGGCTTCGGTCGCGCGGCCGCGGAGGTCGGCGCGGTGATGATCGTTGGCGGCAACATCGATGGCGTTACGCGGGTGATGACCACTGCAATCGCGCTCGAGACGAGCAAGGGCGATCTGCCGCTGGCGCTCGGGCTGGGGATGGTGCTTCTCAGCATCGTGCTCGCGCTCAATGCCGGAGCGTACCTGGTCAAGGAAACCACACAGCGACGCTTCGGATGACGGCCTCGATGCACATGCACGCGCCGACGCTGTTGCCTGTATGCCTCGACGCCGTCGTGTTCGAGGCCGGCGGCCGGCGCATCATCGATGGCGTATCGCTGAAGCTCGAAGCAGGACTACGAACCGTCATCGTGGGCCCCAACGGCGCGGGGAAGAGCGTCCTGTTGCGGCTGTGCCACGGCTTGTTGCAGCCGACGTCCGGGAAGATCACCTGGAACGCGCCGGAAGCCTCCGGCGCGCCGCGGCGACAGGCGATGGTTTTCCAACGACCCGTTCTTCTGCGGCGCTCAGCGCTGGCCAATGTTCTCCATGCGCTGAGGGTCGCCGGTGTCCCGCCGCGGCAGCGAGAGACACGCGCACGCGAGGCGTTGCGCAAAGTCGGTCTCGAGACACTTGCTGCCCATCCGGCGCGGGTGCTTTCGGGCGGCGAGCAGCAGCGCCTCGCTCTGGCGCGCGTCTGGGCGCTCCGTCCCGAGGTGCTGTTTCTCGACGAGCCCGCGGCGAGCCTCGATCCGGGCGCGACGCACGAGATCGAGCGAATCATCGCCGCGATGCACGCCGCCGGCACCAAGATCGTGATGGTCACGCACAACCTCGGGCAGGCGCACCGGCTCGGCGAGGAAATCCTCTTTCTCCACCAGGGGAGAGTGCTCGAGCGCGCGCCGGCAGCCGGGTTTTTCCGGCAGCCCGCGTCCGCGGAAGCCGCGCAGTTTCTGGAAGGAGAGCTGCCGTGGTAGCCGCCCGCCGTATCTTCCTCGCCGCCATCCTGATCTGCGCCGGCCTTATCGCGCACGCGCAGGAGCGCTTCATCACCGTTGCCTCAACCACGTCGACTGAGCAGTCGGGGCTGTTCGACCATCTGTTGCCGATCTTCGAAAGACAGACCGGCATCAAGGTCCGCGTCGTCGCCTTGGGCACGGGCCAGGCCCTCGATGTCGCGCGGCGCGGCGATGCCGACGTCGTGTTCGTGCACGCTCGCGCCGCCGAGGAAAAATTTCTCGCGGAAGGTCACGGCGTCAAGCGCTATCCGGTGATGTACAACGACTTCGTGCTCATCGGCCCGAAGACCGATCCGGCGAAAACCGGCGGCGGCCAGGACATCGTCGTCGCGCTGAAGAAACTCCAGGCCGCCCGCGCACCATTCGTATCGCGCGGCGATCGCAGCGGGACGCACATGGCCGAGCTCGCGCTGTGGCAGGCCGCCGGTATCGACATCGACAAAGCCAAGGGCGCCTGGTATCGCGACACCGGGCAGGGCATGGGTCCGGCGCTCAACACTGCGGCGTCGATGGGCGCCTACATCCTCTCCGATCGCGGGACTTGGCTCGCATTCGGGAATCGCGGCGATCTCACGATACTGGTCGAAGGCGACAAGCGCCTCTTCAACCAGTACGGCGTGATGCTCGTCAATCCGGTGATGCATCCGAGCGTCAAGAAAGGGCTCGCGCAGCAGTTCATCGATTGGATCATCTCTCCGGCGGGCCAGAAGGCGATTGCCGGATATACGATCAACGGCGAACAGCTGTTCTATCCCAATGCAGGCGACCCGAGCGCGTAAGACGGCGTAGCCCGGGTTGAGCGCGCCGCGCGAAGCCCGGGTGGAGCATTGCATATTGAGCGTAGGCCCCGGCATCGCTACGCAGGTCTGGGGCTACACGTAGGTCCCCGGGGCATCGCTGCGCTCAGCCCAGGCTACAGGCTGCACGCTCGTGCAGGTCCCGGAACCTAGTTTTTGAGTTTGCCTATCGTTATATACGTCGGTATATTACCCCGGTCGAGTACCGGAAGACGCGCCGTGTTCCGCGTAGCCGCCTTAGTCACGCTGCTCGCGCTTTCGATGGGGGCGGCGATGCCCGCTATGAGCGCCGCGGTCACAGTCTTCGCCGCAACGAGTCTCAAGGAAGCGATGGACGAGCAGGCGAAGAAATTCGAGTCGGTTACGGGAAGCAAGGTGATCGTCGCTTACGGAGGCAGCAATGCCCTCGCCCGGCAGATCGAGGCCGGTGCGCCAGCGGAGGTATTCGTCTCAGCCGACGAAGATTGGATGGACTACCTCGACCGGCGTCGCCTGCTCGTCCCCGGTACGCGGTCGAATCTGCTGGGGAACGAGCTGGTGCTGATCGTGCCCGCGGGCAGCCGAACGATGCTGCGGATCGCGCCAGGCTTTGGCCTCGCGACGGCGCTGGGCAGCGACAAGCTGGCGATGGCAAATCCGGATAGCGTACCCGCCGGAAAATACGGCAAGAGCGCGCTCGAGCGCCTGGGCGTATGGAACAGCCTCGAGAAGCAGGTCGTGCGCACCGACAACGTGCGCGCCGCGCTCGCGCTGGTCGCGCGCAGCGAAGCCGCGTTCGGCATCGTCTACAAGACCGACGCCATGACCGAGAAAAATGTGCGCATCGTGGACACGTTTCCCCGGACGACGCACGCGCCGATCGTGTATCCCGCCGCGCTTGTGGCGCCGGGCCGATCGCCCGCGGCGAAGGCGCTCCTCGACTTTCTGCGCTCGGGCGCGGCGCGGCCGATCTGGGAGAAATATGGCTTCGCGCCCTTGTGAGGCTGGCTGGTGGCCTTAAGCGCCGACGAGCTCGGCATCATTCTGCTGAGCCTCAAGGTGGCGCTGGTGAGCGTCGCCTTCAGCCTGCCGGTGGCGATCGGTGTCGCGTATGTCCTGGCGCGGTTCGAGTTTCCAGGCAAGACGCTGCTCGACGCGGTCGTGCATCTGCCGTTGGTGCTGCCCCCGGTCGTGGTCGGCTTCGCATTGCTCGTCCTGTTCGGGCGCCATGGCCCGATCGGCGCCTGGCTCGAGAGCTGGTTCGGCATCGTCTTTGCGTTTCGCTGGACAGGCGCCGCGCTGGCCGCCGCAATCATGGGTTTCCCCCTCATGGTGCGCGCGATTCGACTATCGTTCTCGGCGATCGACCGGCGCCTCGAGACCGTGGCGAGAACGCTGGGCGGCTCGCGGACCTGGGTGTTCGTGTCGGTGACGCTGCCGCTCGCGCTTCCGGGCCTCGTCACCGGGATTGTCCTTTCCTTCGCGCGGAGCCTTGGCGAGTTCGGGGCGACGATCACCTTCGTCGCGAACATCCCCGGCGAAACGCAGACACTGCCTCTCGCGATCTATACGTACACGCAGACCTCGAGCGGCGATCCGCAGGCACTGCGCCTGAGCGCGATCGCGGTCATCCTCTCGTTCGTCGCGCTCGTCGCCGCCGAATGGATCGCGCGGAGGAAGACCGCCGTCGCGCGCCGGCCGCGATCGTGATCGACGTCGACGTCACGCATATTCTGGGCGACTTCCGGCTCGAGGTTGCATTCCAGGCCGACGCGCCGATCGTCGGCTTGTTCGGCCGCTCGGGAGCGGGCAAGACGAGCCTGGTCAATACGCTGGCCGGGATCGCCCGCCCGCTGCGCGGGCGCATCGTCGTCAACGGCGAGACACTCTTCGACAGGGAGCGCGGGGTCGATCTCCCGCCCGAACGACGGCGGCTGGGCTACGTCTTCCAGGACGATCTGCTCTTCCCGCACCTTAATGTCGAGGCCAACCTTCTCTACGGCTTTCACCGGGCACCGGCGACGGCACGCGTCATCGCGCCGGAGCACGTCATCGACTTGCTCGGCTTGCGGCTTTTGCTGCACCGCCTGCCCGACGCGCTCTCAGGTGGCGAGAAACAGCGCGTCGCGATCGGCCGCGCGCTGCTTGCGCAGCCGCGGCTGCTGCTGATGGACGAACCGCTGGCGTCGCTCGATGTCGCGCGGCGCGATGAGGTGCTGCGTTACATCGAGTTGCTGCGCGACGACCTCGCCATTCCGATCGTCTATGTCAGTCATTCCGTCGCGGAGATTACGCGCCTCGCGGATACGGTCGTCATTCTCTCCGAGGGCAAGGCGATCGCGGTGGGCGACGTCGACGAGGTCATGGGGCGGATCGACCTGCGCCCGCAGACGGGCCGCTACGAGGCGGGCGCGGTCATCGACACCGTCGTCGCGGCGCACGATACGGAGTATGGATTGACGACGCTGCGATTCGACGGCGGCGAGCTGACCGTGCCGAACGTCGAGGCGCTGGTCGGCGAACGCGTGCGCGTGCGCATTCGCGCGCGCGACGTAGCGCTGGCGCTCACTCGCCCGGAAGGCCTGAGCGTCGTCAACGTACTGCCGGGAACCCTGGTCGCGATCGCCGACCCGGGCGGTCCGATCGTCGAGGTCCAGCTTCGCGTCGGCACGGCCTCTCTCGTAGCCAGGATCACCAAGCGCTCGCGCGTCGATCTCAGGCTCGCCGAGGGCCAGCGGATCTATGCGCTGGTCAAGGCCGTGTCGTTCGATCGCCGCAGCGTCGGCTACGCGTAGCCCGGGCTGAGCGAAGCGATGCCCGGGTTTCGCTGCGCTCAACGCGGGCTACAAATCAGCGCCGCAGCAATTTCACCAGGCTTCGGAGCTCTCTCGCGGATACCTTTGCGGCGAGCCGTTCGATGCGCCGGTAGTGCGCAATCGCCCGCCGGCCGGTCGCGGTGAGCCGCGTCCCGCCGCCGCGCTTGCCTCCGGCTTCCGCGGCGACGACCGGCTCCTCGAAGCAGCGGTTCATCGTCTCGACGAGCAGCCAGGCGCGACGGTATGACATTCCCAGCTGCCGCGCCGCGGCGGTGATCGATCCCGTGGAGGCAATCGCTTCGAGCAGATCGACCTTGCCGGGGCCCACCGCGATGTCGTCACCACTCGTAATACGCAGGCGGAACTGAACTCGCGGCGTTGGCTTCACTGCCATCGCCATCATCCTGCTACTCGACGGTCACCGACTTCGCCAGATTCCGCGGCTTGTGCCTCCGGCCGCTCGCTTTCGCTCGCTTAACGTTCGCTCCGCTCACGTTAGCCTCCGCCGCAAGCAGCGGCTCTCGCCGACTCCATCATTCAACGGTTACCGATTTCGCGAGATTGCGCGGCTTGTCGACATCGGTGCCGCGCATCACCGCGGTGTGATACGCGAGCAATTGCAGCGGAATCGTGTGCACGATCGGCGAGAGCAGCCCGGCGTGCTCGGGCAGCCGCAGCACATGGACGCTCTCGCTCGACTGGATGCGGCTGTCGGCGTCGGCGACCACGTAGAGCTCACCGCCGCGCGCGCGCACTTCCTGCAGATTGGACTTCAGCTTCTCGAGCAGCGCATCGTTCGGCGCGATTGCCACCACCGGCATGTTCGAGTCGACCAGCGCCAGCGGCCCGTGCTTGAGCTCGCCCGCGGGATAGGCCTCACCGTGGATATAGGAGATTTCCTTGAGCTTGAGGGCGCCTTCGAGCGCGATCGGGTAATGCAGCCCGCGGCCGAGAAAGAGCGCGTCCTGTTTCCTGGCGAACTGCTCGGCCCAGGCGATGATCGCCGGCTCGAGCGCCAGCACCGCCTGAATCGCCGCCGGCAGGTGTCGCAAGCCCGCAAGCCAGCGTTCTTCCACGTCCGCGCTCAATCGGCCGCGCAGCTTCGCCAGCGTGAGCGTAAGCAGGAACAGCGCCACGAGCTGGGTCGTAAACGCTTTGGTCGATGCGACGCCGATCTCGACGCCGGCGCGGGTGAGGAACGTGAGCTCGGTTTGCCGGACCATCGAACTGGTCGCGACGTTGCAGATAGCGAGCGTGTGGCGATGCCCGAGCATCTTCGCGTGCTTGAGCGCGGCGAGCGTATCCGCCGTCTCGCCCGATTGCGAAACGACGACGACCAGCGCATCGGGGTCCGGCACGCTCTCACGGTAACGATACTCGCTCGCGATCTCTGCTTGCGCGGGTAATCCGGCAACCGCTTCGAGCCAAAGCCTCGCGACCATCCCCGAGTAATAGCTCGTGCCGCAGGCGAGCACGTGCACGGCGTCGACGTTGGCCAGTGCTTCCGCGGCACTTTCGCCGAATAGCGCCGGCCCGATGCTGCCCACGCTCTCGAGCGTGTCTGCGATCGCCCGCGGCTGCTCGAAGATCTCCTTCTGCATGAAGTGGCGATACGGACCGAGCTCGACCGCGTCGCCCGACGTCTTCACGGTGACAATCGGTCG
>DASWDF010000159.1:0-2642 GCA_036395475.1 Casimicrobiaceae bacterium
ACCGCTCGAACGCCGCCACAGCTGGGACGACGTCAAGGGCTTCGCGCAGAGCGTGGCCGCGCATCTGGCCAAGACGCTTCCGGAGCAGTTCACCGCGACAGTGACCAAGGCACGCCGCCGCGGCAAAATCTTCGTCGATTACCTGCGCAATACGCGCGGCGCAACGGCGGTCGCGCCGTACTCGCTGCGCGCGCGAACCGGAGCGACGGTGGCTACGCCGCTTTCCTGGGACGAGCTCTCCGCGAAGGTGCCGCCGTCGGCGTTCACCATCGCCACCGTCCCCGAGCGTATCGCGAAGAAGAAGGACCCGTGGGCGGATTATGAGCGTCGCCGCCAGAGGCTGACCGCGGCGATGCAGCGCAAGTTGGCGCGCTGAGCTCGCGCGGCTCCGAGCCCTGCGCCTATCGGGGCGCGCACCGGACGGCGCGCCGCGGCATGGGTTCCTTAGCGTTTCTGGCACAATCGCCGCGTGCGAAGGCAGGCGATTGCGCAGCCTGGTTCGCCGGCTTAAGTAGGGTCAGAGACGATTTTCTTGGAACGTTCAGAGTTACTCCGGACCTGCTCGAAAGTCGTCTCTGACCCTACTTAAGCAACACTTAAGCAACATCGATGACCGCTTTGCATCTCTCGCCGGGGCGCCTGACGCTCGACCAGCTGCGTTCGGCCTGGATCCATCCTGTCGCCGTTACGCTGGAGCGCGACGCGCGGGCGCGGATCGACGCCGCTGCGGATGCCGTTGCCGGCGTCATCGCCGAAGGCCGCATCGTCTACGGCGTCAACACCGGTTTCGGGCTGCTCGCGCGCACGCACATCGATGCCACGCGCCTCGCCGAGCTGCAGCGCGCGCTGGTGCTCTCGCATTCCGCCGGCACCGGGCCGCCGCTGGACGACGCGGTGGTGCGGTTGACGCTCCTGCTCAAGATCGCGTCGCTCGCGCGCGGATATTCCGGCGTGCGTTACGAGGTCGTCGACGCGCTGCTCAAGTTGCTCAACACCGACGTGATTCCTGTCGTGCCGAGCCAGGGCTCGGTCGGAGCGTCGGGCGATTTGGCGCCGCTCGCGCATCTCGCGGGCGTGCTGATCGGCGAGGGCCAGGCGCGCGTCGAGGGCAGGACGATGTCCGCCACTAAGGCGTTGATGCACGCGGGGATCGCGCCGCTCCGGCTGGCGGCGAAGGAAGGGCTCGCGCTCCTCAATGGCACGCAGGTCTCGACCGCGCTCGCGCTCGCCGGCCTGTTCGCAGGCGAGCGCGTGTTTGCCGCCGCGCTGGTCGCCGGTGCGCTCTCGGTGGACGCTTGCCTCGGCAGCGACACGCCTTTCGACGAGCGCATCCAGGCGCTCCGCGGACATCGCGGGCAGGCGGACGCGGCGCGCGTGTTGCGCGAGCTCCTCGCTGGCAGCGCCATCCGCGCCTCGCACCGCGACTGCCCGCGCGTCCAGGATCCGTACAGCCTGCGCTGCCAGCCGCAGGTCATGGGTGCCTGCCTCGACCAGATGCGCCGCGCCGGGGAAGTGTTGCTCACCGAGGCCGACGCCGTATCGGATAATCCTCTCGTGTTTCCGGAAACGCGCGAGGTGCTCGCTGGCGGAAATTTCCACGGCGAGCCGGTGGCGTTTGCCGCGGATGGCCTGGCGCTTGCGATCGCCGAGATCGGCGCGTTGTCCGAGCGGCGCACCGCGCTTCTGATGGACGCCAATCTTTCAGGATTGCCCTCGTTTCTCGTCCGCGATGGCGGCGTCAACTCCGGCTTCATGATCGCGCAGGTGACCGCCGCGGCGCTCGCGTCCGAGAACAAGGCGCTCTCCCTCCCGCGCAGCGTCGATTCGCTCCCCACATCGGCCAATCAGGAAGATCATGTGAGCATGGCGACCAACGCCGCGCTGCGCCTGGCGCCGATGGCCGGCAACACCGCGGCAATCGTCGCCGTCGAGTTGCTCGCCGCGGCGCAGGGCGTCGAGCTGCGCGCGCCACTAGCGACCTCGCCGCAGCTGCAGGCGGCATTCAAGCTCATTCGCAGCGATGCGGCGTTTTGGGATCGCGACCGGGCGTTTGCGCCGGACCTCGAGCGCGTGCGCGCTCGCATCGAGCGCGGCGAATTCACGCCCTTCGTCGGCGCGATCCTGTAAATGATGTAGCCCGGGCTGAGGCCGGAGGCCGAAGCCCGGGGCGCCATCGGAAAAAGGGACATCGTCGCGACGAACCGTTATCTTCCCGGGCATCGCTGCGCTCAGCCCGGGCTACACCAGATGCGCGGGCGATGACGGATGACGCGCGGCCCCGGTAGCGCGACAATGAGCATTCGCGCCGGCGGAGCTGACACCCATGAAGCGAGACGACCCCAGCCATTTGTCCAACACGCGTTCGCAAGACCGCGTCATCCGCGCGCCGCGCGGCAGCACGCTGAGCGCGAAGAGCTGGCTCACCGAAGCGCCGCTGCGGATGCTCATGAACAATCTCGACCCCGAGGTGGCGGAGCGGCCGCAGGACCTGGTCGTCTACGGCGGCATCGGACGCGCCGCGCGCAACTGGGAGTGTTACGACGCCATCGTGGCGGCGCTGAAAGAACTGAACGACGACGAGTCGCTGCTGATCCAGTCGGGCAAGCCGGTCGGCGTATTCAAGACGCACCCTGACGCGCCGC
>DASWDF010000160.1:0-2430 GCA_036395475.1 Casimicrobiaceae bacterium
GATCGAAGTCGAATACGAGCCGCTGCCCGCGGTCGTATCGCCGGAGCACGCGTTGCGCGAGGGCGCCCCGCAGCTCCGGGACGAGGCGCCCGGCAACCTGTGCGTCTCCGCGGAATTCGGCGATGCCGAAGCGACGCGAGACGCGTTCACGCGCGCGGCGCATGTCGTGCGCCGCGAGTTCGTCAACAACCGCGTCGCCAACTGCCAGATGGAGCCGCGCTCCGCGATCGGCGACTACGACCCGAGCACCGGCATCTGCACCCTCGTTTCCGGCAACCAGGGCGTGATGCGCCTGCGGGCGACGCTCGCCGCGGCGCTCAAGATGCCGGCGGAGCGCGTGCGCGTCGTTTCTCCGGATGTAGGCGGCGCGTTCGGCCTGAGAAACAATCTCTATCCCGAGCAGGTCGTCGTGGTCTGGGCGGCGAAGCGCCTCGGGCGGCCGGTGAAATGGACCGGCGAGAGGAGCGAGGCGTTCGTTTCGGACTACCAGGGCCGCGACAGCGTGCTGCGCGCGGCGCTCGCGCTCGACGCCGGCGGACGCATTCTCGGCTACGAGGTCGGGTTGCTCGGCAACGTCGGCGCGCACACCGTGAGCTTCGTTCCCATGGCGAACGGCATGCGCGTCCTCTCCACCGTGTACCACGTTCCGGCCGCGTACATCGCCGTTCGCGGCGCGCTCACCAACACCGCGCCCACCGCGCCCTACCGCGGAGCCGGCCGGCCGGAGGCGACGCACGCGATCGAGCGCCTGCTCGACATGGCCGCGAAGCGGGTTGGAATCGACCGCATCGAGATCCGCCGCAGGAACCTGGTGCGCCGCGAGATGCTTCCGTATCGGAACGCGATGGGCCTCACCTACGACAGCGGCGACTTCGCCGGCTATATGGATCGGGCGCTCGCTCTGGCGGACTGGGCGGGATTTCCGGCGCGCCGCGCGGCCGCGCGCTCGCGCGGCAGGCTCGCCGGCATCGGCGTCGCCAACCACATCGAATCCCCCGTGGGCGCGCCGGTCGAGCGGGCATCGGTCACGGTGAGGGGCGACGGCACGGTCGAAGCGGTCGTCGGAACGCAGTCGAGCGGGCAGGGCCATGAAACCACCTTTGCGCAGGTGATCGCCGACCGGCTCGGAGTTGGGATCGAGGCGGTGCGGATCCGCTGCGGCGATACCGGATTCGTGGTGCAGGGCGGGGGCACGCATTCCGACCGCTCGATGCGGCTCGCCGGGACGCTTTTCGTGCGCGCCGCCGTGGAGATCGTCGAGCGGGGGCGGGCGGCGGCCGCGGCCTTGCTCGAAGCGGCCGCCGCGGACCTCGCGTTCGAAGCCGGGCGGTATCGGATCGCGGGGACCGATCGGGCGGTGAGCCTCTTCGAGCTCGCGCGCGCGATCGAATCGGGCAAGCTTCCCGCTGAAATGCGCGAGGCGCTCGCCTCGACCCAGGATTTCAACGGGCGAATCCCGGCGTTTCCCGCGGGCGCGGCGGTGTGCGAGGTGGAAGTCGATCCCGAGACCGGGGACGTCAGAGTCGTGCGTTACACGGCGATCGACGACGTGGGCCAGGCGGTGAATCCGATGATCGTCGAAGGCCAGACGCACGGGGGCATCGCGCAGGGCGTGGGCCAGGCGCTGTGCGAAGGCGTTGCGCTCGATCCCGCGACCGGCCAGGTGATGACCGGCACCTTCATGGACTACGGCATTTGCCGCGCCAACGATCTGCCGGCGTTTCGCCTGGAGCACGCGGAGGACCCGACCCAAGGCAATCCGCTGCACGTCAAGGGCGCAGGCGAAGGCGGCGTCGTGCCCGCAACGGCGGCCGTAGTGAATGCGCTGTGCGATGCGCTCGGGGTGGAAGATTTGCCGATGCCGGCGACGAGTGAAGTCGTGTCGGATGCGCTGTCGCGGCGGCGGTGAGCGCACGCAACCACCGCCTGCCCCTTTTCAGCATGCGATGCTTCACGGCGTGGCCGGTGACGAGTCTTCTGTGGCGGCTGCGTGTCAGGGGATTTGCTCCTACAGCGGGAACTTGTCGAACCCGGGCTTCATCGCATCCGACTCGCCGATCGGACAGTCCCTGGGCGAAAGCCGCTCGACCCACCTGCGGAAGTGAAGCATCTCCGGTGGATTCATCACGCAGGATCTCCTTGCGTAGGGGTGGCCGAAATGAAAAAGCTGGTGGCCGATCTCGTGGACCAGAAGAAATCCGGCGAACCTGGCGCCGTCCCCTTCGGAATAGGTCTCGTCGCCTCGCAGGGCCCGCGTCACGCCGTCCTCGCCGATGATGGGATAGGTGTTCACGATCGCAGTCGTCCCGTATCGGGAGAACGGGTTGAGCGTGGTGATGCCATTGGTGATGCCGCCGCGGATCGCGGTGTGCACGGAGGAGCCGACATACTCCGCGCTCGCGATCAGCTGATTCGTGATGACGACGTCGT
>DASWDF010000161.1:0-2356 GCA_036395475.1 Casimicrobiaceae bacterium
GAGGGCCGCCGCGTGATCGAGTCGGGCGCGAAACACCGGGGAGGGCCGGCCATTGTACTGCGCGGCGCCGAGCACCACGATCGCGTCGGCGCCGGTGGCCTCGTCATGAGCGGCCTGGATCGCGACCGTCACGACCACCGCCGCCCATACGAGGCCGATCAGGACGACTGCAAGAAGGATCCCGCCGATGGCACGCCGTCCGGTCCAGAAAGGCATGGCGCAAAGATACAAAGGCCCTACGGTCGGGTGAGGAGCTCCTCGAACAGGCCCAGGGCCCGTGGGTCGTCCGATTGACCGAGCCAGAAGATCGCCTTGCGCCGCAGCTCGGGGTCCTTGTTCGCCCTGGCGATCCGAATCAGCGCGGGCACGCCTTCATCTCTCGGCCGCTGCGACAACGCGAATACCGCGGTCTCGCGCACCTCATGGTCCGCGCTGCCGTCGTCGACCAGGTCGGTGAGCCCGCGCGTCGCGGCATCGCCGGCCGCTTGCCCGAGCCAGAAGACGGCCGAGCGTTTCACCTTCCGCGAGACGTTGTCCGCCTTCGCGACCTTCAACAGGTCGGGCCAGAGCGTGACGCTATCGGCGAGCATGGCGGGGAAGATCGCCTTTTCGGAGGCGCGGCTCTCATCCTTCAACGCGAGCGCGAGCAGAAAACTTGCGGCGTCCTTCGTGCCGATCGTGCCGAGATCCGTCGCAGTCGTGCCGGTCCGCCACTCGCCGCCGACGTAGACGCGCAGATCGGTTATCCGGCCGCTGCTCTTCGTGAGCGCCACGCGGACCGGGCCGGAGTCGCATGGGGCGTCCCAGTCGTTGTGGTCGTTCCAGTTCCCGTCGATCTGGTTGTGGCAATTCCCCTTGTCGCAATCCCAGCTGATCATGTTGCGGCCGTTGCCGTAGACGCCGGGCTTTGCGGCAAAGCTGAACCGCACGGACCCGTCGGGTGCCGCGGTGACTCGGCGCTCGAGTGATTGCGCCTGCAATGCGGGGGCTGCCAGCAGCAGGGCGACCCACGCACGACGCACGACGTACGACGCACGTGTGTTCATTGGTTGATCAGCTCCTGGAGGTATGCCGAAGCGCGCAGGCTCCGCGACTGGCCAATCCAGAAGATCGCCTTCTTGCGGAGCTCGCGGTCGGGATCGTTCTTGCCGATCTGGAAGAGCTTGTCGAGCGCGGCGTCTTCGCGGCGCTGCGAGTAGACGAAAATCAATTGCTCCCGCATCTCGCGGTCGGTCATGCTGTCGTAGAGCTTCACCAGATCGGCGACATCGACGTTGTGCCCCTGTCCCGCCCAGAACAGCGCCTTCTTGCGGATCTCCATGTCCTCTTTCTGGTTCAAGGCGATATCCATGAGCCAGCGATAATTATCCGCGCCACCCATTTGCGAGAGGGAGAAAATGATCTTGTCCTTGAGATCGTCGTTCTCCACCTTGGCGAACAGGTCCTTGAGGAACTGCGCGTTCTCGGGTGACCGATTCTGGCCGATCCAGAAGATCGCCTTCTCCCGCAGATCGGTGCTGACGTCACGCCGCGCCGCAAAATCGCGGAGAATGGCGCCGGCGCGCGCGCTCCGGTGCTGCGACAACGCGAAGATGGCCTTTTCCTGGATCTCGGGAGGCGTCTTGGGATCGCGCAAGATCGAGTCGAGGGCGGCCACAGTCTCGTCGCCCGGCACCTGGGACAGCCAGAACACCGCCTGCTCCCGAACCTCTTGATCGGGGTCGGACCGCACCGCATTCAGCAGAATCGCTGACGTTTCCTGACTGCGCTTTTGGGAGACGAGGAATACCGCTTTGCGCCGCAGGCAGGTCGAGCCTGTGTCGCGCCGCGCGAGAATGGTCTTCAGAATGGGCACGGCACGATCGGCGTCCATCTGCAGCAGCGCATTGACCGCCGCGATGCGAATGTCGTCCTCGTCGTCGCACGATTCATTGTGCAAGCGATAGGTGCGACCTGGCCGTCCAACGATCGCCGGGCCGGGACCCACGGGCGGTGTCGCAGTGATGACGGGAGTCGGCGGAGCGACGTTATCGGCTTCTTCCGTCACGTCCGCGGTGGCATCGGGGTCGCCGAGCCGCGCCAGTCCACCCTGCACCCGGCGCAACAGTGCTTCGGCGTCACGGCGCGTGGTCGCCTTGGGGAATCGCGACGCCTGTGTCTGCAGCGCCTCGCGTGCAGCGCGCAACGATTCCTCTGATCCATCGCGATAGAGCGCGAAGGCCTGCCAGTAATACGTGTTGGGGACATAGGTGGACCGCGGATACCTATCGCGGATGCTGCTGAAGAGCTCGGCGGCGCGCGTGTACTGGCTCCGGTTCAGCGCTTGCCGCGCGGCGCGGTAGAGCGAATCGGCCAC
>DASWDF010000162.1:0-4552 GCA_036395475.1 Casimicrobiaceae bacterium
ATCGGCGATCCGGTCGCGCCACTCACCAGCACCGAGATGCGGATCATCTTCGACAGCCCGGGCCCGCGCTCGATCAAGATCGGCCATCTGCAGCAGGACAGCTCGATCGGCGTCAGCGTCGATCTCGACGAAATGCTGAGCAAGCACTTTGCGGTCCTCGGCACCACCGGCGTCGGCAAGTCGAGCGCGGTCGCGCTGCTTCTACAACAGGTGCTGCGGGTGCGGCCCGACCTGCGCATCATGCTGCTCGACGTTCATAACGAGTATGCCCGCTGCTTCGGCGACAGCGCCTATGTGGTGAGCCCGGCGAATCTGCGGCTGCCGTTCTGGCTGTTCAGCTTCGAGGAGCTCGTGGACGTGTTCTTCGGCGGCCGTCCGGTCATCGAAGAAGAGGTCGAAATCCTCTCGGAGGTCATTCCGCTCGCCAAGGTCGCCTACACCCAATACCGCGCCACGGCAGAGCGCCTGGCGATCAAGAAGGCCGATCCCAAGAGCGTCGGCTACACCGTCGACACGCCGGTCCCGTACCGCTTGCAGGATCTGCTGATGATGATCGACGAGCGGATGGGCAAGCTTGAGAACCGCTCCTCGCGGATGATCTATCACCGGCTCATCACGCGCATTGAGACGGTCAGCAACGACTCGCGCTACGCCTTCCTGTTCGAGAACGCCAACGTCGGCGGCGACACGATGGCGGAGGTGATCGGTGCGCTGTTCCGGCTTCCCGCCGACGGCAAGCCGGTGACGGTCATGCAGCTTGCCGGCATTCCGGCCGAGGTCGTCGACTCGGTAGTGTCGGTGTTGTGCCGCATGGCGTTCGATTTCGGACTGTGGAGCGACGGCGCGATCCCGCTGCTGTTCGTCTGTGAGGAGGCGCATCGCTACGCGTCGGTCGATCGGACGATCGGATTCGGTCCGACCCGGCGGGCGATCGCGCGGATCGCCAAGGAAGGCCGCAAGTATGGCGTGTTCCTGGGACTGGTGACCCAGCGCCCGGCCGAGCTCGATCCCAAGATCATTTCCCAGTGCAGCACGCTGTTCGCGATGCGGCTCTCCAACGACCGCGACCAGGCGCTCCTGCGCTCGGCCGTCTCCGACACCGCCGGCGACCTGTTCTCGTTTGTGCCGTCGCTCGGCACTCGCGAGGCGCTGGCCTTCGGCGTCGGGGTGCCGCTGCCGAGCCGGCTGACGTTCACGGAACTGCCACCGCAGGTGCTGCCGAGGAGCGAGGCGTTTGCCAACGAGCCGATCTCGCCCGCCGGCGGGTTCGATCTCACCTTCATCGCGTCGGTGGTCGAGCGCTGGCGTGGTTCGACCGTGAGCCAGAAGGCCAATCAGGACGAAGCGCAGCGCGACATGCGGCCGGCGGCCGGCCCCGACGCGGTGCCGATGCAGCCCGCGCCGGCGCTCGCGCCGGAAGCGAGGCCGGAGCCGAGCCGGCTCAGTCTCCTGAAAAAGCCGCTGACCAGCCAGGCCGACCCGATTGCCGCGCTGCGGCAATCGATCACGAGCCAGCCGAAGCGCTGATCGCAAACCTGCGACGGATTGTTGGTGGAACCTGGCCGCGTGGCTCAGCCGCCGCGCGATCCACCGACGCCGCGTCTGCCGACATGTTCCCGCGTCGCCTCGGCGGCCCGCCCCTCGAAGTTCACGCGCCTCGCGTTCGCGGCGTCGTGCAGGAAGAACGGCTTGGAGAAGTAATAGCCTTGCGCGTAACGGATACGGGTGGCTGCCTGCAGATAGGCAAGCTCCTCGAAGGTCTCCACGCCCTCGGCCACGATCGTCATCTCCAGCGCATGGCCGAGCGACTCGATCGCCCGCAGCACGCTCTGGCTGCGCGGACGCTCGTGGATCGAGGTGATGAACGATCGGTCGACTTTCAGCTCGTCGGCTGGGATGTCCGCCAGCGAGCTCAGCGAGGAGTAGCCGGTCCCGAAGTCGTCGATCGACACGCGGACGCCGATCTCGCGCAGCATCGGAAGGACCTGCGCTTGAAACTTGCTCTTTTCCACGAACGCATCCTCGGTGAGCTCGAGCATGATGCGCTGGGCATGCGGGCTCTCCTTCAAGAGCTCGACCAGCGATCGCATGTACTCAACGTCGCCGGCCTGTTTGGCGGCGACGTTGACGCTGATCATGGTGGCAGCGCCGAACGAGTCGTCGAGCTGCCCGATCGACTTGAGCGCCTCCGCCAGCACGAATTGCGTGATGGGATCGATCAGGCCAAGCTCGATCGCCAGCCCGACGAACGAGCTGGGCGGCTGAATCTCGCCGGCGTCGTCGCGCCAGCGCACCAGCGTTTCGAATCCGATCACCTCTTGGCTGCGGATGTCGACCTTGGGCTGGAATGCGCAGCAGAACTTGCGGTCGCGAATTGCGAGGCGCAAGCGTTGTTCCAGCTCCATCCGGGCAGTGATCGACCGTCCCATGTTGACGTCGAAATAGATCGCGTCGCCCTTGGTACCGTTCTTGGCGCGGTACATCGCGTTGTCGGCGTTGCGGCGCAATTCCTCGTAGCTCATGCCGTGGTCGGGATGGATGCTGACACCGATCGACGCCGACGTGAACATCTCGAACGCCTCGATTTGGAACGGCTGCTTCAGATCTTCCAGGATGTTAGCAATGGTGGTCCGGACCCGGTCATCGCGCTCGATCGGGTGAAGCAGGAGGAGAAATTCGTCGCCGCTGATGCGCGCGAGCATGTCGCTGTCGCGCAGGCGGTTCGCGATCCGCTTTGCGATCTTCACGAGCAGCGCATCGCCAACGGCGTGGCTGTAGTAGTCGTTGATGTGCTTGAAGTTGTCGAGATCGATGAACGCGAGCGCGAACCGTTCGTCACTGCCGTGCCGGCGCAGGAGTTCCTCGACCTGCCGCTGGATCAGGGTGCGGTTGGGAAATCCAGTCAGTTCGTCGAAATGCACGCGCGTGGCGAGATCGTTTTCGACCCGCTTGCGCTCGGTGATTTCGAGCGAACTCGTCAGCAGCAACGTCTGATCGAGAATGCGAACCGGCTTGTGCGAGGTGAGCCAGGTCTGCTCGCCGGATTCGGCAGAAACGTTTTCCTCGACCGTGCTCAACTGGCCGGACTGCATCAGGCCGACTTCCCATTCGCGCCTGACCACCGCGTCTTCGGCGGAGAGAAAGTCGGCGGGCGAGGCGCCGATCAGGTATTCGATCGGCGTTCCCAGGTTGGCGGCGGCGATATCGTTCACCAAGATGAAACGGCCCTTCTCGTCCTGAACGGTCAGGCCGATCGGGAGGTGGTTGACGATCTCCTTGAGTAACCGATCGTCATCCTGTTTCTGTTCGCTTTGCTGCAGCTGCGCCACCTGAGCGCGGAGCTGTTCGATCTCGCTTTCGAGCTTGTCGCTGTTGCGGGCTGCCAGCGCCGCCAACGCAATTACCGCACATTGCCGGGCGATGACGACGTGATCGTCGGAGAAGGGCTCATCTCCCCGCAGCATGACCAGCACGGCGCGGCGGCCGCGGATGGCGACCGGAAGGCACAGCGCCGCCTGCGACGGGGGTATCAAGTCGGCGGGGATGTCCTGCCACTCGTCGGTCCGCTCGGGGCCGGTCGCCATGACGCGCCCGTGCAGAACGTTCTGGAAGAATGCCCCGGACGGCCAGTGCTGGCCGGCCGCCTCGACCGGCAAGGTGGCGGCACAATGCAGGGCGGCATCCCGATCTTCCAGCACCAATGCTCGTTCGAAGGCGAAGACGCCGCGGAGCGTCCGCAGGGCGTCAGAATGGGAGTTTCCGTCGCCCTCGAGATTCAACAAGGCCTTGAGCACGTCGAGGCTCGCGTGCGCAATCCGAGCGCGCGATCGGTTCTCATCGTCCGGCGGCAGAGCGGGCGCTTGATCGCGTTCCTCGGAAGTCGACATATGTCAGTACACGCAGCAGTTGGCCGCACACCCACGGCGATCGGGTTGGAGAGTGATGATGCAATCGACGGACGCCGATCGAGATGGCCGCCGCTTCGGCGAGCATGCAACTCGATGATCGTTGCGCATCGTCGCACGCCCCTCAACGACAGTGGGATGCAATTTAGCTACAAACCGTTGGAAATTTGTTTCGAACCTCCAATGGTGTCGCTAGCGATGGATTAAGAGAAAATTTACCGCCCCAAGGCTCCTCCGACTTGAATTCGGACAGACGGTGGACACTCGTCCGCCTCCGCACAGCGCCGCCACACAAAGATCGATGCCGCCAACCCCGTGACGGCCGGCCGCTCTACGTCACGTCAGCGCGCCCGAGGATTCTCCGGACCGCCGCTCGTCGACCAGAACCGCGATGAGCACGGTCAGGCCGCCAATCGTGCCGGCCACAAGACCGAGGACGATTTCCCGGTTGTTCAAGGTGAGCACGTTCGCCATCGCGAAGAACCCGCTGACATAGAAGGCCACCGCGATGACAATCGGCAGGGCGTGCTGCTGCAGCCGTTGGATCATTAAACGTGTCTCCATAGGCGTTTGGCACAGCCTAATGCCGCAACCATCGATCGAGGATTAAGGAATGTTGCCGACTTTTAACGGCATTTTGGGATTTG
>DASWDF010000163.1:0-2487 GCA_036395475.1 Casimicrobiaceae bacterium
CCGGTGATCACGGGGTGGTTCAGTGAGTTCACCGAGCTCACTAAGCGCCCGTCCGGTAAGGTGGAGTACGGCCCCGGCCCGGCGCGGTTCGCCGGCGCGACCTACGACTACACGAGTCATTATCGCGCCGCCGCGGTGTTCGCGTTCTTCGAACAGCAGAAGCTGACGCCCGCGGAATTGCGCGAGCTGAGCCAGCACCAGGTCGGGCAGCTTCTAAAGGGCCTTGGGCACGATCCCCAAGTTCCCCTCACGGCGATCGGCGGTTTTGTGTCGTTTCGCGCGCCCCGCGCGCCCCATACTGCCCAGTTACAGCAGGCATTGCGGCAACAGAACATCTGGACCGATTATCGGGGCGATCTGCTCAGGCTCGGCCCGGCCCCATATGTCACGGATGGGCAACTGGCCACGGCGACGGCGGCTCTCCGCGAGGCTGCAGCGCACCGGTCCTGATATATATTGGTCGCCGTAGCCACTCCATGACGAGGACGGCGACATGATTTTCCAAAAGTTCGTCACCGTAATTCGCGCGTTCTTCAACAGCATCGCCAACGCCCTGTGGGAGCGCGACCCCATCGCCATCATGCGGCTCGAATACGACCGCTCCGTCGAGCAGCTCCAGGAAGGCCGCAAAGGCCTGGAGCTCTATCGCGGGCTGGTCGAGCGCGTCGTGCGACAAACGACCATGGGCAAGTCCCAGGTCGACAAGCTGAAGGCCGAGGTGAAAGCCTACCTCAAGGCGGGCGATCGCGAGACCGCCGGCAAGTTCGCGCTGCAGCTCCAGAAGGCGGAGGGCGACCTCGCGCAGAACCAGGAGCAGCTCAAGCTCCACGAGGAGGCGTACGAGAACAACCTCAAGAAAATCCAGTACGCCAACAAGCAGCTCGCCGAAGTGCGCGAGAAAATCGAGCGCTACAACGCCGATCTCAAGATGACGGCGGCCGAAGCCGAGATCGCGCGCATCGCAGGCGACCTGAACTTCGACGTGACGACCGACTTCGGACAAATCGAGCAGATCATCCAGCAGAAAATCGATACCAACCGCGGCAAGGTACGGGTCGCGGCCGATCTCTCCTCGCGCGGGGTCGCCGATATCAAGGCGCGCGAGCGCGTCGAATCGCAGCTCGCGGAGGACGTGTTGCAACAGTACGAGGTGGAGCTCGGCCTCAAGTCGCCCGAGACGACGCCCGTAGTCGAGGGCAATAAGAACCTCGGCCCGGCCACCGACAAGAACTCCTGACGGAGCGCATAACCATGGCGAACGGAAGACCCAGGGGCGCATTCTACGTCGTCCTGCTGCTCGTCATCGCGGGCCTGGTGTATCTGGGCCTGCACCGCTACGGCGGCAAGCAAGGCGGGCTCGGATCGCTCATCAACCCCTCGGAGACCTCGCATACCGAGGCGAGCGACACGAGCACCGTCACGACGGCCAAAGAGTACACCTACGTCCCCGCGCAGCGCCTGCCGCCGGTCCGCGGCATTTCGAACTACAAGCCGCTCACCAACCGCACCGTGCGCATGGCGCTCAACGTGTGGGCCGGGTGGGCGCCGGTGATCTACGCGAATGGCGGCTTCAAGGCCGGCAAAGTCTGGCACACGCCGAGCGGTCAGGACTTCAAGGTCGAGCTGGTGCTGATCGACGATCCCGTCGCGATGCGCGACGCCTACGCCGCCGGCAACCTCCACATCGGCTGGGCCACGCTCGACATGATCCCGCTGTTCGTGGAACAGTTGCGCCGCGACTCGCGCACCATGCCGCGGGTGTTTCAGCAGATCGACTACTCCAACGGCGGTGACGGCATCGTCGCGCGCGAAGCCGTCCGCAACATCGGCGACCTGCGCGGCAAGACGATCGTGCTGGCGCAAAACTCCCCGTCGCACTACTTCCTCTTGAACTCTCTCATCGACGCCGGGCTGCAGCCGGGCGACGTCGAGCTCAAGTTCACGCAGGATGCCTTCCAGGCAGCGGCGGCATTTAATGCCGATAAATCCATCGCCGCTGCAGTGAGCTGGTCGCCGGACATTTACAACCTGTCGAAGGTGCGCGGCAATCGGCTGCTCGTCTCCACGCAGACCGCGAACAAGCTCATCGCCGACGTCTGGTTCGCGCGTGCCGACTTTGCGAAAGATCATCCCGACATCATCGAGGGTCTGGTGCGCGGCATCTTCGACGCGATGGAGGCGTTGAAGACGCAGACGGCCAAGCAGGAGGCCGCGCAGCTGATGGCGACGGGATATTCGATTCCCGCGACAGACGCGCTGTCGATGCTCGGCGACGCCCACTCGACCAACTGGGCCGAGAACCGCGAGTTCTTCGTCAACGCGAACAATCCGGCAAACTTCGAGCGCACCTGGAACACGGCGTACTTCCTGTACCGGCGCGTCGGCATGGTGTCGAATCCGGTGCCGTTCGACCAGGTCATGGACTTCACCGTCATCAAGAAGCTGGGCGGCGAGCCCCGCTACGCGAACCAGCGCAACGAGTACCAG
>DASWDF010000164.1:0-27280 GCA_036395475.1 Casimicrobiaceae bacterium
GCAATCCCTGAAATGCCCGGCGCCGCCGTCGCGCAGATCGTCGCGGTCCACGCTGGTGATCACGACGTACGCAAGCTTAAGCGCCGCGATCGTCTCGGCCAGATTCACCGGCTCGTCGGTATCGAGCGGCAGAGGCCGGCCATGACCGACGTCGCAGAATGGGCAGCGCCGCGTGCAGATGTCGCCCATGATCATGAATGTCGCCGTGCCCTTGCCGAAGCATTCGCCGATGTTCGGGCAGGAGGCTTCCTCGCACACGGTGTGCAGATGGTGCTCGCGCAGGATCTTCTTGATCTCGTAGAAGCGCGGGCTCGACGGGGCGCGAACGCGAATCCACGGCGGCTTCGGGAGCCGCTCGGTCGCGACGACCTTGATGGGGATGCGAGCGGTCTTCTCGGCTCCGGTGTGCTTGACGCCGGCTGTGTTGTCGCGGGCGGAGGTCGCTGGCTCGCTCATGTCGAAGTATCAGACGCCAATCGCGACGCAAGCATCGGCGCCAATTCCGCGCCGGCCTCGTCAACCGTCCTGAACACATCAAAATCGGCGAGCTGTGTCACGGCAAGACCCGGATAGCCGCAGGGATCGATGTCGGCAAAAGGCGAGAGGTTCATCGCGACGTTCACGCTCAGACCATGATACGTGCATCCATTGCGCACTCTCAATCCGAGCGCCGCGATCTTGGCTTCGACATTTCCGGTCAGGGCGTAAACGCCCGGGGCCGATGGCTTTCCGTATGCGGAAATTCCCAGCGACCCAAGCCATTCTATCACGCAGGTTTCGATGCACCGGACCATCCGGCGCACGCCGAGCTGCGCACGCTTGAGATCCATCAACACATAAACGACGAGCTGGCCGGGTCCGTGATAAGTGACTTGTCCGCCGCGATCGACCTTGAGCACCGGAACGCCGTTGTCGCGCAACAGGTGCTCGCGGCGTCCGGCCAAGCCCAGCGTATAGATGGGGCCGTGCTCGGTGAGCCAGATTTCGTCCGGCGTGCCGGCGGTGCGAGCCTCGGTGAACGCCTGCATCGCGCGCCAGGTGGCGACGTAATCCGTGCGACCCAGTCGCCGCATCGCCCACCTGCGCTGCGGGTCGATGCCCGCTGAGCCCGCGTTGCTCGCGACCGCGCAGCCATCCATGGCGATGTTCCTACAGCACCATCGTGACCATCGGATGCGACGAGAGCTCGCGGTACAGCGCGTCCAACTGCTCGCGCGAGGTGGCATTGACCGTGCAGGTCAGCGAGAGGTATCTGCCCTCGCGCGAGGCACGCATTTCCATCGAGGCGCTGTCGAAATCCGGCGCGTGGCGCAGCACGACTTCAAGAATCGCCTGCGCGAATCCGTCCTCGGTGCGTCCGACGATCTTCATCGGGAACGCGCAGGGGAATTCGAGTAAGGTCTCGGTCATCTCCATCGGCCCCATATGGGGCCGGCATGACATCTGCGCAAGTCCTGAGCCTTTGTCGCCCCTAGCTCCGGTACATGTACTCCCGCGTCGCCGGATGCGGCAAGCGGCCGTCCGGAAGCGGCTTGCCGACGAGCAGCTGAAAGATCGTTAACCAGCCGCGATCGAACGCGTGCGCCGAGCCCGCGAGATAGATCCGCCAGACACGGAACCTCTCCTCCCCGACTTCGCGCCGGGCTGCGTCGGCGTTCGCCTCCAGCCGGTCGAGCCAATTCCACAGCGTGCGCGCGTAGTGCTCGCGCAGCGCTTCGGCGTCGATCAGCTCCAGGCCGTCGGCGGCGAGCCCTTGTATGACCCTCGATACGTGCGCGAGCTGCCCGCCCGGGAAAACGTATTCCTCGATGAAATCGCCGATGCCGCTGCCCAGGCTGTCGGCGCCGGTCCAGTTATGCGTGATGCCGTGGTTGAGCACCAGCCCACCGGGCTTGAGGATGCGCCTGATCTTGCCGAAGTAGCGCGGGTAATTGGGGACGCCCACGTGCTCGAACATGCCGATGCTGGCAATCTTGTCGAAAAGCCGGTCTTCGGGCAAGTCGAGGTAATCGATCAGTTGCACGCGCACGCGGTCGCCGAGACCCAGCTCGGCGATTTTCGCCTTGACGTGATCGTGCTGATTCTGCGACAGCGTGATGCCGGTTGCGTTGACGCCGTAACTTTGCGCCGCGCGAAAGATCAGCGCGCCCCAGCCGCATCCGATGTCGAGAAACTCCTCGCCCGGATTCAGCATCAACTTGCGACAGATGTGATCGAGCTTCTGCACCTGGGCCTGGTCGAGCGAATCCGTCTCGCTGCGGAAATACGCGCACGAATAGACCATGCGTTCGTCGAGCCAGAGCCGATAGAACGCGTTGGAGACGTCGTAGTGGTGCTGGATGTTCGCCCTGTTGCCGCGCCGGCGGTTGAGCCACGTGCGCGCGCGCGTGGCGAGTCGATCGCGACCATGCGTGACGCTGCCTACCAGCGATTCCGCAATGCCGAGAATGCGGCGCGCGCCGCCGCTGAAATCGATATCGTTGCGAACATACGCCCGCGCGAGCGCGCCCAACTCCGGCGATGCAAGCGTCCTCAAGCCTTGCCAGGTGCGGGCGTACACGTCGACCTCGGGGCGCTCCGACAGCGGAACGCGATCGCCTCCGGGCAAAACGAGGGCGATGGGGATGTCGCGGCCGCGGTAGCGGTTGGCGATGATCTTCTGCAGCGGCTGGTTCATGCGCGAAGGACGTCGACCGACGAATTCGGAGCCGAGTTATAGTTTAGCAGCGCCGCGCGTCCTTACGCCATCGGACGCCGGCCGTCCAGCCGCCGGCCCCGATTAGAAGCGGCAGGGCCAGGCATATGGCTTCCGCGTTTTGACACCCAAAGGCGTAGCCGCCTAAGATGCGGCGCCACCGTTCGCCTGTCGCAGGCGACGCGGTGCGAGACGATGCCGACAGTCAACGAACGCATAGAGCGGCCTGCTGCGGCCGAGCGGCAGTTCCGCGACGCCCTGGCGCAGTTTGCGACCGGCGTCACTATCATCACCGCGCGAGCCCAACACGGGTTCGTCGGCTTCACCGCCAATTCGTTCAATTCGGTGTCGCTGGAGCCGCCACTCATAATCTGGAGCCTCGCACGGCGTTCGCGCAGCCTGGCGATCTTCGAAGGCGCCGCACAATACGCGGTCAACGTGCTCGCACACGATCAGGTCGAGCTGGCGCGGCGCTTCTCGCGCCCGCACACCGATCGCTTCGCGGGCGTGGCATTCCGCCTCGGCCAGGCCGACGCGCCGTTGATCGAAGGCTGCGCCGCATGGCTCGAATGCCGGCATCACGCGCTCCACCCGGCGGGCGACCACATGCTTTTCATCGGCGAAGTCATCGCTGCCGCGCACCGGAGGCTGCCGCCTCTGGTGTGGCACGGGAGCAGGTATCGCGCCAACCCGCCGGACCCGGAGGGTCACGCCGATTGACGTAGCTCGGGCTGAGCGAAGCGATGCCCGGGGCGACGCAGCCCACACCACGTCATGCGGCGCTAAGCGCTTTCGGCTTGCTCGCCTGAAACAACCGGTACATCTGCCGGTATACGGGTCCGGGTTTGCCACCGGCGAAAGGCTTGCCGTCGAGCGTCGTGACCGCGAGCACTTCCTTGGTCGACGAAGAGAGCCACATCTCGTCGGCGGCAAGCGCCTCGTCCCGGGTCACCGGCCGAATCTCCAAGGGCAAGCCGCCTTCGCGCGCCAGCTCCAGCGTTGCGTCGTAGGTGATTCCCGGAAGGATCAGGTTGTCCTTCGGTGGCGCAATGATGGTGCCGCCCTTGACGATCAACACGTTCGACGCAGATGCTTCGGTCAGATACCCGTTGCGGAACATGACCGTCTCGACCGCTCCGTGATCGACTGCAAACTGTCGCGCGAGAACGTTGCCGAGAAGCGAGATCGTCTTCAAATCGCAGCGCAGCCAGCGCTCGTCGACGGCCGTCACGGCGCCAACGCCACTCTCGATCTGCTCACGCGACAGGACCGGCAGCGGGTTGCTCATCATGAACACGGTCGGCACCGCGTCGGGCGGAAAGGCGTGATCGCGCTTGGCCACGCCGCGAGTGACCTGCAGGTAGACGCCTTGATCATCGAAGGGCTGCCGCGCGATCAGGTCATGAACGATCGCCTTCCACTCCGAGTCGCGGTGCGGATTGGCGAGGCGGATTCCGTCAAGACTGCGCTGCAGGCGCGCGAGATGCTGCGGTAACCTGTACGGCTGGCGGCGGTACACGGGGACTAACTCGTATACGCCGTCGCCGTAGATGAACCCGCGATCGAGCACGGAGATCCGCGCTTCGTCGATCGGGAGAAACTTGCCGTTGAGATAAACCGTCATTGCTTTCCTTTAGTCGTCCCGGCGCAGGCCGGGACCCAAGTTCATTGGCGGGCGACGTCGCATGAAATTGGATCCCGGGCCTCGCTCTCGCTCGCCCGGGATGACGCGGCTGTTTCCAATCGCGCTCGCACTTCGCGCGGCGCTCTTGGACAGCCGCGTCACTTGAACCACAGCCGCACCGTATCCCACATTCTTCCGAAGATGCTCGCCGGCGCGACATCGTCGAGCGCGAGCAAGGCAAATTCTCCCAGCGGCTTGCCCTCGAGGGTCACTTTCACGGCACCGACGCGCTGGCCGCGCGTCACCGGTGCAATCAGAGGCTCGATCGCTTCCAGCGTGAGCTTGAGCTTCTGCGCCTGGCCCTTGGGCAGCGTGACATACTGATCCGCGACAAAACCCGCCGAAACCGCATTCGCGGCGCCTTTCCAGACGCGCAGCGTGCTTACCGACTCTCCGTTCTGATAGAGCTCTACCGTATCGTAGAATTGGAAGCCGTAGTTCAGAAGTTTCTGCGACTCGCTGCTGCGCGCTGCGTCGGAGCTCGCGCCGAGCACGACCGACAAAAGGCGCCGCGGGCCGCGCTTCGCCGACGCGATCAGGCAATAGCCCGCGGCATCGGTGTAGCCGGTCTTGACCCCATCGACGAACGGATCGGTCCACAGCAGACGGTTGCGGTTGGGCTGTGTGATGTTGTTGTAACGATATTCCTTCAGAGAGTACAGCGGGTAATACTCGGGGAAATCGCGGATAAGCGCAGACGCCACGCGAGCCAGATCGGCCGCGGTCGATGCCTGCTGCGGCGACGGAAGGCCGGTCGCGTTGACGAATCGCGTGTTCTTCATGCCGAGCTTCGCCGCCTCGCGGTTCATGCGCTCGACGAAAGCTTCCTCGGAGCCGGCAACGGCTTCGGCAAGCGCAATGGCCGCATCGTTGCCGGATTGCACGATCTCGCCGCGCAGCAACTCATCGACGCTCACCGCTTTTTTCGGGTCGATGAACATGCGCGAACCTTCGGCCCGCCACGCCTTTGTCGACACGGTAACCATCTGCGAGGGCACGAGCTCTCGCTCCTTGAGCGCGCGGAAGACCAGGTACGCCGTCATCAGCTTGGTCAGCGACGCGGGCTCGCGCGGTTCGTCGGCATTCTGCGCCACCAGCGTCTGGCCGCTCAACACATCGACCAAGAGGTACGCTTTGGCAGCGATGGCAGGAGGCGGGACCGCGGCGGCGGGTACGCCCTGCGCGCTGGCGCTCGCGGCAACGCTAAGAAGCGCGAACACCAGCAACAAATGGAGGCAACGGCACATCGGGGCGGCGGGAAGGCCCGCATTATACCTTCGTCGCGCGATCGCTCCGCCACGATCGGTCGTTGCTTAGGGAAGCAGGAACGCGAAGGCGATTTCGGGCTTGCGCCCGGAGACGATCTCGGCAATCGCCTTGCCCGAGCCTGCGGCCATCGTCCAGCCAAGCGTGCCGTGGCCGGCGTTCAGATAAAGGTTCGGGTAGCGCGTTCTGCCGATCAGCGGTACGTTCGACGGCGTCGCCGGCCGGAGTCCCGTCCAGTATTCGACGCGCGCGGGGTCGATGGCCGCGCCGAACCACTCGGTCGCCCGCTTCGTCAGCGCTTCGCAGCGCACGGGATTGAGCTTGAGGTCGTAGCCTGAAAGCTCGGCTGTTCCCGCAACGCGCAACCGATCGCCCAGCCGGGTGAAGACGATTTTCTTGGCGTCGTCGGTGATGCTGATCGTCGGCGCCGCCGCCGAATCGACGATCGGCAACGTCGCCGAATAGCCCTTCGCGGGATAGATCACCGCACGCACGCCGATCGGATCGAGGAGCTTCGGCGTATAGCTCGAAAGGCAGACGACATAGGCGTCGGCGGCGAGCACTTCCTTGCGATTGTTTTCGTTCACCATCCGCGCGCCGCACACCGTGCCTTCCGCGACCGCGAGCGATTCGACGGTGACACCGAAACGGAAAGCGACCCCGCGCTCGCCCGCGAGCGCGGCGAGCGCCTGCGTGAACTTGCGAGCGTCGCCGGTTTCATCCGTCGCCGTATACGTGCCACCGACGATCCAGTCTCGACGCGCCGAGAGTGCAGGTTCCAGCGCCACGCACTCCTCGGCGGTCTTCACCTCGCGCGCGATGCCGTATTGGCGCACCAGCTCGGCCGCTCGTGCCGCATCGTCGAAACCCTTGCTGTCGGTGTAGATCTGCAATATCCCGCGCCGCAGCTCGTCGTAGGCGATTCCCGTCGCGCTGCGCAGCTCGCGAAGCGCGGCGCCCGAGTATTTGCTGATCGCCAGAATCTGCAGCATGTTGCCCCGCGTGCGCCAGGGCAGGCACTCGATCAGGAACTGGAGGGCCCAGCGCCATTGATGCCAGTCGAGCCGGGGCCGGAACAGCAGCGGCGCATCCGGCTGCCCGAGCCACTTGAGAATCTGGAGCGGCGCGCCGGGATTCGCCCACGGCTCGACGTGCGACACGGAGATCTGGCCGCCGTTCGCGAATGACGTCTCGTGCGCCGCATCTTTCTGCCGTTCGACGACCGTCACCTCGTGGCCCGCCGCGCGCAGGAACCAGGCCGCGGTCGTGCCTATGACGCCGGCGCCGAGCACAAGGACTTTCACTCCGCGTACTCGGCGATCGGCACGCAGGTACAGATTAGATTGCGGTCGCCGTAGACATTGTCGGCGCGGCCGACCGGGGGCCAGTATTTGTCCGACTTCAGCGCCAACACCGGATATGCGGCCTTTTCGCGGCTATACGCGTGTGCCCAGTTCGCCGCAAGCAGCGTCGCCGCGGTGTGCGGCGCGTTTTTCAGCGGATTGTCGACGCGATCCATGCGGCCATCCTCGATGGCGCCGATCTCCTCGCGAATCGCGATCATCGCGTCGACGAAGCGGTCGAGCTCCGCCTTCGACTCGCTCTCGGTGGGCTCGATCATCAGCGTACCGGGTACCGGGAAGCTCATCGTCGGCGCGTGAAAGCCATAGTCCATCAGGCGTTTCGCCACGTCGTCGACGGTGACCTCACTCGTCTCCTTCACCGGCCGCAGGTCGAGTATGCATTCATGCGCGATCAAGCCGCCGCTTCCCGAGTAGAGCACCGGATAGTGCGGCGAAAGCCGCTTGGCGATGTAATTCGCCGCGAGGATCGCCGACTCGGTAGCCGCTTTCAGCCCGTCGGCGCCCATCATGGCGATATACATCCACGAAATCGGCAGGATGCCGGCGCTGCCGTAGGGCGCAGCGGATACCGGACCGATCGCCTCCGCCTTGGCATCGAGCATGCGGTGTCCGGGGAGGAACTTCGCCAAATGCGCGCGGACTGCGACCGGCCCGACGCCCGGACCGCCACCGCCGTGCGGAATGCAGAACGTCTTGTGCAGATTCAAGTGCGATACGTCGGCGCCGAACGCGCCGGGCGCAGCCAGGCCCACCAGCGCATTCAGGTTCGCTCCGTCCACGTACACCTGGCCGCCGTGCGCATGCACGATGTCGCAGATGTCGCGGATGCCCGCCTCGAATACGCCGTGGGTCGAAGGGTACGTGACCATGATCGCGGCAAGATCGGCGCGATGCGCCTCGGCCTTGGCGCGCAGGTCGGCGAGATCGACGTTGCCCTGGTTGTCGCAGGCGACGACGACGACCCGCATGCCGGCCATATGCGCGGACGCGGGGTTGGTCCCGTGCGCCGATGAGGGAATCAGGCAGACGTTGCGATGCGCTTCGCCGCGGCTCGCGTGGTACGCGCGGATGATGAGCAGGCCGGCGTACTCGCCCTGCGACCCCGCGTTGGGCTGCAGCGAGACCGCCGCATAACCGGTCGCCGCGCAAAGCATGCGCTCCAATCCGGCGATCATTTCGCGATACCCCGCGGTCTGGCCGGCGGGAGCGAACGGATGCATGTGCGCGAACTCGCGCCAGGTGATGGGAATCATCTCGACGACCGCGTTCAGCTTCATCGTGCACGATCCCAGCGGAATCATCGAGCGATCGAGCGCGATGTCCCTGTCGGCGAGTCGACGCAGATAGCGCAGCATCTCCGTTTCGGAGTGGTAGCGATTGAACGTGGGGTGCGTGAGGAACGGCGACCGGCGATGCAAAGCGACGGGATACGCGTCGTCGACCGTCGGCTCGAGCGCGTCGAAGTCAGGTAGCGCGGCGCCCTCGGGCGCGAAGATCTGCCAGAGCAGCCTGACATCCTCGCGGGTGGTCGTCTCGTCGAGCGAGACGCCCACGTGTGTCGCGTCGACCTGACGCAGATTGGCGCCGCGGCTGGCGGCAGCGGCGTGCAACTCGAAGCTGCGCTCTCCGGTTGCGACGGTCAGCGTGTCGAAGAACGTGTCGTTGACCACGGCGACACCGAACTGCTTCAACCCGGCCGCGAGGACGCCGGTCAAGCGATGAATCCGCGCCGCGATCGTCGCGAGACCCACCGGCCCATGGTAGACTGCGTACATCGCCGCGATCACGGCGAGCAGAACCTGCGCGGTGCAGATGTTCGACGTCGCCTTCTCTCGCCGGATGTGCTGCTCGCGCGTCTGCAAGGCCAGCCGATACGCGGGCTGTCCGTTGCTGTCGATGGTCACGCCGACCAGTCGCCCGGGAAGGCTGCGCTTGAATTCGTCGCGAGTGGCGAAAAACGCCGCGTGCGGCCCGCCGAATCCCATGGGCACGCCGAAGCGCTGGCTCGAGCCGACGACGACGTCCGCGCCCCATTCGCCCGGCGCGGCGAGCAGCGTCAGAGCCAGGGGATCGGCAGCGACAAGGACGAGCGCACCGCGCGCGTGCAAGGCTTCCGCAAGGGCCCGATAGTCGCGCACATCGCCGTTGACGCCCGGATATTGCAGCAGCGCGGCAAAGCAATCCGCTCCTGCGGCCGCCGCGGCGGGCCCGACCTGCACCTCGAGCCCGAGCGGCAGCGCGCGCGTGCGCATGACGTCGATCGTCTGCGGCAAGGCATCATCCGCGACCCAGATCGCATTGCTCGCGCTCTTGCCGACCCGACGCGCAAGCGTCATCGCTTCCGCCGCGGCGGTCGCCTCGTCGAGCATCGACGCGTTGGCGATGGCCAGCCCGGTGAGATCGCACACCATCGTCTGGAAATTGACCAGCGCCTCGAGCCGCCCCTGCGATATCTCCGGCTGGTAGGGCGTATACGCGGTATACCAGGCGGGATTCTCGAGCACGTTGCGCAGAATTACGCCCGGCGTCAGCGTGCCGTAATAACCCTGGCCGATATACGATTTCAGCACGCGGTTCTTGCGCGCCATCGCCTTCAATTCGGCGAGCGCCTCCTCTTCTCCCTTCGCGGCAGACAGCGCCAGCGGCTCGCGCAGGCGGATCGCGGGTGGCACGGCCGCCTCGATGAGCGCCGATCGCGACGCGTAGCCGAGCACTTTGAGCATCTCTGCCTGTTCGGCATCGGTCGTGCCGATATGGCGGTCGACAAAACCGCGATGCTGTTCCAGCTCGGCGAGTGGGCGGCGAGCGACCACGGTTCGAGGCTTGTCCATTTTCATCGACGGGTCCTCATGCCTCACCGATCACTTTGGCATACGCGGCGGCGTCGAGGAGCTTGCCGACGTCGGCCGCGTTTGCAGGCTTGAGCTTGTAGAGCCAATGTGTGTAGGCATCGGCGTTGACTTTCTCGGGAGCGTCCGTCACTTCGGTGTTGGCCGCCGCCACTTCGCCCGCCACCGGAGCATAGACGTCGGACGCCGCCTTGACCGATTCGACGATGGCGACTGCCTCGCCGGCCTTTACGGTTCGCCCGACCGCGGGCAGCTCGATGAACACGAGATCGCCCAGAGCTTCCTGGGCGTGATCGGTGATGCCGATGGCGAGCGTGCCGTCGGGATCGGCGCGGATCCATTCGTGGCTGTCGGTGTATTTGAGATTCGCGGGAACGTTCATGGATGCTCTCCGAAGGAATTACGAAATGAGGGCCTTGCCGTGGCGCACGAAAGGCGGCTTGACGACGCGCGCATTGAGCTTTTTGTCGCGGATTTCCACTGCGACGGTATCGCCGGGCGCGACGCCGACGGGCACGCGGGCGAGCGCGATCGACTGCGCGAGCGTCGGCGAGAAAGTGCCGCTGGTGATCTCGCCGCCGCCTTTGGCGGTGAGAACTTTCTGGTGGCTGCGCAGGACGCCGCCCTTGCCTTGCAGGATCAAGCCAACCTGTTGTCGCTCTATCTGCGCGGCAGAGAGCACCGCCTTGCCGACGAAATCGCGCGGGCTTGCGAGATCGACCGTCCAGGCGAGCCCGGACTCGAGCGGATTGTCGGCTTCGGTCATGTCCTGACCGTAGAGATTCATGCCTGCTTCCAGCCGCAGCGTATCGCGCGCACCGAGTCCACACGGCTGGACGCCCGCTGCTGCAAGCGCATTCCACAACCCGGCTGCCCGCACGGCCGGCAGCGTGATTTCGAATCCATCCTCGCCGGTATAGCCAGTCCGGGCGATGAAATAATCGTCAAGCTCGGCCGCCACGAACGGCTTCAACGATTCCGACACGGCGCGGCTTTCCGGCAGCGCCCGCCACAGCTTGTCACGGGCGCTGGGTCCCTGCACCGCGATCATCGCGAGGTCGCGCCGCGGCTTGAGCGCAAGCTCCGAGCCGCGCTCGGCAATCAAGGCGTTGAACCAGGCGACATCCTTGTCGGCCGTAGCCGCGTTGACGACGATGCGGAAAGCATCCTCGCGCAGGAAGTACGCGATCAGATCGTCGAGGATCCCGCCGTCAGGTCGCAGCAGGCACGAATAGAGCGCCTTGCCCTGCACGGCGAGCTTGTCCACGTTGTTGGCAAGCGCGTAGCGCAGGAACGCGCGCGCTTGGTCGCCGGAGAGATCGACCGCGAGCATGTGCGACACGTCGAACATGCCGGCGTCGCGGCGCACCGCGTGGTGCTCTTCGATCTGCGAGCCGTAGCTGACCGGCATGTCCCAGCCGCCGAAGTCGACCATCCTTGCGCCGGCAGCGCGATGCGCGGCGTTGAGCGGAGTCTGTCGGAGCATGGCTTCTCCCGGACAACGAAAAAGGGCGATACCGTTGGTTCGGTCTCGCCCCGTCTGTCCTTTTACCTGAGAGATTGCGGCGCGCGCAAAAGCTGACGCCGGATGCCCCTTCGGTGGACCGCCCGAATATATTGCGGACGGCCGCTCTCCAGATTGGTTGCTACGCCCGCGCAGTCCTCGGTGCCTGAGCGATTGCGGGAGTTACGCCTTCGGCGGCGGGTCGAGCGTCAGACGTTCGACGTCGCTCTCTCCTGTACGGGAACAGCAAGATTACCGGCCGTGGTGCTGCTTGTCAAAAACCTCCGTCGGCGACGCCGCTCAGTGCGAGCGCGCACGCAGTCACTGACACGACGCTGTGAGACGGCGAGCCGCTGGGACGAATGCGCGTTGTGGCGCAGTCGTCGTAAGCGGGTGGCTTGTGCGCGGCGGCCTCTTTGCACGGTTTTGCTGACATGCACAGGTTGCGTGTCGGCCGCAGCCGCGACTCGCCTCGCGCGATCCCCGCGCACTTTGTGCGCAGGGCCCCTCGCCACGGGCTCGCGCGGCTACTCGTGGTTGAGTGGCCGCCGCAAGCCGGGTCACCCGCTCGACGACGCGTCTTGCGCCACCCGCGCTTGAGTCACAGCGGCTCGCCGTGATCGAACGCTTTCTGCGAGCACCGCTACTTCTTAAGCGCCAGGATCCACGCGACGAGATTCTTGATGTCGGCGTCGGGAACCTGCGCGTTCGGCGGCATCGGGATTTGACCCCAGACCCCGACACCGCCTTTCTTGACCTTGTCGGCGAGTTTCGCCGGCGCGGAGGGGTCGCCCTTGTACTTCGCCGCGACTTCCTGGTACGCGGGTCCGATGACTTTCTTGTCGATCGCGTGACAGGCCGCACAGCCATCCTTTTTCATCAGCTCCTCGGCAGCCTTGTTGTCGAGCGCGGCGTTGGCGCCGCCCGCGACAAAAAGACCGGCGGCGAGCAGCGTGCCGTAGCGCTTCATTGTTATCTCCCGTGCGATAAGGGGAAAAACGTCCGCAATGTTACCGGAAGCGTCGACGTCACGCCACATCGGCGCCCGCGCGAAAAATCGATCACACCCCGGCGGCAAGCCCTCGCTCGAGCGCTTCGAGCGCGTGGATCGGCGGCAGGCATGACGTACCCGTGCACACCCATGCGGTGGCCGCAGCTTCGCCGTCTTGATGCGGGCGTGCCAGGGCGCCAGTGAGCACTCCCGCGCGGGAAAGGTCGAGCGTGCGCACCCGCGGACGATAGGTACGTTCGAGCAGCCGCTGCCACGAGGCCGAAGTTGCCGGGTCGCCGCGCAGCAAGACGCTCGTCGGCGGAGTCGTCCATTCTTCGAGGGCGATCAGCAACGAAGCGACACCGGAAGGCCGCTCGCCGAGCTCGCCCGCAAACGCGCGCAGCGTGCGCTCCGCGGCGTCGAGATAACGGGACTCGCCCAGCCAGTGGCCGAGCGTGAGCAGCGCCTGCGCGGCGATGCCGTTGCCCGCAGGCGTCGCATTGTCGTGCGCCGGCTTGGGCCGATGGATCAACGCCTCGTGGTCGTGGCTGGTGAAAAAGAAGCCGCCGCTTGCCGAATCTTCGAACCGCTGCAGCAGGGCATCGGCGATTTCGATCGCCCACGAAAGGTCCTGCGACCGGAACGAGGTCTGCAGCAACTCGAGCAATGCAGCGAGCAGATAGGCATGATCGTCGAGATAAGCGTTCAAATGCGCGCGGCCATCCTTGTATGTCGCGACGAGCCGCGCGTCGCGCCAGAGTGAGCCGCGCAGGAAATCGGCCGCGCGCTGCGCCGCGCTGAGCCATTCGGCCTCGTCGAACACGCGTGCTGCGCGGGCAAGCGCGCCGATCATCAGCGCGTTCCATGAGGTGAGGACCTTGTCGTCGCGCCCAGGGTGGACGCGCTGTTCGCGCGCGGCGAAGAGCTTCGCGCGCGCGAGCTCAAGCCGCGCCTCGGCGGCCTCCAATGCAATCCCGAGCTCGCGCGCCACCTCGGCGAGCGGCACGCCGACGCGCAGATGCCATGCGGCGTGCTCGAAATTGGGCGGCCGGTCGAGCGCCCAGTGACGCCGCGCCACGGCCCACTCGTCGGCGGTCAGCAACGCTTGCACGACATCCGGCGTCCAGACGTAGAACTTGCCTTCCTCGTGCTCGCTGTCGGCGTCGAGGCTCGAGTAGAAAGCACCCTCGGGGGCACGCATGTCGCGCAATGTCCAGGCGACAATGCCGCGCGCCGCACGCGCGAACGCTGCGTCCCCCCTCGCCCGCCAAGCGTCGGCGTACACCGCGAGCAGCGCCGCATTGTCGTAGAGCATCTTCTCGAAATGCGGGATGGTCCATTCGGCGTCGACGCTGTATCTGCAGAAACCGCCGCCGAGCTGGTCGTGGATACCGCCTTCGGCCATGCGCGCGAGCGTGACCATGGCGATCTCGAGTGCGCTCTTGTCGCCGCGCGAGGCGTAGCGACGGAGGCAGAACTCGAGCTCGAACGGGTGCGGAAATTTCGGCGCTCCACCGAACCCGCCATGGACGGAGTCGAACGAGCGCGCGAGCGCGGCGAAGGCAAGCTTGGGCGCATCGACAGGCAACGCAGCGCGCGCGTCCTGCGCATCCGGGTTGGTAAGCGCCAATGCAGCCTTCAGCCTGGCGTTCTGCTCGGCGATCGCCGCGCCCTGCTCGCGGTACGCGGCGGCGATCCGCGGTAGAAGATCGGCAAACCCGGCCAGGCCGTAGCGCGAGGCCTTCGGAAAATACGTTCCGCCGAAGAAAGGCGCCTGGTCCGGCGTGAGAAACATCGTCAACGGCCAGCCGCCGCTCCTCTGCGTGAGCATCGCGTGTGCCGTTTGGTAGATCTGATCGAGGTCGGGCCGTTCCTCGCGGTCGACCTTGATGTTGACGAAGAGGTCATTCATCAGCGCGGCGACGCCGTCGTCTTCGAAGGACTCGTGCGCCATCACGTGGCACCAGTGACAGGCGGAATATCCGATCGAAAGCAGGATTGGCTTGTCCTCGCGGCGGGCGCGGGCGAGCGCCTCTTCGCCCCAGGGGTACCAGTCGACCGGATTGCCCGCGTGCTGGAGAAGGTAAGGGCTCGTCTCCCCAGCGAGTCGATTCGGCATCAGCGTTACCGCCTCCGCGGTGCGGCTACGCGGGCGATTCCTCGAAGGCAACGCGCTCGAAATCTGCGCCGCGCTGAACGAGGCGCGTCAGGCGAAAGCGCCGCTCGGGGCCCGAGTCGAACGACCGCAGAATGCGACCCGGATTGAACGTCCGCGGCGGCGTGATTATCGACGCCTTCTCGTCGGTCGTGGCTCCGAGAAGGACGACGGGGACGGGCGGATCCTCCGACAGCATCGTCGTGAGTGCGCGCACGCCCAATGCAGTCGGCGAGCCGGACCATAACCTGAGCGTCACGGAGAGCTCTCCATGGCTGTCGAGCGCTACTCGCCTTATATAGCCGCAGCGCACGCGCTCGTCGTCACGGACGATGACGAGCTGCTCCAGATGCCACCGATGTTGCGCGGTTCCGACGCGGCGGACATTCGCCTCGTCCCAATCATAGATTCCCTGCCAGTGCTCCCATGCCCAGCTCTTCTCGGCCTCGTCCTTGTTGCGGTCGTAATCGGTCAGGGCTCCGAGGGTCGCCAGATGCTGCGTGCCGTGGTAGGACAGCCGCCCCAGAGGGTCCTGGCGGTTGAACGTGCGTCCTGCGACGCGGAAGTACGCGGCGCCGAGACCGCCGACGCACAAATCCAGGCTCGTCTGCGTGTCGTTGCCCGTCCTTTTCGGCGGCGTGTACCAGCGCGAGTCAAGATGCGACAGAAGCGCCGCTGAGGCTTCGACCGAGACATCATGACCGAGTTGCAGCTCCGCCGGATTGGCCCCGCTGGCGAGCCGCTTCAACCGTCCGCGGACGCTGGTCGCGAGCTTGGCCGGGTAACCGAACCGCGTGGCTTCGCTCGCGTGGCGCGGCGCGACCGCAACCAGTGACGCTCCAGCCGGTGCATCAAGGTCGATGACGATCACCGGGCCTTCGGTCTCGCGCTGCTGCGCATACGGGAAGACCTTACGCGCCCACATCGAGAGCCAGCGGTCGGCCAACTCGATTTGCCGCACCGTCAGCGCACAGGGATCGGCCAGATTCAACAGCAGCGCGTGCGAATAGGTCGAGTAGCACGAGACGCCGACCGCATTGGGCATCAGCTCGTCGGACACCGCGCTGACCGAGCATTCCAGAATCTCGGCGAGGCGATAATACGCATGCAATTCCTGCCACACATTCGCTGCGGGCACGCGCCGAGCCAAGCCGTAGACCAAGATCAGCTGCTTGCCGACCCACAGACCGCGCTGCAGGACCTTGGCCTTGACGCCTTGCAGCTCGGGATCGCCCTCGAGCAGCGGCTTCAGACAAGCCGAGTACTGGTTCCAGAGGGCTTGCCAAAGCGCGAGCCCCTGCTCGGCGGCGTCGTGTTCGCGATCGGTCGCCGGATGCGGCTTGCCGGCGTAGCGGCGGGCAAGCTCGGTATGCAGGTAAGCGACCGGCTCGCGGAATACCTCGGCGATGCGCGCACGTTCTCGCGGCGAGAAGTCGGCCTCTGTCATCCGCTTCAACTGGCCGCGGATCGCGTCGTAGTGCTTGGGGATGTTCGATAGCGGCAGCGCCCGCAACCAGCGCGCGCAACCGTCGGCGTCCGCGAACGCCAGCGCCGTCGGCTCGGTGCCGGTCTGCGTGAGCGTGAACTCGTTGGTCACCGTTTCTCCGTGCGCACGGGACGCCAACCGCCCGCCGGGGCAAACGCTTCGCGGGGGCCGTGCCTCGGGGCCTCAAGGCTCTTATAGCACAAACACATGGACCCTCGGCCGCCGCCGGGCATGCCCGCCCCGCCGGTCGGGTGCTCTCTCGCCTGCAGAATATTCGACTTCCGCAATGCGGAATGCTCCGCCGCATGGAAGGACTGGTCTGGCGCAGACTCAGCCCCATGGACACGACCACTTGTACGCTTCAGGACGAGGAAATCATGGACCGCACCATCGAAGGTCGCCACCCGGGGTGTCCCGCCCAGGCGGGCCCCGAAGATTCCGGCACCGCCGTCTCATCGCCGCCGGCGCAGCCCTTGCCTCCAACCCGCGCTGCGCGCCCCGCGCGCAGTCGCGGGGCCTTTTTCCAGGGCGGCAGAGGTTCGCGCAAGGCCCGCTGGATCTTGAGCGCAGTGTGCGTCGCTGTAGCCACGATATCGATCGTCGCCAGCGCTCATTTCGCCGAGCCCGCGTTCGACGCGGCAGCGATCACCGGCAACGCCGGCCCCGCGCTCTTCGCGTCGACTATGCAAGCGCCGTCCTTTATCGTCGCTCGCCGCCGCTGATTGCGCTGCTAGAGCAGGACCCGCTCGATCCCGCCCTTACTCGCCGCGTTGACGTAATCGGGGAGCCAATCGTCACCGAGGATGTGGCGCGCGATCTCGACGACGATGTAATCGGCCTCCGTCCCGGAGTCATCGTTGAACCGCGACAGCCCCTGCAGGCACGAGGGGCAGGAGGTGAGCACTTTCACTGGGCCGGCGAAACCGTCGGCGCGCAGCCGCGCCGCGCCGGTTCGCATTTCGTTTTCCTTCCGGAATCGCACCTGCGTCGAGATGTCGGGACGTGTTGTCGCGAGAGTGCCCGACTCGCCGCAGCAGCGGTCGCTCAACGGCACCTCGGCGCCCATGAGCGTGTTGACTACGTTGAGCGGCGCGTGGGTTTTCATCGGGGTATGACAGGGATCGTGATACATGTAGCGCACGCCTGACACTCCATCGAGCTTGACGCCTTTTTCCAGCAGATATTCGTGGATGTCGAGCAGGCGGCAGCCTGGGAAGATCTTGTCGAATTCGTACTTCTGCAGCTGGTCCATGCAAGTGCCGCAAGAGACGAGCACGGTGCGGATGTCCAGATAGTTGAGCGTGTTGGCGACGCGATGAAAAAGCACGCGGTTGTCGGTAATGATTTCCTGCCCTCGATCGTGATTGCCCGCCGAGGTCTGCGGGTAGCCGCAGCAGAGGTAGCCTGGCGGAAGAACGCATTGCGCCCCGATGTGATAGAGCATCGCCTGCGTCGCCAGCCCGACCTGCGAGAACAGCCGCTCCGAGCCGCAGCCCGGGAAGTAGAACACCGCTTCCGACTCTTCGGCGGGCTTCGCCGGATCGCGGATGATCGGGACGACGGTTTTGTCCTCGATGTCGAGCAACGCCCGCGCGGTGCGCTTGGGTAGTCCTCCGGGCAGCGGCTTGTTGACGAAATGGATCACTTGCGCGGTGAGCGGAGCGACTCCGACCGTTGCCGGCGGCCTTCTGGTCAGACTTTGGGCCAGGCCTACACGCTTGACGACGCCGTAAGCCAGCCTTTGCGCCCGATAACCCAGGTCGATCATCACGCCCTTGGCGAGCTTGACCGTCGTCGGGTCCGTTACGTTCAAGAAGAACATCGACGCGGCGGTCCCGGGATTGAACTTGCGCTTGCCCTGCTTGCGCAGGAAGTTGCGCATGGCGATCGAGACATCGCCGAAGTCGATATCGACCGGGCACGGGTTCCGGCACTTGTGGCACACCGTGCAGTGGTCCGCGACGTCGGAGAATTCGTCGAAATGTCTCAGGCTCACGCCGCGGCGCGTCTGCTCCTCGTAGAGAAACGCCTCGATCAACAGCGATGTGGCGAGGATCTTGTTGCGGGGGCTGTAGAGCAGGTTCGCGCGCGGCGAATGCGTGGCGCAGGGCGCCTTGCACTTGCCGCAGCGCAGGCAATCTTTGATCGAATCGGCGATCTGCCCGATTTCCGACTGCTCGAGGATCAGGCTCTCGGCGCCGATCAGGTTGAAGCTCGGCGTATACGCATTGCGGAGATCCGCGCCCGGAAGAAGCTTGCCCCGGTTGAAGCGTCCCTCGGCGTCGACGCGTCGCTTGTACTCCGCAAAAGGCGCGAGTTCTTCGGCAGTGAGATATTCGAGCTTGGTGACGCCGATGCCGTGCTCGCCCGAGATCACTCCGTTCAGCGAGCGCGCGAGCGCCATGATCCGGGCCACCGCCGCGCTCGCCTCCTTGAGCATCGCGTAGTTGTCGGAATTCACCGGGATGTTTGTGTGCACGTTGCCGTCTCCGGCATGCATGTGCAGCGCGATGAACACACGCGCATGCAGCACGTCGCGATGGATGTCGGTGCAGCGCCTGAGGATCGGCGCGAACGCGAGACCCGCGAAGATCTCTTCCAGCGGAGCTTTGAGCTCGGACTTCCAGGAAACGACCGTGGCATGACTCTGCAGGGTCGGAAAGGTCTCCTCGATCCGGTCGAGCAGATCCTCCCAGCGCGCTCGCACACCTGAGACGAGCGCGCGCGCTTCGTCGAGCTTGGCAGCGAGCGCCTCCGGCGACGGCGTGGCGTCGGCGTCGGCGTCGGATGTCCACAGCGTCTCGGACATCGGGTCGGCGAAGAACCGGGCCAGCGCATCACAAAGCGCGAGCTTGTTGGCGATCGAAAGTTCGATGTTGATGCGCTCGATGCCGTCCGTGTAGTCGCCCAGCCGCTCGAGCGGAATCACGACATCTTCATTGATCTTGAATGCATTGGTGTGCTTGGCGATCGCCGCCGTGCGCGCACGATCCAGCCAGAACTTCTTGCGCATCTCCGACGAGACCGCGATAAACCCCTCGGCCCCTCGCGCGTTGCACATGCGCACCACTTCGGAGGCGGCGCGCGCGACCGCGTCTTCGCCCTCGCCGACGATGTCACCGATCAGCACCATCTTGGGCCGGCCGTGGCGCTTGGCTTTGGTCGTGTAGCCGACGGCTTTCACATAGCGCTCGTCGAGATGCTCGAGCCCCGCCAGCATCGCCCCGCCCGGACGCGCATCGAGATAGCGCTTGATCTCGACGATCGCCGGCGTCGAGTCGCGCACCTGGCCGAAGAACTCGAGGCACACCGTCCGGATCGCCGACGGCATCCGGTGCAGGATGAAGCGCGCCGAGGTGATGATGCCGTCGCAGCCTTCCTTCTGCACGCCAGGCAATCCAGCGAGAAACTTGTCGGTCACGTCCTTGCCGAGGCCTGCCTTGCGGAACCGCTCACCGGGAATCGCCAGTGTTTCCTTGCGCTTGAGCGCGCCGAATGCGCCTTTCGCGTCGACGGCGTAGTACGCGAGCTCGAAGCTCGCAATGGGCGCGTCGTGGATCTTTCCCAGATTGTGATCGAGCCGCGTGACCTCGAGCCAGTCGGCATCAGGCGTGACCATGCGCCACGAGGCGAGATTGTCGAGCGCCGTGCCCCACAGCACCGCCTTCTTGCCACCCGCGTTCATCGCGACGTTGCCGCCGATGCACGAGGCATCCGCCGACGTGGGATCGACTGCGAATACCAGCCCGGCGGCTTCCGCCGCGTCCATCGCCCGTTTGGTGACCACGCCCGCACCGGCATCGATCGTCGCTGTCGGCTCTCTGCAGCCGGGAAGCACGATGCGCTCGACGGCGGACAAGCGCTCGAGTTTTTCGGTGTTGATCACTGCCGAACGCCGGTCGAGCGGTACGGCGCCGCCGGTGTAACCGGTGCCGCCGCCGCGGGGAATGATGGTGAGCCCGAGCTCGATGCAGCCGCGCACTAACCCCGGCACTTCTGCTTCGGTATCAGGATGCAGGACGACGAACGGATACTCGATGCGCCAGTCGGTCGCATCGGTGACGTGAGATACTCGGGCGTAGCCGTCGAAGGTGATGTTGTCCTTGTGCGTATGGCGAGCGAGCACTCGCAGCGCGCGCTTGCGCAAATCCCATGTATTCCCGAACTCGTGCGTGAAACGATCGACCGCTGCGTGCGCGGCGGCGAGCAATCGTCCGACCTTGGCATCGCGCGCGGCATTCGCGTCAAGCTGGCGCCGCTTTTCGATCTCGCTCAACCGATGCCGGAGCGCGCCGATCAGGAGCTCGCGTCGGGAGGGATTGTCGAGAAGATCGTCCTGCAGATATGGGTTGCGCTCGACAACCCAGATGTCGCCCAGCACTTCGAAGAACATGCGCGCCGAGCGGCCGGTGCGGCGCTCGGTGCGGAGCTCGCCCAGCAGGCTCCACATTTCGGCCCCGAGCAGGCGGATGACGATCTCGCGGTCGGAGAACGATGTGTAGTTATAGGGGATCTCGCGCAGCCGCGGCGCCTCGACGTCGGTGTCGTCAAAGGGCGCATCGGTAACGGCATTCATCATCAAACAATTTTATCGCAATGAAGCATTGCACCCATGGTTCGGACGCCGCGTTCTCTTCGGTGGCGCGAGCATCCGTAGCCCGGGCTGACCCCGGACCCGGGGGATGCCCGGGACTCACGTCGATTCGCGCCGCCGCCCCGGGCTTCGCCCTCCGGGCTCAACCCGGGCTACTCTCAACCAGGCTACTGCCGCGGCGTGCGCACGCCTTGGGGCGGTTCCGGCTCGAAGTTGCTGCGAAAAGGATTGATGTCGACCCCGCCGCGGCGCATGAAGCGCGCGTAGACGGTGAGTGTCCGTGGAGCGCAACGGCTGAGGATGTCGACGAACATGCGCTCGACGCAGCTTTCGTGAAATGCAGCGTGCCGGCGGAACGAGATCAGATACCGAAGTAATCCCGCACGATCGATCTGCATACCGCGATAGCGAATCATCACATCGCCGTAGTCGGGCTGGCCGGTCACGGGGCAGCGTGACCGGAACAGCGCCGAGCGCAGCGTCTCGTCGACGATCGCACCGCCGGCTGCCAGCGAACCCGGCTCGGGCTCGTAGACATCTGTTGCCAGCTCGATTTCATCCAGCGATTCGCCGGGCAACGCGGCGAAGCCGGGCCCGGCCGCGTTCGCCGCGGGAGAAAGCGTAACGCCAACCGTGGCGCCGCAGGCGCGCGCGAGATCGGCTGCGATGCGGCGCGCAATCTCGTCGATGCTCAGAGCTTCCTGCGCAAAGGAGCCCAGGTAGAGCTTCAGCGACTTCGATTCGACGATAGACGGCGAGTCGACAGGCACCCTGAATTCACCGATCGCGATCCGAGGCTTGCCCTGCGCATCGAGCCATGTGATCTCGTATGCGGTCCAGAGGTCCACGCCGCCGAACGGAAGCTGCCCGTGCAACCCGAATGCTTCTCTCTGCCCCGCGCGTGCAATCGGAAAGAGCAGCGCAGGATCGTAACGTTCGGGATAGTCGGTCGGCTTGCCGAGTGGAGAGCGGTCGAGCGTCGTCATCATCCTTTGCGGGCGAAGTTCACCCCGCGATGATACGCGCGCCCGCGGCGACAACCGTGAACGTACGGCGAGGCAATCGTTCGATATCGCTTCTCCGCGATCGGACGTCGGGCCGCGTTTGCCCGGCCCGGACGCCGATTGTAAGATGTGCCGGAGTTCGGGGAGCTTCTACAGGGGTGCCATGAAAACCGCGTTCAGGCCGTTCACGATCGGCTCGCGGCTGGCGACGATTGCAGATCGTCTGGCCGGCAAGACTGCGATCACCGAGGGCGACACCCAGGTCAGCTATAGAGAGCTCGACGCAGCTGCCTCCACGATCGCTCGCCGCATCGTGGTTGCGGGAAGAGATCGGCCCGGTTCGTCGGTCTTCTCTATGAAAACAAGGTTCCCGCGGTCAAGGCGATCTTCGGCGCTGCTCGAAGTGGGCGCGCGTATGTTCCCCTGGACGCTGGCGACCCGGACGAGCGTTTGCGCTTCGTCCTTAAGGACAGTGAACCTGTCGCTTTGCTCACCGAGACATCATTACTTCAGCGCGCGCGTGCGCTTGCTTCAAGCAGTTGCGCGGTCATCGACCTTGCCGCTCTGGGAGCAGATAGCGAAGCAACTGTCCTGCCTCGCGTGACCGCCGATACACCGGCGTATATGTTCTACACGTCGGGGTCGACCGGCCAGCCCAACGGGGTAGTCCAGACGCACCGCAACCTGCTGTTTTTTGCCGACGCCTACTCGAGGACGCTGCGCATCGACGCCGCAGACCGGCTGACCTTCCTGTTTTCTCTCAGCTTCGGCGCGGCAAACATGGATATCTTCGGTGGTTTGCACAGCGGCGCAACGCTCTATGGGTACGATATCCGTCGGGACGGCGTCCCGCCGCTTGCTGACTGGCTCGATCGCGAGCGGATCACCGTGTTCCATGCCGTACCGACGGTTTTTCGCGAGGTGTTCGCGAGTCTCGCGCCGGGCCGGAAATTCGCGCATCTGCGGGCGATCGACCTCGGCGGAGAGGCGCTCTTCGACAGCGACGTCGAGCTCTTCCGGCGGCATACCGTCGACGGTTGCATCTTCGTCAACCATCTTGCCGCCACCGAAGCACATGTCATCGCACAACACGTTGTCAAACATTGCGACCCGCGTCCGTCCACCGGTATTCTTCCGGCCGGCCGAAGCCCTGAAGGGCTGCGTGTTCTGATCCAGCGCGACGACGGGAGTGCGGCGGACACGAATGAAGTAGGCGCAATCGTCGTTTCCAGCCCTCATGTCAGCCCGGGATACTGGCGCCGTGCCGAGCTCAATGCGACGGCATTTTCCGTGGACCCGGTTGCACCGGGTTGGAGACGCTATTTCACCGGCGACCTCGGGCGCATCGACGCCGAAGGCAATCTCCACTTTCTCGGACGCAGAGACAGCCGCGTCAAGATCCGCGGCCACACGGTCGAGCTCACCGAGGTCGAGGCAGCGCTTTCTGCGTGTCCCGGTGTCACAAAAGCAGCGGTCCTTGCCTTGAGTGGCGAGCGGCAATCGGCGCCCGACCGGCTCGTTGCGTATCTGGCCGTCAGCCCGGGTGCGGAGCGGAATTCGGTCCTTGTCCGCCGCCGCCTCGCGCAGCAACTGCCGTCGTACATGCTGCCATCCGCATTCCTGTTCGTCGATGCGGTGCCGCTGACTGCCAGCGGCAAGATCGACCGGAAGGCGCTGGCGGCAATGGAGCTACGAACCGAGACTTCGCAGACACGTGGGTTCGAGCCGCCGGCTGATGATTTGGAGCGCGCCATCGCAGGGATCTTTGAGCAGATGCTCAAGCATGCACCGATCGGTCGCGGTGACGACTTTTTCCTGCTCGGCGGCGATTCACTTTCTGTTGTCGAGCTCCAGACGCGACTGCGCGACACCTTCGGTGTCGACCTTGCTAGCCCGCACGAGGGCGCGACCGTTGCGGGCGTCGCGGCGGAGATCCGGCGGAACCGTGCGATAACGCTGGGAGCGACATAGCCGTCACTTGCGATTCGGTGCCGGGCCGCAGCATCGTGCGTCTTCGGCTTGTCGCAGTCAATCAGCGCGGATCCCCGCGGCCTTCACGATCTCGGCCCATTTGGCGACCTCCTCGCGCAGAAGCCTGCCGAATTCTGCAGGCGTAGTCGCGGCAGGCTCCGCGCCCAGATCGACGAGCCGCTTCCTGAAGGCGGGCGAATGCGACGCGTCCATGACCGCATGCGCGACGATGTTCACGACATCGGGCGGCGTCGCCGCCGGCGCAAACACACCGTACCAGACATTCGCCACCGCGCCGCCTACTCCGGCTTCCTTCATCGTCGGAACCTCGGGCATGAGCTCCGAGCGTTTTTCACCGGTCAAAGCGAGCGGCCGGAGTCGCCCCGCTCTGACGTATTGCAGAACCGCCGGCACGGTGGCGAAGCTCACGTCCACCTCGCCGGCAATCAGGGCGGTGAGCGACGGCGCGGTACCCTTGTAGGGTATGTGCACGATGTCGGTGCCGGTGCGCAGTTTGAAGAGCTCCCCGTAGAGGTGTCCGGTCGTGCCGGAGCCGGAAGAGGAATAGTTGAGCGTGCCCGGCATTGCACGCGCCCTGGCGATCAGCTCCCGCACGTCCTTGACCGGAACGGATGGGTTCACGACGAGGATCATTGGAGTGCTCGAGATCGTCGACACCGGCGTGAAGTCACGCAGCGTATCGACCCGGAGCTTCTCGTAAATCGCCATGTCGATCGCCACCGCTGCGGTGGTGATGAGCAACGTGTGGCCATCCGGCGCCGCTTTCGCCACATGCTCGTTTGCGATCCTGGATCCGGCACCGGGACGGTTCTCGATGATCACCGGTTGGCCGAGCTGTTCGGCAAGCCAGGAGCCGAGCAGACGCGCGTTGATGTCGACCCCACCGCCTGCCGCGAATCCGACTACCAGAGTCAGCGGCTTGCTCGGAAAGCTCTGGGCCAGCGCTGTTGGGCCGTGCACAGCAATGGCGAACGCGCCAAGCAAGAGCATGACACTGCGCTTTCCAAACATCGTCCCTGTATCCGGAAACGCGGTGAACAAGGACGAAGCGCATCTTCGAAACGCCGCTACTGCACGCATGCGCCAACGTCTCCATTCCTGCAGGCATCCCGTACGCCTCATCGCATACCTCCGCTGATAAGCGTAGGGATTGTAGCGAAGTCGCCCAAGGTACCTGCTTTGGTCATCAGCTGCGGTCGAGCCGGCGATAGCCGATCGCTTCGGCGACGTGGCTCGCGGCGAGATCCTCGGCCGCGGCGAGATCGGCGATGGTGCGCGCGACCTTCAAGATGCGGTGATACGCGCGCGCCGACAACGACAGTCGCGCAAAGGCACTCTTGAGCAACGCTTCGCCCTGCGCATCGGGGCGGCAAAGGCGCTCGATCTCCTTCGGCTGCAATTGCGCATTGGGCTTGCCCTGCCGCACGCGCTGGAGCGCGGCTGCCGCCGCGACCCGCGAGCGTACGACGGCGCTTGGCTCGCCTGCCGGCCCGCGCTTGGGCGGCAGGGCGTCCACCGGTAACGAAGGCACTTCGATCTGCAGGTCGATACGGTCGAGCAGCGGTCCGGAAATGCGGCCGCGGTAGCGGGCGATCTGATCGGGCGAGCACCGACACTTGCCGCTCGGGTGACCGAGATAGCCGCAGGGACAGGGGTTCATCGCGGCGACGAACTGGAACCGGGCTGGGAAAACGGCCTGGCGGGCTGCGCGCGAGATGTGGATCTGCCCCGACTCGAGCGGCTCGCGCAGCACTTCGAGCACGCGCCGATCCCACTCCGGCAGCTCGTCCAGGAACAATACGCCGTGATGCGCGAGCGAGATCTCGCCCGGCCGCGGATCACTGCCGCCGCCGACCAGCGCCACGGCCGACGCGGTGTGATGTGGCGCACGCAACGGTCGCCGACCCCAATCCTCGAGTCGGAAGCGCCCGGTGAGCGAGTGGATCGCGGCGGACTCCAGCGCTTCGTCCTCGGACATCGGCGGCAGTAGCCCGGGCAGCCGCTGCGCGAGCATTGACTTGCCTGTCCCCGGCGGGCCGAGCATGACCAGGCTGTGGCCGCCGGCGGCGGCGACTTCGAGTGCGCGCTTCGGGCCGGCCTGCCCGCGGACATCGGCGAGGTCGGGGGCCATCGCGTCGCCGGCGGGTAGCCGCGCCGAAATGAAACGAGACAACGGCTCGCGTCCGGTCACGTGCGCGCACACGGCGAGCAAGCTTTTCGCCGGATGCACGATCGCGTCTTTCACCAGCGCGGCCTCCGCGGCGCTGGCTTCGGGTAGCACGAATGCGCGCCCGTCGCGATGCGCCTTGAGCGTCATCGCCAGAGCGCCACGGATCGGACGCAGATCGCCGGTCAATGCGAGCTCCCCTGCGAACTCGTATCCGGCCAGTGCTGCCGCGGGCAGCTGTCCGGTCGCAGCGAGAATGCCTAAGGCGATCGGCAGGTCGAACCGGCCGGACTCCTTCGGCAGGTCTGCCGGCGCGAGATTGACGGTGACCTTGCGCGCCGGAAATTCGAACTGGGCGTTTTGCAGCGCCGCGCGCACCCGGTCACGGCTTTCCCTGACCTCGGTATCGGGCAGTCCGACCAGATTGAATGCGGGCAGCCCTCCCGCGAGGTGCACTTCGACCGCGACCGGCGGCGCATCAAATCCGGAAAGCGCGCGGCTGTGCAGGACGGCAACAGGCATGACCAACCGGCGCGAGCTCGATCCCCGAGGACGACGGCGCCGGTTCCGCCGTCCGCGCTACTTGGCGCGCGGCCGCGCTTTGCGTGTCTCCAGCTCGGCAACCCGCGCTTCCAACGCCTCGAGCTTTTCCCGCGTGCGCAACAGGACCTGCGCCTGAAGCTCGAATTCCTCACGCGGCACGAGCTCGAGGCGCTGCAGCCCGCTTTGCAACATCGCCTTGATGTTCTTCTCGATGTCCTTGGCCGGCGAAGCCTCGATCGCCCGGCCGATCCTTCGCGCCCATTCGTCCAGCGTCGCAGTGTTCAACATGCTCGTTCCTTGTATTCGCGGAAGGTCAACCGCGATTCGAATGACCCGAACCAAGTCTAGCAAAGCGGGGGATAGAGATATCTCGACCCAATGGCCTATTACCTGTCCGGGACAGGATGGCGCTAATTTGGTGCAGGACGATTTGTCCGCTGCGCCAAGGGAGTGCAATAGGCAAGCTCAATCGACGGGCGCCGTTCTAAAAATACACACAACAATTTGATATATATGAATATTCAAGCTTGGCATGTCTTGTGCTGACACAGGGATGGATATCTCGTCCAGTTGTTCAACAGGGAAAATCGTCGTGTCGACCAAGAACTGTCTTCTTCCCGCTATCGCTGCTACCTGTATTGCCATGGCCAGCGCACAGGCCCAGACCACACCGCCGGCCGCCCCGGATGCCAAACCCGCCGAGCCTGCGGCGCCTGCACCCCCGCCACCGATCTTCTCCATCTGGGGCTTCGATCTGACGGGCCATGTCGACGTCGGCTATTCGTATCTTTCGGGCTCGGGAAAGTTCGTGAGCGGTGTGAACGACCGCGTCTTCGATTTCAAGCACGACTCCGCGTATTTCCACGCCCTGGACCTGCAGTTTGCCAAGTTGCCCGACGAAGGCTGGGGTGGTCTGGTCGACGTCACCATCGGCAAGGACGCCGACACGATCGCCGCATACGGCACGATCAGCAAGAGCAAGGGCC
>DASWDF010000165.1:0-4287 GCA_036395475.1 Casimicrobiaceae bacterium
CCATGGCGTCGAGGATCATCTTCACCGCGAGTTCGGCATCCTTGGCTACCAATTGCGGGAACTGCGCCGCGAGGCGGTCGATCAGCTCCGATTTGGTCATCACGGGCTCGCTTACCCTTGATTCTTGTTGTCGAGCTTGGCTTTGAGCAACGCTCCGAGATTGGTCGTGCCCGCGCTCGCGCCGGAGTTCTCCGCGCTCATGCGCTGCATCGCCTCGGCCTCCTCGGCGTGATCCTTGGCCTTGATCGAGAGGTTGATCGAGCGGTTCTTGCGATCGATGTTGATGATCATGGCGGTGACCGAATCGCCTTCCTTCAAGTGCGACCGGATGTCCTCGACGCGGTCGCGGGCTACCTCCGACGCGCGCAGATAGGCCTCGACGTCGCCGTCGAGCGCGATGACCGCACCCTTGCCGTCGAGCGACTTGACCGTCCCGGTGACGACGCTGCCCTTGTCGTGCGTCGCGACATAGTTCGAGAACGGATCGCCGTCGAGCTGCTTGATACCCAGTGAGATCCTCTCGCGCTCGACGTCGATCGCGAGCACCACGGCTTCGACCTCCTGACCTTTGCGATAGTCACGCACGGCCGCCTCACCCGGCAACGTCCACGACAGATCGGACAGGTGCACCAGGCCGTCGATCGATCCGGGCAGGCCGATGAACACGCCGAAGTCGGTGATGGATTTGATCAGGCCCTTCACCTTGTCGCCCTTCTTGTGGTTCATCGCGAACTCTTCCCAGGGATTGGGCATGCACTGCTTCATCCCCAGCGAGATGCGCCGGCGTTCCTCGTCGATTTCGAGGATCATGACCTCGACCTCGTCGCCGAGCTGCACGACCTTGGTCGGATGGATGTTCTTGTTCGTCCAGTCCATCTCGGAGACGTGCACCAGACCCTCGATGCCCTGCTCGATCTCGACAAACGCGCCGTAGTCGGTGATGTTGGTGACCTTGCCAAACAGCCGTGTGCCAGGGGGATAGCGCCGCGACAAGCCGACCCATGGATCCTCGCCGAGCTGCTTCATACCGAGCGACACCCGATTCTTTTCCTGATCGAACTTCAGGACCTTGGCCGTGACCTCGTCGCCGACGGACAGAACTTCAGACGGATGCTTGACGCGCCGCCAGGCGAGGTCGGTGATATGCAGGAGGCCGTCGATGCCGCCCAGGTCGACGAACGCGCCGTAGTCGGTGATGTTCTTGACCACACCCTTGACGACCGCGCCTTCCTGCAACGTCTTCAAAAGCTCCTCGCGCTCGGCGCCAAGGCTTGCTTCGAGCACGGCGCGGCGAGAGACGACGACGTTGTTGCGCTTGCGGTCGAGCTTGATGACCTTGAATTCGAGCAGCTTGCCTTCGAAGGGCGCAGTGTCCTTGACCGGCCGGATATCGACCAGCGAACCGGGCAGGAAGGCACGAATGCCGTTCACCATCACGGTGAGCCCGCCCTTGACCTTTCCGGTGACCAGTCCTTGCACGACGTTGCCCTGCTCCATCGCGGCTTCCAGATCGTGCCAGGCCTTGAGGCGCTTGGCCTTGTCGCGCGACAGCCGCGTTTCGCCGTAGCCGTCTTCGAGGCTTTCGATCGCCACGGTGACGAAGTCGCCGGGCTTGACTTCAACCTCGCCCTTGTCGTTCTTGAACTCTTCGATGGGAATGAAGCTTTCCGATTTGAGACCCGCGTTAACGACGACGATGTTGTAGTCGACCCGGGTTACTTCGGCGGTGATGAGCTCACCCTGGCGCATTTCCTGCCGCGCGAGGGACTCCTCGAACAAGGCGGCAAAGTTTTCCTGGGATGGAGCGGGTTGGTTGGTGGTGGCCGTTGCCATGAGTAATGGTTGTCCTATTGCATTTCCGTCGCCACGGGCGTGACGGCGGGTCGGTTGGTCATCCCGTCGCTTGGGGACTGCCCTGTTTCAGGTCCGGCGCGACGGCTCGCTTTTGCTCTTCGTTTCCTGTTCGTGCTTGCTGCCAATTGCTATTTCAGCGGCTCTCGACTCCCCGGCTCGCCTCGCCTGCTCCTGCGGGCGGCGTGCGCGCTCTAGCGCTCGCTCTGCGCACGCAATGCTCGAAACCGCTCCACCACGAAGGCGATGCTTGCGTCGATCGACATGTCGGTCGTATCCAGGACGATCGCGTCGGCGGCGGTTCGAAGCGGTGCTGCCGCGCGGGCGCTGTCGCGCGCATCCCGTTCCCGGATCTCACGCAAAAGACCGGCAATAGTACATGGGTTTCCTTTTTCTATCAACTGCTTATAACGGCGCCTCGCCCGCTGTTCGGCGCTCGCCGTGACATAAACCTTGAGCAAGGCGTCGGGAAAGACCACCGTTCCCATGTCGCGGCCATCCGCCACCAGGCCGGGCGGACGGCGGAACGCCCGTTGCCGGGCCAGCAGGGTGCGTCGGACCTCGGGGAAGACCGCGACCTGTGACGCTGCGGCGCTTACGGCCGGGCTGCGAATCGCCGTGGTCACATCGACACCATCGAGCTCGATCCGGCCTCCGGCGAACGCGGTTGCCATGCCCGCCGCGGCTTGGGCGAGCCGCGGGCCGTCATCAAGCCGTATGCCTGCCTGTAGCGCTTTCAACGCCACCAGCCGGTAGAGCGAGCCGCTGTCGAGATAGTGAAAACCCAGGGCCCGGGCAACGCCTTGGGCAATCGTCCCCTTGCCCGATGCCGCCGGGCCGTCGACCGCGATGACCGCTGCGTCGGTGTCGCTCATTGCGCCAGAGCACGAAAGGCGTCGAAATACTGCGGAAATGTCTTGCGCACGCACTGCGGGTCGTTGATGCGCACCGGCACGCCGCCGAGCGCGGCGAGCGAGAAGCACATCGCGATACGATGATCGTCGTAGGTGTCGATGGTGGCAGGCAGCCACCGGGCTGGCGGCGCGATCGACAGCCAGTCGGGCCCGGCGGCGACTTCGGCGCCCAGTTTGGCAAGCTCCGCGGCCATCGCGGCGATGCGGTCGCTCTCCTTCACTCGCCAGCTGCCAATGTTGCGCAAGGTCGACGTCCCCGCCGCGAAGAGCGCGACGATTGCCGCCGTCATGGCGGCGTCAGGCATGCGGTTGAAGTCGGCGTCGATGGGCTGCAATGGCCTCGTGCCTCGAACCTCGATCCAATCCGCTCCGCCCTCGACCACCGCGCCCATCGCCGCGAGCGTATCGGCGAAGCGCACATCGCCCTGGATGCTATCGCGCCCGACACCTTCGACGCGCACGGGGCCGCCGCCGATTGCGCCCGCAGCCAGGAAATACGAGGCCGAGGATGCGTCGCCTTCGACGGCGATCGAACCGGGGCTCACATAGCCATGGGTTGAGGGAACGCGCAACCGATGCCAATCCCTGCGCTCGACTGCGACGCCGAAACGCAGCATCAGGTTGAGCGTCATCTCCACGTACGGCTTCGAGATGAGCTCGTCGGCGATGTCGACGGTCATCGCGCTCCCGCCGAGCGGCAAGGCCAGCAGGAGCGCGCTGAGAAACTGGCTCGAAACCCCGCCGCGGATCGAGACGCTGCCGCCGAGGCGCAGATTGCCGCGACCGATCGCGAGCGGCGGAAACCCTTCGCTGCCGAGATAGTCGATCTCGGCGCCGAGCGTGCGCAGCGCGTCGACCAGATCGCCGATCGGGCGCTCGTGCATGCGGGCGACGCCGGAGAGCTCGTACTCTCCGCCGGAGAACGCCAGCATCGCAGTCAATGGGCGCAGTGCGGTGCCGGCGTTGCCGAGAAAAAGCCTTGCGCGCTTGACGCCGAAACTGCCGCCGACGCCGTGCACGACCCAATCGCGCGAGTCCTTGCCGGGGTCGATGCGCACACCCAGCGTGCGCAACGCTTCCAGCATGCGCAGAACGTCGTCGGCGTCGAGCAAACCCGCGACCTCGGTCGTGCCGCGCGCAAGCGCCGCCAGCAGCAGCGTGCGATTGGAGATGCTCTTGGATCCGGGCAGTCGCACCGTGCCCGCCATCCGGGCGACGGGCGCGAGATCGATGTATTCCATCGCGTGCCGCAGCGAGAGGCGCCTAGCAGCAGGCTGATGCGGAGCCCGTCGTGGCCGCGCAGCGGCTTTGCGGGATGGGATGCGCGAGGCAGCGAGCGACGTGTGCTCGATCGCACACGAACGAGCCGCGACAAAGCAGCCCGCCCGCAAAGCCGCTGCCCATGCGGGTTTCGACGATATGGCCCCGGCTGCGGCGTTGCTCGCCTTGCGAATATGCGAAAGCTATTCGACGCGGCTCGCGCCTTGCATCCGGGGCCATCTCGTCCGAAACGCGGCTCATG
>DASWDF010000166.1:0-4507 GCA_036395475.1 Casimicrobiaceae bacterium
GCCCTCGAGATCGGCGTCGACCAGCGCGCCGGCGGCCGTCTGCGCGGCGCGTTCCAGAATTCCGGCCGCCACGAAAAGGCGCGCCACCAGGGCGCTCAATCGGTCGGCCGGTACGGTGACGCCGCTGTTCTGGGTCATGAATGGTCGGGCGTGCGCTTGTGCAGGCGTCGCCGTGGACGACCGGAGAGAACGTCGTCCCATGCGGTCATCTCGCGTCTTTGCCGTTCGCGGTTCGCAGTCTGACCGTGCGCGCCGCCTCGACGAGCGACTTTGCAACCCGTTCGGTCGTCCGCTCGATATGCGCGCTGTGCAACTGCGTCGCGCGCGCGACGTTGCGGGCCAATGCGGCGCGCATGATCTGCTCGTGCTCGCCGATATCGTTGCGCGTCGGGAATTTGGAGATGATCGACAGCGCGACATAGCGCTCCGCCTGGTCGAACAGTCCTTCGCGAATGCTCATCAGCTTGGGCGAGCCGCAAGCGGCTGCGAGCGCCGTATGAAAATTTCGGTGCTCCCTGAACCACGCGCCGCTGATGGCGTTGCCGGTGCCGCGTTCGGTCTTCTTCTGACGCGAGAGCCGGTGGAACGCCGCCAGCAGATCGGCCTCCCATTCGACCCCGCCCTTCTCGATCGACCAGCGCAGCGCAATCCCTTCGATCTCGACGCGCGTGTTCATCAGATCATAAAGCTGCTCGCGAGAGACCGACGAAACGCGAAAGCCTTTGTTCTGCTCGAGCGTCACCAGGCCCTCGGCCTCGAGCCGCATGAGCGCCTCGCGGATCGGGCTGCCGCCGACGCCGTAGCGTCCGCGCAATGGCTCGACCCGCAGACGCTCGCTCGGCGCCAGGCGACAGGCCACGATATCGGCACGGATCTGTCGGAGCACCGCCGCGTTGAGCGTGGGCTCGACAGCGTCGTCGTGCTTCTGCACCAACGTCATGGCGGCGCCTTCGTTGCCGATGCGTGCCCGGTCGCGCCCGGGCACAATCGCGATCCCGAATTCATCGAGTATCTCAGGGATTGAGTATAATCAACCTGATTTTCGAAATATCGGGGCTGCGAGCTCCGCGTGGCGGACGCCATGCGCCATCTCAGCCGATATGCAGTACCAGTCCGCCGCGCGGCGGCTTGTCCGGCCGCGCCTGGTAGGCGGACAATACGTGCCCGTCATGCGCGCGTAGCGAAATGACCTTGCCCGTCATGCTCGCGTCCGTGTGCGCAAAGCGCGCCCTGTCGGTCGCATGCTGTAACATACGGATGCCGGAAAATATCTGATATTTTCGAAAATATGTTGACATATAGAAATTTCAGATGCGATGATTTTTCGCGGGTAAAATAGGGCAAATTGGGAAAAAACTTGTCGCCCGAAGCCAGCCTCGTGCCCCCAATCGGCGAGCATCCCGCAGTGCAAGTGAGGGTCGTTGCGAATGAGACGTGATCGGCTTGGCGCGTGACAATGGAAAACGGCGCGTTCCCGTTGATCACCGATCTTCCGGTTGCCATCGTCGGAGCCGGCCCGGTCGGGCTCACGACCGCCCTTGCGCTTGCCTACTACAAAATTCCTTTCACCGTGTTCGAAGCCAACGCCGGTCTCTCGACGGAGACCAAAGCCGGCACCACGCTGACGCGCACGCTCGAGATCTGGCAGCGGTTCGGCGCGGCGAGCAAGGTCCTCACCAAGGCAATGCGGGTCGATGAAATCGGCGACATCGAACGCGCGACGAACAGGAGTCGCGACTCGGTCAAGCTTCATTTGCTGCGGGACGAGACGCGTTTTCCGTTCGTCATCAATCTGCCGCAACACGACATGGAGCCGTCGCTGCGTGATTGCCTGGCTGCGTCCGAGGGCGGGAAAATTCTGTATCGGCACCGGGTGACGTCCTTCGCGCAATATCCGGACAAGGTGAAACTCGAAATCGATACGCCAGACGGAACAAAGACGTTCGAGGCGTGCTACCTCCTCGCCTGCGACGGCGGCCGCAGCACCGTGCGCGACCGGCTCGGCGTCACGGTCGAGGGGCGCTCGCTCCCGGAGCGTTTTTCCCTGGTCGACCTCAAGGTCGATCTCGATGTCGAGAACCCCCGCGACTATCCCTATCTGGCTTACTTCAGCGACGTCGAGGAATGGATGATTCTGGTCCGCCAGCCTAATTGCTGGCGGTTCCTCTATCCGGTGTACGAGGGCCAAAAAGAGTACTCGATCGACGAATTGCGCGAGAAGGCCGTGCATTTCATCGGCGATGTCTCGAACGTCGAAGTCCTGGGTACGAACGTGTTCAAGATTTACCACCGCGTCGCGGAGAAATGGCGGCACGACCGGGTGATCCTGGTCGGCGATGCCGCCCATCTCATCACGCCGATGTGGGCTCTCGGGCTCAATACCGGAATTCTCGACGCCAATAGCATCGCCTGGCGCATGGCGTGGGTGTTGCGCGGCTGGGCCGACGACAGCCTGTTCGATTCCTATGAACGTGAGCAAAAGCCGGTCGCCGAACAGGGCTCCGGTGAGATGGCGGAAGCCGCTAGGTCGTACATGGCCCGGCGTTCGAATGACGTAAAGGCCATGTCCGAACACGCGTGGGGCAATGCCTATACGCGCTCATTGTTGGGCGTGCGGCTCGGGCTCGGCGGCAGCGCCAATTGGTCGATGGTGAAGGCGTTCGCCGAGCCGCCGCCCGTCGAGGTCGGCGACCGGGCACCGGATGGGATCGTGCACGACAGCGAGGGACGCCAGATCCGACTGCACGATCTTTTCGGCCGCTCGTTCGTCGCGCTCTATTTCACCGACACGCGGAGGCGCCCCGACATCCCGGCAAACGACCTACCTTGGCTCACGCATTATGCCGTGTCGCGCTGGGATGTGCCGCGCGATTCCCCGATCCGCGATCGCTCGCTGCTCGACCCCGGAAGCCGGCTCGCGCGCCGCTATGGCTGCCCGCTCGACACGATGGTCTTGGTCCGCCCGGACGATCACGTCGCCGCGATCGAGCCGATGTCACCCGGCATGGCGCAGTCCGCCTACCGCGCGGCACTCGGAATTCCGCACCGGGAGGCTGTACCAGCGTGACGATCTCGGTCTCCTACCGGTTCGACGATGCCGTGATCCTGATCACCGGCGCGGGCAGCGGCATCGGCGCAGCGCTCGCGCGGCACTGCGCGCGCGAAGGCGCCACCGTGATCGCCGTCGACCGGCGGCACGATTCCCTTCTCGGCGAGTTGGACGCCAGAGCGCGCAGCCGGATCGACGCGCGCAAGGTCGACGTTTCGGACGAGGCCGCCATTGCGGCGCTGATCGACGACGTGAAAGGGAAGTATCCGCGGCTCGACGCCGCCGTGCTCGGCGCCGCCATCCAGTATCGCACCGATCTCGACAAGATGAATCCCGCACAGTGGCGCGAGGTCATCGACATCAATCTTAACGGCGTATTCTACTGTCTGCAAAGCATCATCCCGCTCTTGAAATCGCAACGTGCCGGGGCGATCGTCGCATTCACGTCCGGCTTGGCCCTGACCGGCTGGCCCGGCGCCAGCGCCTATGCGGCAAGCAAGGCCGCGCTGATCGGAATGATCAAATCTGCGGCGCACGAGCTCAAGGCCTACAACGTGCGCGCGAATGTGCTCTCTCCGGGCCTGCGCGCAACGCCGATATTCATCGATGTGAGCACCGAGGCGGAACGCGACTATTATCGCCGATCGATCGGCATCGGCGAGCCGGAGGGCGTCGTTCCGACTCTGCTCTATCTGATATCGGACGCCTCGGCGAACTTGACGGGAGTCGTCATCGAGCACCGGATCTCGCCCACCGATGAACAGACGACGCTCTCTTGATCTTGATGCGACGTATGGAAAACTGGCGGAAAGCAAATTGAAGGAGATCGACATGCACAAAGTAGTTACAGCCGTCCTTTGCTTCGCCTGGCTATTGCTCGGTGAAGTTGTCGGCGATGTTGGGCGCGCGCAAGCCCAGGCGCCGAAGCTGACGAACATCACCTTCTCGCTCGATTTCATCGTGCTGGGACGGCATGCACCGTTCTATGTCGCAATCGAGAAAGGCTTCTTCAAAGAGGCAGGCCTCAACGTCAACATCATCCCGGCGAAGGGAACCGCGCAGGCGATTCAAAATGTCGAAAGCGGGGTAGCGCAGATCGGGTTTACCGATGTGGCGAGCCTCGTGGTGGCGCGCGCCGAAGGCTCGACCGTCAAGGTAGTGTCGGTGATGTATCAGAAGGCACCCTTCTGCTTCTTTTCCCTCGATCCCGGCGCCAATGTCACTAAGCTGAAGGACTTCGAAGGGCTGCGCGTTGGATCGAACACCGGCAGCTACATCTCGAACATCGCCAGGGCGATGATGCGCAAGAACGGCCTCGACCCCAGCAAGCTCAGCGTCGAAAGCATCGAGCCTTCGGCGCGTATCGCAATGCTCGCCACTCGCAAGATCCCGGCGATCGACTTCTTCATCATGACAAAGCCCGCGATGGAACGGGCGGTGAGCGATGCAAAGGTCGTC
>DASWDF010000167.1:0-10532 GCA_036395475.1 Casimicrobiaceae bacterium
AGCGCGATCGAAACGTTCACCAGATTGAACAGGATGCCGTTGACGAACGCGGCCTTGTAGGAGCCTGTCAGGTCGAAGATTGCGCCGGACATCCACCCGCCCAGCGCCATGCCGAAGAGCGTGGCCGTGATGACCGCGCCGACGCGGGCGCCGGCCTCTCTCGGCGGGAAGTACTCGCGCACGATGATCGCATAGGAAGGGACGATGCCGCCCTGGAACAGGCCGAACAGCGCCGAGATCACGTAAAGCGACACGGGCCCTGTGAACGGGAGGAACAGTAGCAGCGCGAGCCCCTGCAGGCTCGAGCCGAGCAGCAGTGTGCGCAGTCCGCCGATGCGGTCGCAGATGAATCCGAACGTCAACCTGCTCACGATTCCGCAGGCGAGCATCAGCGACAGCATCTGCGCGCCGCGTGCGGCGCCGTAGCCGAGGTCGGCGCAGTAGGCAACAAGATGCACCTGCGGCATCGACATCGCCACGCAACAACACAGGCCGGCGACGATCAACAGCGTTTGCAGTGCGCGGCGTGAAAGTCCAAGCGCATCGGTGGCTACTGGCCGCGCCGCGTGCGAACCGGACAACTCCAGCTCGATGACCGGAGGCGGCCGCCGCAGAAACAACGCGAGCGGCAGCATGGTCGCAAGACAGAACACTGCGATGCCGAAATAGGTTTGGCGCCAGCCTGCGCTCTGGATGAAGTGCTGCACGATCGGCGGCCAGACCGTGCCCGCGAGATAGTTGCCGCTGGCGAAGATCGCAATCGCGATGCCGCGCCGGCGCGCGAACCAAAAGGAGACGTGAGCCAGAAGCGGTGCAAACGTCGCCGCGCTACCGGTGCCGATGAGTAAGCCCTGCAAAAGCGCGTACAGCCACAGGCTATGCGCAGAAGCGGCGCCCGCGTAACCGAGCGCCATCGCAATCGTCCCGGTGATGACCGGCACCATGATCCCGAAGCGGTCCGCGAGCCGGCCCATCAGGATGCTGGCCAGGCCGAACCCGATCATCGTCAGCGTGTAGGGCAGCGATGCATCGCCGCGCGCGACGCCGAATTCCAATTGCACGGCAGGCAGCGCTACGACCACCGACCACATCCCGACACCGCCGATGGTCGAGAGTGCGAGGCTTACGCCCAAGCGCAACCAGGCGTAGGGGGATTCGACTTCGCCGTGCGACTTCCGAACGTTCTCGGTCGTATTCAGGCGCTGCGTTCCTTTCTGGCAAAGGATGGCTCGCTGAACAACGACGTTACCGCGACCTTTTGTATGTCGGGATCGTCGGGAACGGCATAGAGGATCGGCGTAATCAGCTCCTCGAATATCCCTCTCAGGCTGCGCGCGCCGGTCTTGTACTCGAAGGCTAACTCGGCGATCTGCTCGAAGACCTTCGGGTCGATGGCCAGCTCGACGCCTTCGTTCTCGAAGATTTCCCGGAACTGGCTGTAGATCGAGTTTTTCGGCTCGATCATGATCCGCACCAGCATTTTTCGAGTGAGATCCTGAAACCGGGCGATGATGGGCAATCGTCCGGTGAATTCGGGTATCAACCCGTAGGTGAAAAGATTGGTCGGCTTCACGCGGCTGTTCAGCCGGTCGAGAAGCTTTTGATCATCGGCATCGGAAATCGAGACGTAACCGTACGCCGGCGTCTGCGCGATGATCTCGGCCAGGCCGTCGAATGCCCCGCCGCAGATGAACAGGATGTTGGTTGTGTCGACGTATAGCGCGTTCCCCAGCTTGACCTGGGAGCCTTCCATGATCTTCAGCAGCGCGTGCTGGACGCTTTCGCCCGAGTTGCCCTGGCGCTGGTTGTCGGCCGCCTTGAGCTTGTCGATCTCGTCGATATAGACGATTCCATGCTGAGCGCGGACGATATCGCCGTCCGCCTTGTCGACCAGCCGCTGCAGGATGGCCTCGATCTCTTCGTTGACGTACCGGGTTTGCGCCAATGACGTCGCTTCCGCGGTGACGAACGGAACGTTCAAGACTCTCGACAGCGTGTTGCACAGCAAGGTCTTGCCGGTTCCGGAAGAGCCGATCAGCAGAATGTTGCTCTTGGTGATCGGACTATTATCCCGCTGCGATTTCGCTATTTTCTTGAAATGCGAATAGACGGCGACCGCCACGGTCTTCTTGGCGTCATCCTGACCGATTACGTACTGGTCGAGATAGCTCACGATGGAGCTCGGCTTGATTCTCGTGTCGAGCACGGCTGTGTCCCCGCTCATGGAATCGCCTATGATACCGATCCAACCTCTTCGTGGTTGCAATTACCGATCGGCACGCCTAAGGAACCTCTGAACAAGTCCCACGCGGATTGCGTTGCGGGCAAAATGCGGATGAATGCGAGGCGCGCGACGAAGGTCGTAGCTTGGGCTACGATGCCGAGGAGCGCGACGAAGCAGGCGCCGCATTTTGTCGCAACCCGGATGGGACAGCGGCTTTTCGGGCGGTCTGCTTTGTCGCGAAGCTCGCCAATGGGGCCTGCCATTGGCATCGCCTCGCTTCGCGCATCCCATCCCGAAAAGCCGCCGTCGCAACCGTGCGGGACTTGTTCAGAGGTTCCCTAACACCATGGCTGGACCTACGCGCGATTTCTGGCAACAGCGTTTCGTGGCGAACCAAACGCCATGGGATCGCGGCGCCGCCAGCCCGCAGCTCGCGACCTGGCTCGCTTCGGGGACCCTTGCACCCTGCCGTATCCTCGTGCCCGGTTGCGGCGCAGGCTACGAGGTCGCAGCGCTTGCCCAAAAGGGCTTCGATGTCACCGCGCTCGACTACGCGCCGGCGGCGATCGCTTTGACGCGGGAACGTCTCGCGCAGGCGAAGGTCCAGGCGACGCTGGTTCAAGCCGACGCGCTCGAATGGCAGCCTGCCGCGCCCTTCGACGCGGTCTACGAACAGACCTGCCTGTGCGCGTTGCATCCCGATCATTGGCACGCCTATGCCGAACGGCTCGACGCCTGGCTTGCGTCCGGCGGACAGCTCTACGCGCTATGGATGCAGGTCCATCGCGCCGACGCGGCGGAGGGGTTCGTCGGGGGCCCGCCGTATCACTCCGACATCAACGCGATGCGCGCGCTCTTTCCAGCGCCACGTTGGGAATGGCCGGCGCCGCCCTACCCGCGCGTGCCGCATCCGCGCGGGTGGGCGGAGCTCGCGGTAGTGCTTGCGCATCGCTCGCCTACTGCGGCGAGCAAATGATTTGCAATGAGCGTTGGCGAACAGCTCAGAGTTCTGATGGCAAGCCTGCCAGTCACAAGGTAGTATTTGATCCAGACATCCACTAGGAGACGCATATGGGAACTGGAAACGACTACAGCGGATCGTGTTTTTGCGGGGCCGTCCAATTCACAGTCAGCGGAGAGCCCGTGGCCATGGGCTATTGCCACTGCGACTCGTGTCGACGCTGGTCCGCGGGCCCGGTGAATGCCTTCACGCTTTGGAAGCCTGACGCCGTACGTGTCACCCGTGGTGCGGAAAACATCGGCACGTATAATAAGACCGCACGTAGCTATCGCAAGTGGTGCAAGCTCTGCGGCGGGCACATTTTTACCGAGCATCCCGGGATGGGACTTACCGACGTATACGCCGCAGTCATTCCGGATTTGCCGTTCAAGCCCGGCGTGCACGTTCACTATCAGGAATCGGTCCTGCCTATCAAGGACGGCGTGCCGAAGCAGAAGGACGTGCCCAAGGAAATGGGCGGCTCGGGCGCCAGCGTTGCCGAATAGCGGGATGGTGAGTTTTCAGATGCCTCTGCTGCGCTGAGAGCGCCCTTGGCCGATCGCCGCATCACTGCAAACCTTCGCCGGAAGGAGTAGCCCGCATGCCGAAATTCGATGCTCAGAAAGTGATCGACGTAATGAACCGCATCCTCGAGGCCGAATTGGCGGGCGTCGTGCGCTACACCCACTATTCGTTCCTCGTCTTCGGATTCGGCCGCATTCCGATCGTTTCCTGGTTGCGCGGACAGGCGAACGAATCGCTCCTGCACGCGCATCAGGTCGGCGAATGGATCACGACGCTCGGCGCCTACCCGTCTCTGGCGATCGGTCCGCTGCTCGACTCGCACCAGCACGACATCGCGGCGATGCTGCGCGAATCGCTGGAATCCGAAGGCGCGGCGCTGAATCTGTACCGGGAGCTGCTGGACCTCGTCCAGGGCCGCTTCGTCGCGCTGGAGGAATTCGCACGGCAGATGATCCATGCTGAGGAGCTCCACGCCGCCGAAGTGGACAAGATGCTCCGCAAGCCCGGCGACCTCGCGTCATTCGTGCCACCGCCAGGCCGAGCGTCGAAAGACAGGGACGAGCGTTGACCACGCACGAGCTCTTGCCCGCCTGGCCGCTGCTTTCGGCCTTTCTGATCGCGAGCCTGATTCTCGCCGTCACGCCCGGGCCGGGCGTGTTTTACATCGTGACCCGCAGCGTCACCCAAGGCCGGCGCTGCGGCCTCGCTTCGGTCGCGGGTGTAGCGCTGGGCAATCTCGGCAACGCGATCGGCGCATCGCTCGGTCTGGCAGTGCTCTTCGCCGTTTCATCGGTCGCGTTCACCATCGTCAAGTATGCAGGCGCTCTGTATCTCCTCTATCTCGGGGTGCAGGCCCTGCGCGCGTCTCGGTCCAAGGGCGATATTCCGGTTGCCAGGCCCGGACCGCTGTGGCAGGTCTTTCGCGACGGATTCATCGTTGCCTTGCTCAACCCGAAGACCGCGCTCTTCTTCACGGCATTTCTGCCCCAGTTCATGCGCACCGATGCCGAACCGATCATCCAGAGCATCGTGCTCGGGTCGCTCTTCGTCGCCATCGCCGCGGTTACCGACACGGCATACGCCGTTGCCGCGGGCACCGTCGCTCCCGCGCTCGGCCGCGCGCGCGGAATCCGCGCACTGGGTCGTTATCTCACCGGCGGCGCGTTCATCGGTCTGGCGCTATTCACCGCGCTTTCAGGGGGCGAGCGCAAGAAATGACCGTCGCGTGCGAAGAAATTCGCACCTACGAAGAGCACGGGTATCGTAAGGCCGAATTCATTCAATTCATTCCGCTGGGGACGTCTCGCCCTGCGCGGCTTCGTCGGCGTCGGCCAGCCGCGTTGGAATCGACACCTCGGCGTGCAGCGTGCGATGCACGGGACACTTGTCGGCGATCGCCAGGAGCTTCGCGCGCATTGCGTCGTCGAGCTCGCCTTCCAGCTCGATCACGCGTTCGATGCGATCGATCCGGCCCTCCTTGGTCTCGCATTCACTGCAGTCGCTGGCGTGGATCTTGTTGTGGCGGAGATAGACGCGAACGCGTTCGAGCGGCAGTTTTTGCTGACTGGCGTAGAACCGCACGGTCATCGCGGTGCACGCGCCCAGCGCCGCCGTCAACAGATCGTAAGGCGAAGGCCCGGTGTCATCGCCGCCCACCGAGGTCGGCTCGTCGGCGAGCAACCGGTGCGGACCGATCGCGATCTCCTGCTGGAACTTGCCCGCTTGGGTCTCACGCACGAAAACCGTGTCGCGCGGGCCGTCGACCGAGCGGGCCTCCGTGGCGCGGGCCGGCAGATAGCGGCTCGCCCACGCCGCCAGCACCGCGCCGACATATTGCGCGTCCGCGCGCCTCGTCAGCAGGTGATCCGCATCGTCCAGCGAGACGAAGCTCTTGGGATGCTTTGCCGCGAAAAAGATTGTCGATGCGTTATCGATGCCGACGAGCGCATCGCGCGGCGAGTGAAACACGATCAGCGCGCGGCGCAGTCCGGCGATCGCCGAGGCCAGCTTCTGTGCGGCGACATCGTCGAGAAATTCGCGGCGGATGTGGAATTTGCGCCCCGCGAGCTCCACTTCGGCTTCACCGCGAGCGTCGATTTCGGCGCGCTGGCCGGCGAACAGATGCGCAACGTGCGCCGGATCCGCCGGCGCGTTGATCGTTGCGACCGCGACCGCTTCCGATATGCTCCCCGCCGCCGCGAGAACCGCCGCGCCGCCAAGGCTGTGCCCGACCAGGATCGCGGGCGCTGCGTGCTCGCGCTTGAGCCAATCCGCGGCGGCGACGAGATCGGCAACGTTCGAGGAGAACGTTGTATTTGCGAAATCGCCTTCCGAGTCGCCCAGGCCCGTGAAATCGAAGCGCAGGACGGCGATGCCTGCGTCGGTCAGCGCTTCGCTGATGAAGGTCGCAGCCTTGCTTTCCTTGGAGCAGGTGAAACAGTGCGCGAACAGCGCGTAAGCCCGTGGCGCAACCGCCGACGGCACGTCGAGCCTCGCGGCGAGCGCGTGCCCACCCGCGCCGGGAAATGAGATGGCTTGGCTCATGCGACCCATGGCAGCTCCTTCGCGTAAACCGGGTTGGCCCGGGCTTGAGTTTAGCGCCAACGCTTGGAGCAGTCGCCGCGAACGCGATGACGTTTGGAGCGTCTAATAACCGTCGGCGTCGCCGGTTGTATCATGGCGCCTCTCCAGACGATGAGAGAAATTATGCAACTCAAAGGCTCCTGTTCCTGCGGCGCGGTCAAGTTTTCCCTCGATTCGCACACGCCGTATCCCTACATGCGCTGCTATTGCTCGATCTGCCGCAAGACGCAGGGCGGCGGCGGCTACGCGATCAACATCATGGGCGAGACCAAGTCGTTCAAGCTCAGTGGCGAGAAAAACGTGAGCGTATACCGCGCGCGCGTCGCCGAGGGCAAGCACAAGCGGAAGACGCGCTCCGACGCGCGCCGCCACTTCTGCGGCAAGTGCGGCAGCGCCCTATGGGTGTGGGACCCGCGCTGGGCGGAGTGGGTCTATCCCTTTGCGTCCGCGATCGACACGCCTTTGCCCAAGCCGATCGAGGAAGTCGAGATCATGGTCGACTACGCCGCGCCGTGGGCCGAGATTCCGAAAGGCCCGGCCCACACACGATTTGCCGAGTATCCCGAGGAAGGGATCGCCGACTGGCATCGCAAGCGGCTGCTCGACGTGCCGTAGCCCGGAACGAGCTTGGCGACGCCCGGGGAATGAACCTAGGGATGCCCGGGGCTGAGCTTCACTGCGATAGGTCCCGGGCTTCGCGCTACGCGCTCAACCCAGGCTACGACTGCTAGCTCCGTAGCCCGGGCTGAGCGAAGCGATGCCCGGGGAATCGCGAAGTCGGGACGCGTCGCCGTGTGGAAACTAACCGCCGGCGTCCCAATCTTACATTGGCGGGCAACGTCAAACCGGTCGTCGCCATGGATCCGCTACGCAGTGTTGGCCGATGCATCCGGCACTAAATCGCGAGATAATTGCCTTCTTTCCCGCAGTTCCCCTTCCCGGAGAGCAACATGAACGAGCAAAGAGAAGTCGTCATCCTTAGCGGCGTGCGCACTGCGATCGGCGACTACGGCGGCAGCCTCAAGGACATTCCCCCGAGCGAGCTCGGCGCCAAGGTCGTACGCGAGGCGGTCAGCCGCGCCAAGGTCGATCCCAAGGATATCGGCCAATGCATGTTCGGCAATGTGATTCACACCGAGCCGAAGGACATGTATATCTCGCGCGTGGCCGCGATCAAGGGCGGGCTGCCCGCGGAGTCGGGCGCGCTCACCGTGAACCGGCTGTGCGGCAGCGGCATGCAGGCGATCGTCAGCGCTTCGCAGTCCATCCTATTGGGCGACGTCGATGCGGCAGTTGCCGGCGGCGCCGAGAGCATGAGCCGCGCCGCGTACGCCAACGTCACGCAGCGCTGGGGTGCGCGGATGGGCGACGCCAAGGACTTCGATATGATGGTCGGCGCGCTGACCGATCCTTTCGACACGATCCACATGGGCGTCACCGCCGAGAACGTCGCGAACAAATGCGGCATCACCCGCGCCGACCAAGACGCGTTCGCGGTGGAGAGCCACAAGCGCGCGGCCAACGCTATCGCCAAGGGTTACTTCAAGGAGCAGATCCTGCCGATCGAGCTCAAGAGCAAGAAGGGCCCGGTGCAATTCGACACCGACGAGCACGTGCGCAGCGACGTCACCGCCGATGGCTTGGGCAAGCTGCGCGCGGTATTCGCGAAAGAGAACGGCACCGTGACCGCGGGCAACGCCTCGGGCATCAACGACGCGGCCGCCGCGGTCGTGCTGATGGAGAAGTCGGTTGCCGCCAAGAAGGGGTTGAAGCCGATGGCGCGGCTGGTGTCGTACGGCCATGCCGGCGTCGATCCGAAGATCATGGGGCTGGGCCCCGTCTCCGCAGTGAAATCGGCGCTCGCGAAGGCGGGGCTGAAGCTCGAGCAGATGGACGTCATCGAATCGAACGAGGCTTTTGCCGCGCAAGCGTTGGGCGTATCCAAGGAGCTCGGCATGAATCCGGCCAAGGTCAATCCCAACGGCGGCGCCGTCGCGCTTGGCCATCCGATCGGCGCGACCGGCTGCATCCTGACCGTGAAAGCGATGTACGAGCTGCACCGCACCGGCGGTCGTTACGGGCTCATCACGATGTGCATCGGCGGCGGGCAGGGAATCGCCGCGATCATCGAGCGCATGTAAAGAGCGCGCCTCAAGGATGGGAGTTGGGGAACCTCTGCATAAGTCCCGCACGGTCGCGATGGAGGCTTTTCGGGATGGGATGCAAGGCGCGAGGCGCAGCGAATAGCTCGGCATATTCGCAAGCCGAGCAACGCCGCAGACCGCCCGAAAAGCCCCATCCCATGCGGGTTGCGGCGAAATCGGGCGCTCGCGTTGTCGCGCTCCTCGGCATCGTAGCCCAAGCTACAACCTTCGTCGCGCTTCGCGCGATCATCCCGATTTCGCCCGCAACGCGATCCGCGTGGGGCTTATGCAGAGGTTCCTTAACCCGCCGATCGCGCACGAGATGCTTGCTCCTGATGCTCTTCGCGGCCTGCGCCGTGCTACCGGCGCGCGCCGAGGACGATTTTGCGGCCCAGCGCCGGCAAATGGTCCGGGAGATTTCGGCGCTGGCGCGCGAGACTGCGATCGAGACGGGCAAGCCGGCCTTCGACGAGCGCGTCATGTCCGCGATGGGCAGGGTGCCACGGCATCAGTTCGTGCCGGCCGAGCAAGAGCGCGCCGCCTACGCGAACCGTCCGCTGCCCATCGGTCACGGGCAGACGATATCGCAGCCGTATATCGTCGCACTGATGACCGACCTCATGCGCGTCGAGCCGCAGCACGCGGTGCTCGAAGTCGGAACCGGCTCGGGGTACCAGGCGGCGATCCTCGCCGAGCTCTCGCAGAAGGTCTGCACGATCGAGATCATCGAACCGCTCGCCCAAGAGGCGGCCGCCCGCTTGCAGAAACTAGGCTACACACGGGTCCGCACGAAGCTCGGCGACGGCTTCTACGGCTGGGAAGACTGCGGTCCTTTTGATTCGATCATCGTGACCGCCGCCGCGGGCCGGATTCCGCCGCCGCTGATCCAGCAGCTCAAGCCCGGCGGCAGAATGGTGATCCCCGTCGGGGCGGCCTTTCTGACCCAGCAGCTGATCCTGGTTGAAAAGAACCGCGACGGAACGGTGTCGACCCGACAGATTCTGCCGGTGCAATTCGTGCCGCTGACCGGTCGGCACTGAGGTTCCATAGCCTCGCGTCGCACAAGTGTCCGCCGACGCAGGCTCCTCAGCCCGACCCGTCTCCCGCCGCGCAGGCGGATGGCGCATGACGTCTCCTCCGCTCGCCGCCATCGCGCTGCTCTCGGCGGCTGCGCTCGGCTACGAGATTCTGCTGATGCGCCTGTTCTCGATCATTCTGTGGCATCACTTTGCTTACATGATGATCAGCGTCGCGATGCTGGGCTACGGCGCGGCGGGAACCTTTGTCGCGCTGGCGCAGCGCTCTCTGCTGCGGCGCTACGAGATCGTTTTCATCGCTTCCGCCGCGCTGTTCGGCATCACCGCGGTCGCCGGTTTCCTGCTCGCGCAGCGCGTCGCGTTCGATCCCCTGGAAATGCTCTGGGACCCGCGGCAACCGCTGCGGCTCCTCGTCATCTATGCATTGCTGTTCGTTCCCTTTTTCTGCGCTGCGAACTCGATCTGCCTGACCTTTGCACGCTTTGCCGATCAGCCGCACCGGATTTACAGCTTCGACATACTCGGCGCCGGCGCTGGAAGCCTGGGCATCCTGATCGCGCTGTTCGCGACCACACCCTCCGGCGCGCTGCAATGGATCGGAGCGCTCGGGCTTGCCGCCGCGGCGGTGGCGGGGTTTCGCAGCGGAGCGCAGCCGCGATGGCTGCCGGTGGTATTGCTGGGCGTTGCCTTGCTTCTTCCTTTCGGCTTGCCGGCAGACTGGACTCGCTTGCATCCCTCGGAATACAAGGACCTGAGCCAAACGCTTTCGATCAGCGGAACGAAGATTGTCGCCGAACGTTCCAGTCCGATCGGCCTGATCGACGTGGTCGAGAGCCCGTCGATACCGTTCCGGCACGCACCGGGCCTGAGCCTCAACGCCACGATGGAGCCGCCGCTGCAACTCGGCGTTTTCGTCGACGGTGACGGGCCGAGCGCGCTCACGCGCTACGATGGGCACACCGAGCCGCTCGAGTATCTCGATTACCTGACCTCCGCGCTTCCGTATCACCTCCTCGATC
>DASWDF010000168.1:0-4862 GCA_036395475.1 Casimicrobiaceae bacterium
TTGAGCTTCCGCCGTACCGCCAGCACGCGCGCGTCCTCGAGATGGCCGATGCCGATATTGAATGCCGCCAGCGCAATCCAGGTCCGGTCGGGCTCGGCGATCCGTTGCGGCAAGCCGCGCTTCAGGTCGGCGAGGTAACGCGCGCCGGCGTTGATGCTTTGCCGCGCGTCGAGGCGGTCGACGACACGCAATCGCCTGGCCGTATCCTCGGTCAGCATCATCATTCCGCGGACGTTGGTCTCGCTGGTCGCCTGTGGATTCCAATGCGATTCCTGATACGCGATCGCGGCAGCGAGCCGCCATTCGATGCCGCTCTGTTGTTGCGCCTGATGGAAAATGGCCGTATATGCCGGGAGCACGGTGCGGATCCGCTCCTGAAAGACCGCGGCGTCGATGCGCTCGACGCGACGCGCATATCCGAAATAACGATCGATGAGCCGCTGCAACGTGCCATCTTTGCGGATTCGCTCGAAGAAGGCGTCGGCCTTGTCACGCAGCCCCGCCTGCGCCGCGGGCAACAGCCACACAAGGTCCTGTTTCGGACCGACCGCGAACGCCGTCTCGACATTCAGAAACACGTTGCGCGCGGCTGCGGCCTCGTTCGATGCGACCACGGCATACCCCAGCGTCCCTTCGGACACCTGCTCGATCAACCCGTCCGCAGCCGGCAGTGCCAGTGGACGCCATTGCACGTCGGGATGATCGGTGCGCACTTTCGCGAGCGTTGTTTCGAGCCCAGTACCTTCGACGATGCCCACGATCTCACCGGTCAGGTCGTTCCAGGATTCGGGCTTGAAACCATCGGTGTTGTAGACGAGCACGGGCTCGATTGCGTAGTAGCCGCGGGTGAACAGCAGCGGCGCAGGCCCGGTCATGCTGCTGTTCGCGGGCTGGTAAAGACCTCCAGCACCGATATGCGCTTCGCCGTTCGAAGTTTCGGCGATCAACTGCCAAGGGTTCTCGACCGATATCACTCTGAGCGCGAGTCCCAGCTCCTTGGCGAACAGATCGGCGAGATCGCGATCGAGCCCCGCCGCGGCGCCTTCGGGACCGATGAACCATGTCGTCGGTCCCGGCCGCATCGCGATCACGAGCTCCTGCGCCTGCTTTTGCGGCGCCGGCACAGGAGGGGGACCGCATGCGGTCAAGGCTCCGATGCAGCTCCAAAGGATGAATTTGCGAGAGCCTCTGACACCATGAAGCGCGTGATGCGCTGGCACGATTTGGGCTCAAGCGCGCGAAGCAAGCCACGCCGCTTGGTAGGCCCCAAGCAAGTGGCTTGCGCCAAAGCCGGTGGGCCCAAATCGCGGCCAGCCCTGCGGGTTGCGGCCAAAACCGCCGCTGGCTTTGTTGCCGGGCTTGCGAATAGGCTCCACTACTCGCTGCGCCCTGCGCCGCGCCAGCGGCGGTTTGTGGCCAGCAACGCACACGTGTTTCATGATGTCAGAGGCTCTTGCGCAATCCGGGCCCGATGGAAGATGCGGTCGGCGCGATTATAGCCTCGCCGCGATGTCATGCTTCGGATAGCATCGTTCTGCGGCCGCGCGATCTCTTTGCGCGCAACACGTCGCTTGCCGCACAGGCGTCGTTCGCAGATAATGAGCGTGCATGTACGCTCGCACGGCAACGAACAACGGCGGGCCGCCCCGCATTGCATGGTGGTGAACCTGGTCAGGTCCGGAAGGAAGCAGCCATAGCCGACCTCCGCAAGTGCCGGGGGTACGGCTCGCCACCCTTTCTTTGCTCATCAGATCGACCTGATACTTTGTTGCTCGCCAGCTCGCCCGCTCACGTACCTCTTTGTACGCTGCGCGGTCTCGCCGGCTCGCGCCTCGTCTCAGGCCGATCTGATGGCAAATAGGCCGAGCGTCATCCACTATACCTTGCACCGATGAGTTACCAAGCGCTCGCCAGGAAATGGCGGCCGAAGACGTTCGCCGAGCTCTCGGGCCAGGAGCACGTCGTACGGGCACTGTCCAACGCGCTCGAGCGCGGACGGCTGCATCACGCGTATCTGCTTACCGGAACGCGCGGCGTGGGCAAGACGACGATTGCACGCATCCTTGCCAAGAGTCTCAATTGCGTGAAGGGCGTTACGGCGATGCCTTGCGGGGTCTGTCCGGCGTGCGTCGACATCGATGCGGGCCGCTTCGTCGATCTGCTCGAGCTCGACGCGGCGTCGAATACCGGCATCGACAACATGCGCGAGATTCTGGACAACGCGCGCTACGCGCCGACGGTGGGCCGCTACAAGGTGTATCTCATCGATGAAGTGCACATGCTGTCGAAGGCAGCCTTCAACTCGATGCTGAAAACGCTGGAGGAGCCGCCGGAGCACGTGAAATTCGTCCTCGCGACGACCGATCCGCAGAAAATTCCGGTGACTGTGCTGTCGCGTTGCCTTCAGTTCAATCTCAAGCTTCTGCCTGCACCGCTCATCGCGAAGCGGCTGTCCGAGATCCTGCAGGCGGAAGATGTTCGCTTCGAGGATACAGCGACGAACTTGATTGCGCGAGTCGCCCACGGATCGATGCGCGATGCGTTGTCGGTGCTCGATCAGGCGATCGCCTATGGCGCGGGCGAGGTGTGCGAAGGCGTTGTGCGCACAATGCTCGGCACAGCCGATGCCGATTATGTCTACCGAATCGCCGACGCGCTGATCGCGCGCGATGGGCCCGCGCTGCTTGCCGAAGCGCGAGCGCTGACCGAACGCAGCGTGTCACTCGCGAACGCGCTCGAGGAGCTGGCAGCGCTGTTCCATCGCATCGCGGTCTGCCAAACGGTGCCCGAAGCGGCCGAGGCGCTCCCCGACGCGACACACGTGAAGGCTCTGGCGCGGGCCTTCGCGCCCGAATCGGTGCAGCTCGCCTATCAGATCTGCGTACAGGGACGCGCCGATCTCGCCTTGGCGCCCGACGAACCGACGGGCTTTTCGATGACCCTGCTACGCTTGCTTGCCTTCGAGCCCGCGTCGGAGTCGAACGCGGATGCGGCGGCGACGCCGCGCGCCGCGCCCAGGACGCGGCAAGCCGGCGCCCCGACGGAGGCGGAATCGTCCGCTACGAGCGCCAGCGCGACGGAGTCGCCGGTGCTGCGGTCCGCGGCAGCCGCCGCGCAGGCGCCTGGAGAAGCGCCGCAACCTGCCGGATGGCCGGCGTTTGTGGCCGGCATGAAACTGTCGGGCATGGCGTTGCAACTCGCCGCACAAACCGAACTCAAAGCGGTCGCCGGCAACGAATTCGTGTTGGCGGTTCCGGAAGCGTCGCGGCATTTGACCGATCGCGCGTACGCCGACAAGCTCAAGATGGCGATCGAGCAGGCGCTCGGTCGTCGCGTGCGGTTGCGGTTCGAGACCGGCGGTGCCGCGGCGGCGACGCTGGCTGCCCAAGAAAAGCGCGAGCGCGATGCGGCACAGGCGAGCACCGAGGCCGCGTTCCGCGACGATCCGTTCGTCCAGGATCTCCTGTCGCGTTTCGACGCCCGCATCAAGCCGAATTCGATCAAGCCAGTCTGAATCAAACGGAGTTGGCAACGATGATGAAAAACCAGCTGGCCGACCTGATGAAGCAGGCGCAAGCGATGCAGGACAGCATGAAAAAGGCGCAGGAAGCGATCGCCGCGATGGAGGTCGAGGGCGAGGCGGGCGCCGGCCTGGTCAAGATCGTGATGACCGGCCGCCACGACGTCAGGCGGGTGACTATCGATTCCAGCCTACTCGGCGAAGACAAGGACATGCTCGAGGATCTCGTCGCCGCCGCGGTCAACGACGCCGTGCGCAAGGTCGAAGCAGCGTCGCAGGAAAAAATGGCCGGCTTGACCGCAGGCCTGCCGCTGCCGCCGGGGTTCAAGCTGCCCTTTTAGGGTCAGAGACGCATTCTTGGGGTCAGAGTCAAATTTCGAGTCACGGAATGGTGAAGCCCGATCTAGACGCAGCTCGAAAATTGACTCTGACCCCAATGGAGACGAAGTCCGTGACCCGAAATGTGACTCTGACCCCACTCGGCAGCCTCGAGGAATTAACGCAGGCGCTGCGCTGTTTGCCCGGCGTCGGCCCGAAAGCCGCGCAGAGGATGGCGCTGCATCTGCTGCAGCACGACCGCGACGGGGCGCAGCGGCTCTCGCGCGCGCTCGAAGCGGCAATGCAGGCGATTCGTCACTGCGAGCGTTGCAATACGTTCACCGAAGGCGAGCTCTGCGCGCTGTGCCGGTCTTCCAAGCGCGATCCGGCGTTGCTCTGCGTCGTCGAAACTCCGGCCGACTTGTTCATGATCGAGCATACGCAGGCCTACGGTGGACTCTATTTCGTTTTGATGGGTCGCCTGTCGCCGCTCGACGGCATCGGCCCGAAGGAAATCCGCCTCGACCGCCTGCTCAAGCGAGCGCTGGACGGCGTCGTGCGCGAAGTCGTATTGGCGACCAACTTCACCAATGAAGGCGAGGCGACCGCACATTACGTCGGCGAAATGCTCGCGGCGCGCGGGCTTACGGTCACGCGGCTCGCCCGCGGGGTTCCCGTCGGCGGCGAGCTGGAATACGTCGACAGCGGCACGCTGGCGCAGGCGCTGCGCGAGCGGCGCGCACTGAGCGGTTAGGGAACCTCTGCATAAGCCCCACGCGGATCGCGGTTGCGGGCGAAATCGGGATGATCGTACGAAGCGCGACAAAGGTCGTAGCTTGGGCTACGATGCCGAAGAGCGCGACAAAGCGAGCGCCCGATTTCGCCGCAACCCGCATGGGATGGGGCTTTTCGGGCGGTCTGCGGCGTTGCTCGGCTTGCCAATAAGCCGAGCTATTGGCTGCGCCTCGCGCCTTGCATCCCATCCCGAAAAGCCTCCATCGCGACCGTGCGGGACTTGTGCAGA
>DASWDF010000169.1:0-1665 GCA_036395475.1 Casimicrobiaceae bacterium
CGTTCCGGCCGTCGCGAACGCGGTGATCGACGCGCTGCGGCCTCTCGGCATCCACCATCTCGATTTCCCGTATACGCCGGATCGCGTCTGGCACGCGATCCGGGCTGCGGGCAGGCCTTCGCGGGCCGACGCTGCAGCCTAGGATTTGCCCGGGGTCGGTGCGCCGGACGGGAGAACGCTTATCGCGCCGACGAATTGATCGTACACAAGCGCCTTCCTACCCTCTCGCTTGACCCGATGCATCAGCGAGTCGCAAAGTGCGATCACTTCGTCCGGCGACAGGCCCGGGCGGCCGAAAGTCCCCAGGCCGATGCTGAACGTCACGGAGCCGCCCTCCTGATTCAAAGCGTCCAGCTCGGCACGGACTCTTTGCATGACCGGCAGGGCCGCGTCGATGCTCGAAGCGGGGAAGAGGATCGCGAATTCGTCGCCTCCGAGCCGTGCAACGGCGTCGGTTTGGCGCAGGCTGCGTTTTACCGTTTCGACGATCTTGCGCAGGAGCAGGTCGCCCCTTTCATACCCGAACCGGTCGTTGATCGCTTTGAAATCGTCGAGATCGATATACGCCACCGAGAACGGGACCCCCGTGCGCTCGTATCGAGCGATCTCCGTCACGAGCAACTCGGTGAACGCTCTGCGGTTCGGGATCCTCGTCAGCCAGTCGATGCGTGCGGTGGTCTTTTCCCGGCCGTACACCGTCCTGAGCGGCACGGTCAGGGCGACGACCAGCAGAAAGGTAAAGAAGCGGTTGCCCAGGTCTATGTACAAATACATCAATGAAATGTAGTCGCCCTTGATCTGATCCACTATGAGGAATTGCATGCCGCTCGCGAGAGCCGTAAACACCAAACTCCACGTCAGACCGAGATTCCAGCACGCGAGGAGGATAACAAGAACGTACATGAAGGTCAGGTTGAGCTCGGGCGGCGTGACGTAGTCGATCACGGCGATGATCACGAAAAGAACGCTGCAGAGCGTCAAGGCTTGCCGAAAGTCGAGCGCGAACAGGCGCTGCACCGCCGCTTGCCATGCGTGCTGGACCCGGTTCTCCGGCTCGGAATTTCGGATGGTCATGTGTTCTTATTGCGGCGGGCCTGCAGGCGCGCTGATCAAGCGATGCAAATTGCGCCCGAAATCGGTGTTGTCCTGGTAGCCCTTGAACAGGTCCGCGCCCGGCCCGATCGCGCCGACCGCCACCGGCTCGGTGGTGTGTCCCGCTGTACCCCAGTAGAAACCGGTCTGGCGGGCCACCATGCGCCCCAGCGCGTTCTGCGTCGCGTAGCTGAAGTTCCGATCGAGCTGGCTCTGGTTCATGATCGCCTCGCGCAGGTCGGCGTCGAGCTGGAAGCCGGGAAAATGCTGCGCGACCAGCTTGGTTAGCGCCTCCGACGACGGTCTCGGGCCCAAGGCCTTGGCCGCGGCGCCGAACGAAATCGTGATGCGCTCGAGCATCTGGAGGTTAGCTACTCCGGGGTAGAGGCGCGCGTCGCCGGCGGCGCTGCTCCGTGCGTAGGTCGCGGACAGGCCGCCGGTTTCGTGATCGCCGGTGACGATGACGAGCGTATCGTTCGGCGCTTTACTGCGGAAATCGAGCGCCACTTTCAGCGCCTCGTCGAAGGCCCACAGCGCGCGCATCACGCCGGCGGCGTCGTTTAGGTGACCGGC
>DASWDF010000170.1:0-5402 GCA_036395475.1 Casimicrobiaceae bacterium
GGTCGAAGCGCCGTATCGCGATTGTCCCGCGGATTTCGACGGCATCGCCGCGGCGTTGACTCCCGTTCCCGGAACGCGCCTTTGCATCGTGCCCGGGCTCGTCTGCCGCGATGCGGACGGCGTGCCCGACGTGTTGCGCGGCGAGGAGACGCAGATCATGGGGGCGCTCGACGACGAGACGTGGGCGCACGCGGCGCCTCGCGTCGTCGTCCTGCCCGGCACCCATAGCAAGTGGGCGCTGGTCGGAGGCAGGACCATCGAAGCCTTCGCCACGTTCATGACCGGCGAGCTCTACGCGGTCCTGCGCGAGCACAGCATCCTCGGCCGGCTCGCCACCGCAGGCGGCCGCGGCCACGGCGCCGCGCTCGAGCGCGGCGTGAGGCTAAGCCTCCGCGAAGCAGCGGCGCTGCCGCACGACCTGTTCTCCGCCCGCACGCTGGCATTGACCGGCGCACTTGCACCCGAGGCCGTCGCCGACTACCTTTCGGGTTTGCTGCTCGGCGCGGAGGTCGCCGCCGGGCGGCGCTGGCTCGAAAGACACGCGGTGACGGGGGGATCCGTGATTCTGGTCGGAGAAGCGGCGCTATGCGAGCGCTACCGGCGTGCGCTCGCGCTCGCCGGCGTCGAGGCGGCGATGGGCGCATCCGACGCTGCCGCGAGGGGATTGTGGCGCATCGCGCGCCACTCCGGGATAGTGGCACGATGAGTTCGCTATACCGGTATCTGAGGCCGCTGCCGCTGATTGCGGTGCTGCGCGGCATCACGCCGGACGAAGTCGACGCCGTGGGCGCGGCGCTGGCCGACAACGGTTTCCGGATTCTCGAGGTGCCGCTCAATTCGCCCGACCCGTTCGAAAGCATTACGCGGATGGCCCGCGAATTGAGCGAGCATTGCCTCCTCGGTGCGGGCACGGTCCTGAAGGTTGAGGACGTGGCGCGCGTCGCCGACGCAGGCGGCGAGCTCATCGTCATGCCGCATGGCGACGTCGCGATCGTGCGCGAAGCCAAACGCCTCGGGCTCGTCTGCCTGCCGGGCGTGGCGACGACGACCGAGGCGTTCGCGGCGCTCGACGCGGGCGCCGACGGCCTCAAGATGTTTCCAGCGGAGCAGCTTTCGCCGGCGGTGCTGAAGGCGTGGCGCGCCGTGCTGCCGAAGGACACACTCGTGTTTCCGGTCGGTGGCATCCGTCCCGACAACATGGCGGCGTACTGGGCGGTCGGCGCGAATGGCTTCGGCACGGGCTCGAATCTCTATCAGCCCGGTGCGGCTCCTGACACAGTGCGCGCGGTCGCGGCGCAATACGCGGCCGGATTCGCGGCGCTCAAGGCAAAGCGATGAGCGGCGAGCGCTTCGATCTGGTCGGATTGGGCGAACCGATGATCGAGCTCAATCAGACGCGGGGCGCGAGTGGCGAGTATGTGCAAGGATTCGGCGGCGACACGTCGAATTGCGCCATCGCCGCGGCGCGACTCGGCGCGCGCACTGCGTACGTCACGCGGCTCGGCAACGACGCGTTCGGCCGCAATTTCCTGGACCTGTGGCGGCGCGAAGCTGTGGACGCGACGGGGGTCGGCATCGACGCCGATGCGCCGACGGGGTTCTACTTCGTCGCGCATGGCGCCAAGGGTCACGAATTCAGCTATCTGCGCGCGGGCTCGGCAGCGAGCCGCATGCGGCCGGCGGATCTGCCGCTCTCGGTGATCCGCGCGGCGAAGGTGCTGCACTTGTCCGGCATCAGCCAGGCGATCTCGGCTTCTGCCTGCGACGCCTGCTTCGCCGCCATCGAGGCCGCTCGCGCTGCGGGTGTCAAGATTTCCTACGACACCAATCTGCGCCTCAAGCTGTGGCCGCTGCCGCGGGCGCGCGCCATCATCCGCGCGAGTCTGGCGTTCGCCGATTGGGCGCTGCCGAGCCTCGACGACGCGAAGCTGCTCTTCGACTGCGAGGGCTCCGACGCGATTCTCGATGCCTGCCACGCGGCCGGCGCACCGCTGGTCGTGCTGCGCTGCGGAGCCGACGGATGTGTCGTATCCGACGGCCGCCGGCGCGAGCGCATCGCCGGGCACCGTGTGCAGGCGATCGATGCGACGGGCGCCGGCGACTGTTTCGACGGCGCGTTCGCCGTGCGGCTCGTCGCGGGCGACGATCCGGTCGCGGCAGCGCGCTATGCCAACGCCGCCGCGGCGCTGGCGACGACCGGCTACGGCGCAGTCGCGCCGCTGCCGTGCCACGCCGACGTCATCGCGCTGCTGGAAGAGAAAGTGGCGACGTGATCACGGCGACGTATCAGGAAGACTTGTTTCGCGACAAGGTCGCGCTGGTCTCGGGTGGGACGAGCGGCATCGGTGCGGCAATCGGCAACGCACTCGCCGAGCTCGGCGCCAGCGTCACCGTCACCGGCGCGACCCCGGCCGAGGCGGAAGGAGCGCAGGAGCGTGCTAGCTTCTGGGTCGAGCACGCCACGGCGCTCGACGTTCGCGATGGTCCCGCGGTCACGGCGTTCCTCGCGGGATTTGCCAGCCTGGACATTCTCGTCAACTGCGCCGGCATCATTCGGCGCGGCGAAGAGCACGATCCGCGCGTCTTCGCAGAAGTCGTCGACGTCAATCTAACCGGCACGATGCGCTTGTGCGCGGGTGCCCGGCCGCTGCTGGCGAGGAGCAAGGGCTGCATCGTCAACACCGCATCGGTGCTGTCGAGTTTCGGCGGCGCGCTCGTTCCCGGCTACAGCGCCAGCAAGGGAGGCGTCGCGCAGCTCACCAAATCGCTGGCGATCGCGTACGCTGCGGAACAAATTCGAGTGAACGCGATTGCGCCCGGGTGGATCACGACGGCTTTGACGCAGGCGCTGCAGGATGACCCGGCGCGCAGCGACGCCATTCTGTCGCGCACACCCCTCGGCCGCTGGGGGATCCCGGACGATGTCGCCGGGGCGGCGATCTTTCTGTGCTCGCCCGCGGCGTCGTTCATTACCGGCACGATCCTCGCCGTCGATGGCGGCTACACGGCCGCGTAAGTCATGGCACTCAATACCGCGATCCGCTATCTCAAGAAGGGCGAGTGGGAAAAGGCCCATGCGATTGTGCAGCAGGACGAATCCAAGCTCGGCTGCTGGGCGCACGGCATCGTGCATCTCGTCGAAGGCGATCTCGGCAACTCGCGTTACTGGTACCGCCGCGCGGGCCGCCCGTTTCCCAAGGACCGTGACGTCGACCGCGAAGTTGCGGAACTGGCCACGGCGCTCAAGGCAACGCAATGACCGCGCCACTGATCCTGCCGTCCATCGGCATCCGGCAGGAAATCGCGACAGCCGCGATTCCCGACGACGAGCGCGCATGGGTGCCGCAAGCGAAGGACGTGTGGTTCCGGCCGCTCTTGTTCAACACCGTCACCGGCGGCTGGTGCAACCTGCTGCGCGTGCGCCGGTCGGGCGTCCTGTCGCGGCATCGGCATCCGATGGCCGTCGTCGGTTATGTGATCAGGGGTCGCTGGCGCTATCTCGAGCACGACTGGGTGGCGGAGGAAGGCAGCTTCGTCTACGAGCCGCCGGGCGAGATCCACACGCTGATCGTGCCGGACGATTGCGCCGAGATGATCACGTTCTTCAACATCGGCGGCGCGATGATCTACGTCGACGATGCGGGGCGGCAGACCGGTTACGAGGACGTGTTCACCAAGATCGACATGTGCCGCGCGCATTACGCGGCGGCGGGGCTGGGCGCCGATTACGTCGATCGGTTCGTGCGCTGAGCGTTCTTGCGGCGCAGGTCCGGCGCCCGGGCGAGGAGGCGAGGCGATGATCGACGTTGCGATACCGGGCTACGGGCGGCTCGCGCTCAATCATCTCGTTTGCGATTACAACGGAACGCTGGCCCGGGACGGGGTGTTGCTCAACGGCGTCGCTGCCGGATTGACCGCACTCGCCGCAAAGCTGACCGTGCACGTCGTCACCGGCGACACGTTCGGAACTGCGCTGCGCTCGCTGCAGGGCCTCTCCTGCGCGGTGACGTTGTTGCCGCCCGAAGGCCAGGTGCAGGCCAAGCAGGCGTTCGTCACGAAGCTGGGCGCAGCCGCGGTGGTCGCTGTCGGCAACGGCCGCAACGACCGATTAATGCTCGAGGCCGCGGCGCTGGGCATCGCCGTCATCGGCGACGAGGGCCTGGCCGCCGATGCAATGGCCGCTTGCGACATCGTCGTGCGCCATGTGGCGGACGCTTTCGCGCTCTTGGAGGATCCGCGGCGCCTGGTCGCGACATTGCGGGCGTGAGCGCATCGTCTTGTGCTTGCAGGAAGGGATCTCTATACTTGTTCTGCGGAGATGGCATTCTCCTATCGCAGGTCGACGCAAAGCGTAGCGAGCAGGCCCGGATGCGAGGCGACCCGGAGCGAGGCGCGAGACAGTACGGAAAAGGTACGCGAGCGCCGAGCGAGGACGCAACAAAGCAGACGGGTCGCGCAGCAGCTTTGCGTAAACTGTGAACCGCCGCAAGGCTGATGATGCCTACTGGTTGCACCCATTCGCGGTGAGACGGTAGGCGTTCCCTCTCGGATACCCTCTGTCGTCACCGCGGCCATAACATCGATCGCGCGTGAAGCGCGAGAGGGGAATTTGCATGTCGTGGAGCGGTTTGTTTGCAGTGGGCGGCGGCGCGGCCGTCGGCGCGTGGCTGCGCTGGGGGCTCGGCATTGCGCTTAACCCGGTTTTTCCAACGGTGCCTCTCGGCACACTGGCGGCGAATCTGATCGGCGGGTTGCTCATGGGCTTTGCGATGGAGCTTTTGACGCGCCATGCCGTGCTGCCGCCGGAGATGCGTCTGCTAGCGACGACTGGTTTCCTGGGCGGCCTAACCACGTTCTCGACATTTTCGGCTGAGGTCGTCACGCTGCTGCTGCGCAAAGAGTGGCTGTGGGGATCGATAGCAGTCGGCGGCCACGTCGCCGGCTCGCTGGCAATGACGATCGCCGGCATCGTGATGGTCCGTGGGCTCTATTCCTGGGGTGGCTCATGAGAGGTACGCTGCTTCGCTTCTACGTGCACGAGAACCGCACGCACCGTCACATTGCCTTATTCGAGTGGCTGCTTGAGCAGGCCAAAAAGATGGAAATCCGTGGGGGGTCGGCGTTCCGCGCGATCGCCGGCTTCGGTCGCCACGGCATCCTGCACGAAGAGCATTTCTTCGAGCTCGCCGCCGACATGACCGTGGCGGTCGAGTTCATCGTCAGCGACGAAGAAGCCGAAAAGATGCTCGCGCTCTTGCGCCAGGAGCGGGTGAGCATCTTCTACGCGCGCGTATCCGCCGAGTACGGCGCGATCGAAGGCGACCGCTGAACGGCAACCGCGGCAGCGATGACCGATATCTACGCACTGGCTGCACTCTGGCTTGGGCTTGCCCTCGCGGCGA
>DASWDF010000171.1:0-42406 GCA_036395475.1 Casimicrobiaceae bacterium
CGATTCGGATTCAATAGGAACGAAATAACCCTTTTCCGGGCACGCCAGTAGCCAATCGACGAGCCCTTCATTAGGAGGAGGCTCTCGGCGCAAGAGGCGATACTCGCCACGATCGATACGCTCGACCTCAAACTCCTGGCCGGGCTCGATGTTGTCCCTCTGCCGGATCTCGGCGGGCAGTATGAGCTGCCCCTTCGTAGAAATAGTCGTCTTCATGCGGAGTAAGATAACGTCTTACATTATGAAAGTCAACACCAAATCCCACCACGCTAAAAGAAGCCTCGCGCGCGCGTCCTGCTTGCCGACTCTCGACCGCACCCCAAGCTTGCAGAAATCCAGTAATTCCGCTAAGCTGCAATCATGAAAGCTACCCTTACGCTTACCAACCGCGGCGTGGTGACCCTCCCCGCGAAGCTTCGCCGAGCATTGGGCCTCAGGGCCGATGACCAGCTCATTGCCGAGACGACGCCGGAGGGATTGTTATTGCGGCCGGCGGTGACGTTGCCGGTCGAGATCTACAGCGAGAAGCGAATCCGCGAATTCGACGAGGCCGAGGCCGAACTGGCCAAAGTCCTGAACCGCCGGAGCCGCCCGAAGAAAATCGCCCGGTAGTCGCCGGCGGATGCGCATTTTTCTCGATGCGAATGTGCTCTTTTCCGCGGCGAAGTCTGACGGCGCGGTCCACCAGCTGCTGACGCTACTCGAGAAGTCCGGCCACGAGTGTTGCGTGGATGGTTACGTGATCGAAGAAGCGCGCCGAAACCTCGTTGCCAAAGCGCCGGACCGCGTTGTCGCTCTCGAGAGACTGTTGTCGCGCATGAAGACGGCGGGTGCGCAGCGCAGCGACACTGCGCTCGAAGCGTCATTGCCGTTACCGGCCAAGGATCGGCCGGTACTGGCAGCGGCCATCCGCCAAAGCTGCACCGCGCTGGTCACGGGCGATCGCACGCATTTCGGGGCTCTGTACGGCCGAACGATTCAGGGCGTAACCATCTACTCGCCGCGGTCGCTGGCAGAGATGCTCTTGGTGTAGCTGGAAATCGCCGCCGCGGCATTCGAAATCGTCAAAGCGATTCAGGAACTACGCGCCGCTCAGCATCAGGAGGCCGTCTTCGAGCAGGAGCTCGTCGAGCTGCGACTGGCGTGGAAGGCCAAGCGGAACTTCATGAAGCTCTTGGCAACGTTGGACTGACAAGTGTGGAGAGGTACGTCGTTCGGTCCAAGACCGACGGTCCGCAACGCCGGAAATCGCAGGCAATTATCCACAGATCGCGGAAAAAATAATGCGCTTCGGATGGTCACTTTTTGGTCACAAAAACCCGCGAAGCCGCATCCAGCCTAGCGGTGAGGCGGGTTCGAATCCCGCCCTCGCCGCTACGAACAGTGATCCAGGCCCGGTCAATGGCATCGCTGTGTCGGAACACGCACCACTTCCCGGCTGAGCCCTGTCGCCATTCGGCTAGACGCCCCGCGGTCGACGCCGCGTAAATCCAGGCGCGATTTGTGGTGGTCGATGGAAGCGAAGCGACAATCGTTGCAGGTGCACGCAACCCGGGCGCCCGTTTCGCCGTCACCTTTTTCGCGGCAGTTCTCGTGTTGCCCATGATGTTGCCCAGTATGCGACGTGCCGTTTACGCGACACGGCGACGGCACGTGTTCGCGCCGTTCATTATTGCGCCGTGTTCACAAAACATGAACAACTCTGATGCTCGAACAAAGGCATGCCAGTCGCGTGGATCGCGCTAATCGCTTGACGGAATATTCCCTCTGTGGAATACGTACCCTGATGACCTGGGACGTCGAATACACCGACGAGTTCGGGGATTGGTGGAATGATCTGAGCGAAGCGGAGCAGGAATCCGTCGATGCCTCAGTTCACCTTCTCGAGGTCCGTGGCCCGAATCTGCCGTTTCCACATAGCTCCGCCATCGAGACGTCCAGACACCGACACATGCGCGAATTGCGAATCCAGCATCAGGGCCGGCCGTATCGGGTCTTGTACGCCTTCGATCCGCGGCGCACGGCAATCTTGCCGATTGGCGGCGATAAGACCGGCGAGGATCGATGGTACGAGACCAACGTCCCACTTGCAGATCGGCTCTATGACGAACACTTGGAGCTGATGAGAAAGGAAGGATCGAACGATGGCTAAGAAATTCAGTGCGCTACGAGCGAAGATGTCACCGGCCGCGCAGGCTCGAGCGGCGAACCGCGCACACAAGATGCTGGCAGAGATGCCGCTACAAGAATTGCGGCACGCCAAGGAGCTTTCGCAGGTGAAGCTCGCAGAAGCATTGCATGTTAACCAGGCGGCAATCTCGAAACTTGAGCGACGGACGGATATGTACATCAGCACGCTCCGCTCCTATATCAAGGCAATGGGCGGTGACCTGGAGGTCATAGCCAAGTTTCCCGATGGCGAGGTCAGGATTTCGAACTTCGCCGACCAATCAGATGACGTTCATTCCGGCGCCTGAGATCTCCGACGTGGGACCTTGCTAGCATCCTGCTGCAAGCAAAGTCGCTCGTACCCCTGCGTTGCACACGCGCAACATCCGGCGCGTGCGGGCGCTGGAGGCGCTTGATCGCCAGCGGCTGATCCGGTATCGTTCTTTCCCCTTTCCGGTCAACCCGGTGGACGCAAGTGAAGCCTTCAAACAGACGACATGACATGCGGTGCACGCGAACGTGCTCGTCATGGCAGAGGCTCGCTTTCGGTCCGCTATCCATGAAGGGCGCCTAGCCGCCCGCTGATCGGACTACGCCGCGCCGGTGGGGCGTGGCCGGTCGGTCAACCTGAGCTTGATGTGTCGGGCGTTCGGCGCCTGCATCGCCGTTGGCATCTGCGGCGGCGCGTGCCCGCGTGCGTCAGGCAAAGGCTTACAGACATGGATCGCAAGCCAGGCATCATTGGACTCAACAGTCTCCTCGCCGCGCACTTCGCGCCGCTGATGCTGGACGAGCTCGTCGTCACGCGCCGTGACTTTCCGCACTGGATGCGGCCCGACCTGCAACGGGCTCTGGAAACTCTGTTCGTCGAGAGCCGCTTCTGCGGCGCGCGTGTGCGCGATCCGGATTTCGCGTTCCGGCTGCCCGATCTCGCCGAGGCCGGTGAGGGAATCGTCGCCGGTCCCGCGGAGTATCAGGACGTCGACATTGGAGACGCGCAACCGGTCCGCTGCCTCACGCGCGGCCTATGGCTCGGCGTGCGTGAAGATGTGCAATTCGCAGCGCTTCTCGATGTGCGCGAAGGCTATCGCGGTGTTCGTGCGCGGCTGGAGATTGCCGTTGGACCGGGTGAGATCCCGGCTTGCGTAGCCGTGCGGATCGTCGACCATCTGCGCGCGCGGGTCGAAAGCGGTGAATCGTGGCGCGGCAAGATCCTCGTGCTCGAAGCAGGATCCGATGACTTCGACGTCGCGCCTGCCGGGCTGCGAGTGGAGAAGGCCGCTGCGGTGCGTCGCGCGGATATCGTGCTGCCGGAGAAGACGCTCGCGCTGATCGAGCGCAACACGCTCGGTTTCGCGCAGCGTGCGGAGCAACTTGCGCGGCTGGGACTGTCGGCCAGAAAAGGCGTGCTGCTCTACGGGCCGCCCGGCACGGGAAAGACGCTTGTCGTGCGCTGGCTTGCAGGAGCGCTGGAAGGCTACACGAAGCTGATCGTCACAGCGGGTCGTTACGGTTTGCTGAAAGAGACCTTCGAGATCGCGCGCGCATTGCAACCCGCGCTCGTCGTGCTCGAGGACGTCGACTTGGTCGGCGGACATCGTGACGGCCCGTTCGCGGTTGGCGGTGGCACGCTGAACCTGTTGCTCAACGAGATGGATGGCCTCGCGTCGGACGCGCGCATGCTGTTCCTGCTCACCACCAACCGCCCCGAAGTGCTCGAGCCGGCGCTCGCCGCGCGTCCGGGTCGCGTGGACCAGGTCATCGAGATCGGCCTTCCGGGCGAGGCGGAACGGCGACTGCTGGTCGAACGCTACGCGGGCGGTCTGCGAATCAGCGAGGATCTCGCCGCAGCAACGGCCGCCAAGGTCGGTCGCGTCAGCCCGGCGTTCATCAAGGAACTGATGCGTCGTGCCGCGCAGGCGATGCTCGAGCGCGGCGGCGACGAGGCGCTGGAGGCGCAGGACATCGACCGCGCGCTCGCCGACATGCTGGGTGCGGGCGGGCGCTTTGCGGCGCGGATGCTCGGAGCGGAGGCGGCCATCGGGTTCGCTGACGTGGCATAGCCGGCGTTACCTCAGCGCACGCCTGACGAGCTCAATGCACTCGTCGAAACTCCGGCGGTACTCCCATACTTCCAACGCGCCAAATGCTTCCCTCAGCGCTGCGTTGTTCGCTTCGATCCTCGCCATAACCGCCTCGCGACGTCCACGCAGGATGGGTCGGATCTCGCGCAGCGCATCGCGTTCCAAATCGGCAACCATGGCCAGATCGAAAATGTCGCGAGCGGTAATTCGGTCGCCGCGATGCCACAGCTTCTTCGCCACGATCTCGGTCGACGTTTCGACGTCGACCTGTCGGCCGAACAGAACTTCGGCCCTTGTCGGATTTTGCGTGAGCGGCCCCGCTGCGACGAAATCGATCTCGCCTTCGGGGAATTTGAGCTTCAGGGAGGCCGCCTCCTCGGCGTAGTCCGCCGTGAGCTTCTCCGCTTCCGGATTCAGGCGCGGAGTGAGATACCCGAGGTACTGCGGATCGGGCACGAAGATATCGATGTCCTTGCTGAAGCGGTGCCGATGACGCCGCATCAACACGGTGCCGCCGCCGAAAGTCCAGCCTCGTATGACGGCTCCCGCAGTGCCTGCCGAATCGATCAGCACCAGAGCGCGTTGAAACAGCGTCTCCCAGATTCTCAGCCGGTCGTCAGCCACTCGTTGATTCGATCCGTGACACCCACCGCGCGGGCGATCTTGGCCAGATTGCGTTCAACTCTACCGGGCTTGGTCCAGCGGCCCACCTCACCGAGAAGCCCGCGCACAACGGAGGGCTGCGACTCCTCCAACAGTGACCGAAAGTGAGGTCGTTTCCCGGCAGGTACCTTCCCGGTCAATAGCGCGCGTATGAGTTCCTCTTCGCGCAGCGGCTCCTTGAAGCTGACGCTCGCCGACGTGCTCGCAATGCCGATGAAGTCGGGCGTGCGGGCGCTCGGCGCCGGCTGTAGCGACAGACGTAAGTCGACCTGCTCCAGCACCGCCTGCAGCTTTCGTACGCCGAGGTCAGGGAACACACCGGACTCGAGCTGGTTCAGCGTGACACGAGAGATCCCGGCCGCGGACGCGAGTTGCGCCTGCGTCAAGCCGCGGGCGAGCCGGGCCCTTCTGATGTCGTATCCGATCTCTTGAAGCCGCATCCCCGGTATACTCTAGTATTAAATATATTTAACATAATTGCCGCGGCGTTGCGGCAATTCATCAACGGAATCGTCCCGACGCATGATAAACATACTTAACATTAGAGTCAAGCGCCGGACCTTCGGCAGCATTCGCCCTTTGCCAAGTCGACGCGGGCGCTTCTGTGGGATCCGGGATTGCGCCGTTTGCACCCTCTAGAGAACTATAGTACTCTTAGCGAGAAGGAGGGCGTAATCATGCGGACGATTGAAGTCGACTTTGATGTATTCAAGGCGCTGACGTTGCGTCGCCCGACGGAAGACGTCACGGAAAACGACGTGCTGCGCAAGTTGCTCGGTTTGCCGCCCCAACATGGGACGAATGCCGCGACAACCCAAGCCAGTGGGAGCGACGACTGGATAACAAAGGGCGTGCGTTTTCCTTCGGGAACCGAATTTCGCGCAAGTTACAAAGGTCAGACGTGGTTGGGTCGCGTTGAGCGGGGCGCCTTGGCGGTCAACGGCAAGCGCTTCGATACGCCATCCGCAGCCGCGGTTTTCATCACGAAGAACCCGACGAACGGATGGACGTTCTGGGAATGTCGCAATCCAGGCCAAACCTCTTGGCAACTCATCAAGGGACTGAGGCGAAAGTAGCGTGTGCCCGCTTTTGCACTTGGACGCGCTCGACTACGGGTCGCACGCCTTGCCCGGACCTCGGTAAACTATCCGCGCGGCCGAGGTAGCGGGCGATCTCGACCGAATTCTCGAGTACCTCGCCCAGCATGATCCCGACGGCGCTCCCTCCCGCATCCGCGAAATCGTTCAGGCAATCTCGGTGCTCGAAACCAATCCGCGAATCGGACGGCCGACTGCACGAAACATGCGCGAGCTCATCATTGGGCGAGCTTCGCGCGGCTACGTTGCGTTGTACCGCTACGTGCCCGAAGCCGATACGGTGTTTGTCCTCGCCCTGCGAGCCAGCGTGAAGCAGGTTACAAGAAGATCTGATCCGCTGACTCCGAGGAGCTCGCCGAACCACGAACGACGCGGCGTATGCCCCCTACGGCCGCTTCAGGCGCGCGCGCGGCTCCAGAACGCGACTTTCCGCCCGTGCATATTGCGCAACGCGGCCTCGAATGTTTCGTGCATCGGCAAGGCGCCATAGCTGTTCACTCGGAGGTCGAGTTGGCGCAGCGCGACGAGGTACTCGGCCGCATGACCATAGGCGCGAACGTACGCCCGCGCGAGGATGGCCGTCAGGAGCGCCCGGTAGCAGACCACCGTGCCCAGCAACCGTCCTTTCTTCTCCATCGTTTGCGCGAGCGGCACGAGGCGGTAATACTCCTCGCCGCGCATGCTCGCGTGCCGCACCACGAGCAGTGCCTCGGCGGCCGCATCGTCTTCGAGCGCGAGCAGTAGCTGTGCGCCGGTGATCGGATCGTCGGCGCTCTGCGCGCGCTCGCGCGCGACCGCGGCTGCCCCGCTCCGCTCCGCCGGCGCGAGGCTCGCCCGCCAGGCTTCGAAATCGCTCGCCGACCCGTTTCGATCGAATAACCTCCGGCGCACCGCGCGAAGCTGCACCGCGTCGTTCAATGCCGCGTAGGCTTGCGCGAGAAGACGTTCACGCCGCTCCTCGTGCATTCCCCAGTCGCCTTCCAGCCACACCAACGCCTCCCGGGGCCGGCCGAAGCGCAGATAGCGCTCCACGAACTGCTCGTTCTGCAGCGGGTTCGGAGCGGGGCTGTAGCGCAGCGTCGCCTTGGTCGACAGATCCGGATCGCGCAACGCGTCGGCGACGAGCCCAACGGCTGCCGCGGCTTGAACACTGGGTATCCCGCTCGGTCGCCGGCGCGCCGGGCGAGCGCTCGCTCGAGATCGTCCTCGAAGCGCGCCGCCAGTGCGCGCAAGTCCGGCGGCGCGAGAGGAGTGTCCGCGTGCCTCAGCAGCGCCTCACGCGCGCCGTATTCGTCGGCATTGACCAGCGTGTAGATGCGATCGATCCATTGAGCGGGCTGCCGGTCCGGCTGCGCTTTTGCTGCGATAAGCCACAGCCGGCAGCCTGCGCGCACCGCATCGCCGATCGCCCCGTCGGAATCGTCCGCCTGCTCGAACAGGCGCGCATCCGCGCGAACGAACGCGTCGGCCAGCGCATGCGCGCGCACCGCATCGAGCGGGAGGAGCTCGCGCTCGATCTCGTCGAGCCACGATTCGAGCTCGCGGCCGAACGCAGCGGCTGCGCTGCGCGGGCGGAAGCGCGTGGACTTTTTCCACGCCTGCAGGCGCTGGCGGAACTGAGCGGCGAGCGCTGCCGGATTGCCGGCGAGCGCATGGCGGGCGAGGCGCGCTTCGATTTCCGGGTGCTTCGCCGCAAGCTCGTCGAGCAGCGCGGCCAACTCGTCCTTGGACTGCGCGCGCAGCCGGCCCGAGCGCGCGCTCGACGGGTCGGTAGACGGAGTCTTCTTGCGGGACATCGGCTCTCTAGGCGCTTCGCATCACTGCACGGCTCGCAGGGGTTTGTCGCCCTTGAGGCGGCTCATCCAGTTGAGCGCCGCCTTGCAACTCACCGCTACGCGCCGCGGTCACCGCGTTCGCGCTGGCCGCGACGACCACCACCGCATCCGGAGAGACACGCGCCGCCGGGTCGGCCGACACTCGTCCTTTACCGCTGGAGCGCCTTGATCTTTCGGCAGGCGATCCCGAGAGAATTCCTCAGCCGCTCCACGTGGCCGACATATCCGGGGAGGGCCTCCAAGGCTCGCTGTTGCAACGAATCGGCGTCGATCAATCCCGCCTTCGCCAACGCGAGGATGTCTTCCTGATCGTGCGCCTCGAAGCGCGAGAGCTTGGAGACCGCGAGGTCGACAGGCGAAAAGAGCCGCACATCCAGCCGCTTCGGGTTCACGCCCGGAACCTCGATCGGCACGGAATCCTTGTGAGCGTCCTCGTGGAGCAAGGCCGAGGACTCGTTGTACTGCATGTCGTAGTAGAGCAGCTGCGGCAGGCCGTCCGGACCTTCGTAGGCGACCTTCATGTCCGCGGGAAGCGCAAGCCTCGGAAGATCGATGCGGGCGTCGATATCCCTCGAGTAGCGTGCCCCGGTATAGAGATGGAGGGCCGCACCGCCGGCCACATACACCCGCACCGGCTTTCCGCGCGACGGCAACGCCCGCTCGATCTTCTTCATGAGCTTGCCGAAAGCCTCGAGATACCGGGGATCGGAATGCAGCGCGGGCGCTTTCATCGGCCTCGCAGCGACTTCTCCTCCGTCCGCGCCTTCAGCAGGGAGAGCAAGCGGCCGGGCTCGACGCCTGACCGTGAAAGCCATTGCCCGAATCCCTGGACGGTGGCCATGCCCGGGTGAAGCTGCTCCGCAAGCGCGAAGAGGCGCGCACGCTCCGCCGCGCCCGCGCTCGCCCGCAGCGCCGCAAAACCGGCCATCGTTTCCGGATCGCCTGCCCGCCGCCATCGGGACGGACGCAGGTCGCCGCTCGTGAAGAGGTCCAGCAACCGCTCCTCCTGCCTGCGCGACAGTCCCCGGCGAGCGCTGCGAACGCTGGAGCGATCTCGTTTGGCCTGCGCGGCCGCCGCGGGCACCAGGTATGCGACCACGCGCCCATGCCGCTCGATCGCGACCTTCTTGAGGGAAGCCCTGTCCAGGAGCTCGCCGAGGCGCTGCTTGAGGTGGGTTGCGGAAACGGTTTCCATCGAATCGATGGTATGCCGTTTTGTACATTCCAGCAAGCACCTCGGCGCTCCCCGAGGGGAGCGAGGGCGTTACATCACCAGCACCTTGACGTCCGGATAACCCATCAGCTTCAGGATGAAGTAGTTGGCGGCGGCCTCGCCCGGATCCTCGGAAAAACTGATGACCTCCGCATAGCGCGGGAGTCCAGCCTTCACGAGGATGTTCCAGATCTCCATCGCGGCCTTGGGCGTTCCGTTCGCATTCAGAAGGTCGGTGTAGGGCACGTGAATGACGTTCCCGTCGGGCACCTTGGCGGGAAGCGATTTGCCCGAAGCAATGTAGATCTTCGGATACATCCCCTGCGTGCCGTTCGGATCGCCCATCACGATTCCCGGGCGAACGTTGACGGGGTATGCCGTGGGACGGATGAACATGGCCCGCGGCGGCTTCTTGGGATCCGGCGTGTCGGTCGCCTTTTCGAGTGGGAAGCCGGCGAATCCCCAATCGTCCATGGATTCCGTGAAGACGGAGACTCTTTTCTGCCCGAGCTTTTCCAGCAGGAGGAAGGCCAGGGCCGAATCGGGATTCAATCCTCCTCCCGAAACGATCACCGCCTCGTGAGAGATATCGACACCGGCGCTCCCCAGCGCTTCGGCGAGCTTCTCGGGCGTCGCGAGATGGCGCCTGAAAACATCCGCCGGCACGTTGATGGCGAACGGCACATGAGCTTGCTCGAAGGATTCCGCCGGACGCACGTCCACGACGCTGAGCTTCGATACGCCGAAGCTGCGCAACATCGCGTTGCCCCATCCGTTCAACCAGTTCTTTTCGCGCGCCTGGTTGGGCGCGTCGTAAGTCCAGAAGGGCAACCCGCGGTCGTCGCGCAGCCACTCGAGCTGCGACTCCTTGTAGAGCTTCACCTTGGGATAGCCCAGCATGAACTTCGCCGCGAAGAACGGCACACTCGCGGCAATGCCGCCGCCGCAGTGCGTGTGGAGCTGCTGCTCGGGCCTGATGCCCAGGTAGGCCAGCATCCGGCGGATTTCCTCGGGGGACTTGAAGGTCTTGTCCGCGTTGTAGAAGTCCGCGACGGGCGCGAGGATGGCATTGGGAATGTGGCCCGCCTTGTCGAAGTACCTCGCGCCGCCGAAGTGCTGGGCCGGTTCCAGCGCTTCGACGAGCGCGTGGTTCGCGGGATCGCCGGAAGCGACGAGGAACTCCGGCAGCCGGACGCGCACGTCCTCCCTGATCTTCGCGCGGAACGTTCCGGGCTTCGGGGCCGGGGTCGAGTCTTTGGTGACCGCGCCGCCCGCCGCCTTCCACTTGGCGAGCCCGCCGTCGAGAACGGCGAGATCCTCGGCCGGAAATCCGTGGTAGTAGAGATCGAAGAAGAGGCTCGTGGCGAAGTAGGTGGCGCCCTGATCGTAGAGGACGATCTTCTTCCCGATGCTCACGCCCCAGGACTGAATGAGCTGTTCCATCTCCGCGGTGGAAAGGTTTCTACCGCCGAAGGTGAACACGTCGACGTTCACCGCGCCCGGAATGTGCCCGGCCGCATGCAGCTTCGAGGGCGAAGTATCGATCACGAGCACCTCGTCGCGCTCCAGGTTCTTCTCGAGCCATTGAACGCTGACGAGCTGGCCGGCGCCCTCCGCCGCCCAGACGGGCTGCGCCATGAAAAGGCCGCAGGCCACGACCACAAACACCCAATGCTTCATCTGGTCCCCCTGGTCGCACCAGCTGTGAAGGTAGCTCACAGCCGCGGGACAAACCAACCGATTCCGACGCGTGACTGGTTCCGAGGGCCCAGCCGCAGTTCCCGCGGACGGGCTGCACCCCGCCGGCGCAGCCCGTCGCCCGCCACCGCAGCCCAACCGCCCCGGGCCGTCGCTCCTCCGATCCCCGCAGAATTGCCGCGAGGAAGCCGCTACGATCGCGGGCATGGAGGCAGCTCTCCCCTATCCAAGAGCGCGCGGCCTCGCCCTCATGTTCGGCTGGCGCCGCGTGCTCCTCGTATTGGTCGTGGCGGGCCTCGTCGGCCTGCTGATCAGCCTCGCCTTTACGACGCCGGCCTGGGTGATCGTCGCCCGCGCGATGGCCGTCGGTCTCGCCGCCCTGCTCGCTTTCGGCCTCTTCGAGCAGTGGCCCCCACGGCTGCCCGGATGGATCGCACGATGGGCGCTGCAGGTGCTGGCGGTTGCGTTCGTGGTCCCATGGGCCGTGCTCGCGATCTACCTTGCGACCACGACGGCGGACATGCCGCCCTTCTGGAAAAGCCAAGCCCGGCTGAGCGGCTTCATGTTGATGACCATGGGTGGCCTGCTCGTGGGGCCGTGGGTCGCGGTGGCGGCGCTCTTCCGCCAGCGCGAATTCGCCGCCCGCAGCCAGGCGCTCGCCTTCAATCTCGAGCGCAGCGAGCTGGCGCGCAAAGCCCTCGACGCGCGGCTGCGCCTGCTGCAGGCGCAGGTGGAGCCGCATTTCCTGTTCAACACGCTCGCGAACGTGCGCGAACTGGTGGTGGCCGGTTCGCCCCAGGCCTCGACCGTCCTCGATAGCCTCATCGCCTACTTGCGCGCGGCGGTGCCGCGCTTGAACGAGCCCGCCACCACGCTGGGACAGGAGCTGCAGCTCGTGCGCGCCTACCTGGAGCTGATGCACATGCGGATGCCCGATCGTTTGCAGTTCGACATTCAGGCCGACGCCGCCGTCCTGGAGCTGCGCTGTCCGCCCACGACGCTCCTCACGCTGGTCGAGAATGCGGTGCACCACGGTATCGATCCCAGCGAGGAAGGCGGCCGCATCGAGGTGAGCGTCGAGGTGCGCGACGGCCGCTGCCACGCCGAGGTGCGCGACACGGGCGTGGGCCTCCGGCATGCCGGCGAGAGCCTCGGCACCGGCCTTTCGACGCTGCGCGAGCGCCTGCAGCTCGTCTTCGGCGGCGATGCGCACGTGCATATCGCGACGCTTTCGCCGCACGGCGTGCGCGCGGAGGTGGATTTCCCGGCCCAGCGATTTCCTGCATGACCGCCCGCCGTCCGACCGCGCTGATCGCCGACGACGAGCCGCTGCTCCGCAGCTCGCTCAAGCGCATGCTCGCCGAGGCGTGGCCCGAGCTGGAGGTGATCGCGGAGGCGCGCAACGGCCGCGAGGCGGTCGACCAGTTCGAGGCCCTCAAGCCCGACATCTGTTTTCTCGACGTGCACATGCCGGGCCTCTCCGGCGTGGAGGCCGCGCGCCAGATCGGACGCCGCGCGCGCCTCGTCTTCGTGACGGCCTACGACCAATACGCGGTCGAGGCCTTCCAGCACGAAGCGCTGGATTATCTGGTGAAGCCGCTCGAGGTGGTGCGCCTCGCGGACACGGTGGCCCGGCTTCAAGCCCGGCTGCGCGCCGATCCGCCCCTGCCCGACACCGAGGCACTGATCGAGCAGCTCGCGGCGCACCTCGAGAAAAGGACCGCCGGCCCCCCGCCGCTACGCTGGATTCAAGCGTCGGTCGGAAGCGAGCTGCGCGTGATCGCGGTCGAGAGCATCGATTTCATGCGCTCCGAGGACAAGTACACGATGGTCGCCTGGCGCGGGGACGGCGACAGGCAAGGCGAGGCGCTCATTCGCACGCCGCTCAAGGAACTGATAGCGCAACTCGACCCGGCGCATTTCGTGCAGGTGCACCGCTCCGTCTTGGTGAACCGCCACTCCATCAGCCATGTCACGCACGGGGAGAACGAGACCGCGAACATCCATCTCAAGGGCCGGAAGGAAGTGCTGCCGGTCAGCCGGAGCTACATGCACCTCTTCAAGCAGATGTGAGAATCCGCAACGCCCGGGCCGCCGGATCGACCTCGACCCTCGTGCCGTCGGGAACGGCGCCGGTCACATCCTCGTCGAACCCGGCCAATCGGCGATCTTCTTCGATCAGCGTGCGAACGTCGACGCCGCGAATATCGAGCTTCGTGGCGAGTGCGCGAATACGCGTCACAGCGGCGGAGCGCGATCGCTTACGCCGCGGTTTCGCGGGGGGCCAGTCGCGCCAACTGGATCCCCCGTGGCGTCTTCACGCAACCAGCCTGAATCCGGCCATCGAAAAGTGGTGATCGAAGGCGAAGGCGACGCGAATGCGCGATCGTTTCATGATCGCAAAGCTCGTTGCATCGACGGCCGAGAGCCTGTGGAGATCGTGGCGCCGGAAATATTCCCAAGAAACTTCGAGATCGCGCAGCTCGCAGGGAAGGATCTTCACCGTTCGGGGCTTATAGATCGACTCTTTCCACGCCAGCGCCACATCGCGGTTGGCGTTGCGATCGAGAAAAGTGAACGTCTCGATTACGACCGGGATAGACGTGTGAAGTTTGGCGCCCGCTCGCTGCAAGACGTCCCACTGTTCCCGGGCCTGCGCGTGAAGCGGATCACGCGAAAGAGCAAGGGCAATCCACGTTCCGCTGTCGACGAACGCGGCTTCGCCGTGCCGCATCAGGGTTCGTCGTGAACGGTGTCATGTTCGATCGAGGGCCGCCGCGGCTCGCCGTCCCATATTGCGACCGGGCCGGCGGCCGGGGTCTTCAATACGACCTTCCGGATCGCCTCCCGAACGAGGTCGGCGACACTGCGGCCGGAACGGGCGGCCGCTTTGCGCAGCGCGTCGAGCTCTTCCTTCGGCAGATAAACCTGCATCTTTTCCATGTATGTCACTTTAATGCTGTGAATGACATACGTCAATCCAGGGAGGAGACATGCGTTCGCGAAGAAACAGCTCGGAGTAGTCGACCGTCACGATCGACGACAGCATCAAGACTTCGAAGAAAGGAGGCGAAGTCGGGTCGGGGCGGGAGTCGCGGCAAACCTCAAATCGCGCATTGCCGCTCGCTTTGCGCAGGCCTGATGACCGAAGATCTACAGGAGCTGCACGGCCAAGAATCTCCTCAGTTCGACTCCTCTATCGGCGGTACGTGTCGCGGCAGGTCCATGGCGTCATGCAGTATCCGCAGGACGTCGATCGTTTCGCCTCGCTGATCGCGTCCGATCCGGAACATCACGAAATGGCGTCCTTTGCGTCCGTGGCGAGCGACGTGCAAGGTGCATAGTCCCTTGGCGATATCGCTGCGGGCGCGTACACCAACGACTCCTGGCCCGGCACCGAGCTCCTGCAGTGCCGCGGACAATGTGACGGCGTAGACGCGAGCTTGTTGGCCGCCAAAGTGCTCCGCTGTCCAGCGAAGAATCTGGTTGAAATCGTCCTCCGCGGCCGCCGCCAGGCGAACAGGCCAGTGGCGTCTGCCCGCGGTCACTGTCCTGATTTCTTGCCGGCGATCGCTCTGTTGGCTATCGAGGCGAGATGGCGATTCAGTGCGGCAGGCGATTGAAACATGCGGAAGCGTCCCGCCTCGAGATCGTCGATCCCGACGCGCGCTGCATCGCGCAACGCCTGGAGGCGGACCTTCTCCTCGGCCTCGCGGCTTTCGACAAGGCGAAGTCCTTCGCGCAGGACCTCGCTGACGTTCTGGTAGCGGCCGGAAGCAACCAGGCGTTCGACCAGCTTCGCCTGATGGTCCGTGAGAACAACGTTGCGCGTTGGCATGGCAGTCCTTCGAAGAGTCGACCGATATTGGCATATTATGCCATACGGCACATGGTCGGATTCTGCGCAGGCTCGACGCCGATGACAGTCATCGGGCTCCTAGTAATTCGCTCGTCTGGCCGGATCGGCGCCGTTGCGGCAGAATCAATCGTTGGCTGCCCACCGTAATCGCTCCACCCGCTCCCGCCACCGTATCCTGTTCCTCAGGTCCTAATGTCCCCGCAATCGACGAGCGGCGCGCTCCCTGCATGGCGATTTCGCCGAATGCATCCGGGTGAGATGAACGTCGATCCGATCGAAGGCGAGTTCTTCTCGACCGAAGCGCTCGGCAGTCTCGCCGACGCGCTGGTGCGCGAGGCGATCCAGAACTCGCTCGACGCACGCAGATCCGGGACGCCGGCGCGCGTTCGCATCGCATTCTCCGGCGCGTCGGCCGCGCTCGGCGGTGCGCGGCGCGAACGTTACCTCGACGGATTGATGCCGCACGTCGCCGCCGGCCGAAACGGTACCGGCCAGATGCTTGCCACCGATGCGCCGCTCGAATTCGTCGTGGTCGAGGACTTCGGCACGCGCGGGCTGCAAGGCGATCCGCGCCAGAGCGAGGACGACGAGCTCGCGGCGCTTTCCGCGCGCAACGACTTCTACTACTTCTGGCGCAACGTCGGCCGCTCGCGCAAGGGCGCGTCGGACCTCGGACGGTGGGGCCTCGGCAAGACGGTGTTCGCCGCGGCGTCGCGCGTAAGCGCCTTTTTCGCGCTCACGGTTCGCGCCAACGATCCGACGCCGCTGCTGATGGGCCAGGCCGTGCTTCGCATCCACAAGCTCGGCGGCGCGCGCTATTACCCGTACGGCTACTTCGGTCGATTCGAAGGCGACTTCGCGCTGCCGGTCGACGACGCGGACCTGATGGGGGCGTTTCGACGCGACTTCGGTCTCGCTCGCGTGGCGGAGCCGGGGTTGTCGGTGGTCATTCCCTTTCCCGATCGCGACTTGACGCCCCAAGCTCTGCTGCCGTCGCTTGCGCACCACTATTTCGTTCCGATCCTCGCCGGCGATCTCGCGATCGACGTCGAGCACGACGGCAGGTGCGAAACGCTCGATGCTGAATCGTTCGAGCGCTTGGCGGAGCGTATCGGCCGCAGCGAGGCGTCGTCGCTGCCGCGCCTCGTCGATCTCGCGCGCTGGGGACTTGCGCTCGCACCCAGCGCGCCGACGCGACTGTCGGAGCCTGCGCAATTGGCAGCGCCGCGTTGGAGCGGCGATCCGGGGACGGAACAGGCGCTCGCGGCGCTGCGCGAGCCGTTCAACCGCGGCGATCGGATTGCCATCCAGGTGCCGGTATGGGTGAAGCCGGCGTCGGGCGAGGCCGCATGCTCGACGTTAGACGTCTGGCTCGAGCGCGACGACACGATCTCGGCGGCCGATGAGCAGTTCGTCCGCGAAGGCATAACGATCGCGGGCGTTCGCGGCGGCGTGCAGGCGGGCGTGCGGGCGATCGTCTGCGTGCGCGATCGTGCGCTCTCGGCGCTGCTCGGCGATTCGGAGAACCCTGCGCACACGGAATGGCAGGAGCGCTCGCCGCGGTTCAAGGACCGCTATCGTCACGGGCCGTCGACGTTGCGCTATGTGAAGGGCGCGCCGCGCGAGATCGTCCGGCTTCTCACTCGGCCCGCGGAGGGCCGCGACTTCGCGCTGTTGCGCCATGTCTTTTCGCTCGACGTGCCGACCGAGGAGAGCGTGCGCCGGCGCGAGCCGCGAACTGAAAGCCCGGGCCTCGACGGCAGCGGCGAAGCGCGCGGCATCGCGACCGCACGCAGCGCGCATGCATTCGAGCTGCAGCGCCTTCACGGCGGCTTCTGCGTCGCCGGCGTCGCGAACGGCGAAGCGCCGCCGCGCTATCTCGCCGTGCGCGCCGCGTACGAAGTACGCCGAGGCAATCCGTTCACGCTCTACCAGCCGTTCGACTTCGATATGGACCGGGCGCCGATCGCGCTCGCACTCGAGGGTGCGGCGCTCGTGCGCCGGCGCGAGAACGAATTAATGGTCAGGATCGACGATGCGCAGTTCCGCGTGACGGTGCAGGGCTTCGATCCTCGTCGCGACGTCCGCGTGAAGGCGATCCTGCTCGACGAGGAGCCGGCCGCGTGATCCGGCGGATGAACTACACCGGCCGAAAGCGAATCGCCCGCTCGCGGGTCACCGTGCGTCTGCTGCCGGCCGCGGGCGGCGGCTGGGCGTTCGACGCCGATTTCGATCTCGCCGACTACGAGTTTCCGCATGAGTCGAGCGTGTTCGTCGAGGCGTACAACGCGACCTCGTACATGCGCTTCGCGTTCGGCACCGTGAGGGCGATCACGGCGCCGACTGACACGCGCCTTGTCGAGATCACGGCCGGTCCGCTACCGAAGTTTCGCGTCAAAGTCGTCGACATGCGTGCGCGGTTCGGCCTTCTGCTCGGCGTGGCCGACAAGCTCATTCCGCTAAGACCCGACGAGGAGCTCGCGCGGCGACAATCGCTGCTGCCGGTCGAGTTTCGTGAGCTCGGCAATCGCGTCTGGAGACTCGATCTTTCGGACTGGCCGGTACTCGAGCTCAACCGGCGGATCGCCGATTTGGGCGAGGTCGCGCGCTCGGCCGATTCCTTCGCCGCGCTCGTCTACCCCGAGGTCGTTCGACGCATCCTGCACGAAGCGGTCATCGAGCTCGAGTGCACCGATCCCGGGCTCGACGACGACGATTGGCCCGGCCTGTGGTTGAGCTACGCCTGCAGCCTGCCGGGTGTACCCGAGCCGCCGGACGGCAGCGACGAACGAGCGCGCGCGTTGCAGCACGAATGGATCGAGCGCGCGGTCGACGCGTTCTGCCGCTCGCGCGAGATGCGCATCCGATTCGAGCGCGCCATCGAGCGAGGCGGGTTGTGAGCGAGGCGCTCGTACGCGCACTGAACGCCGATGGTGTCGCGCGCTTCGCCGCGTATCTCGAGGCGCTGCGCGGTGGCTCGCATGCCGATCCTCCGCGCGAGCTCCTCGACGATCCGCAGTGCACGAGCGAGCTTTCGGCGGAGGCGCGCGTCGACGCAAAGCCGTTTGCCAGCCGCTGGGGAATGGCGCAGCACCTGGCCGAGCGGCTTGCCGGGCTTCCACCCGACGAGGTCGAAGAGAACGCGGGGCTTTGGACCTGGCTCGCGCTCAGCTATTTCGATCAGGTGTGTCCGCGGCAAGCCGACGGGACGCGCAAGCCCGGCCGGGACTACCGCCACATTCCCGACTTTGCCTTCATGTATCGGTACCGGCATTTGGTATACGGTTCGTTCGCCGTGTACCGCCGCCATCGCGGCTATGCGATCCTGGTGCTGTCCGGTCCGCTTCACGTCGAAAGCGGGATCTACCAGGACATCACCAGCCGCCAGGACTTGCTTGCGAGCCGCGGCGTCATCGAAGCGCTCAACGCGCTCTATCTCGATCGCTCGCGCGGATTACCGAAGCGCGGTGCGCAGCGAGGAAACCTGCCCGGGACCGTTCGGCGCTTCGTGCGGGTGATGCAGCAGCTCGATCTCACCTACGACATCTACGGCATGTCGGGCGCGGCGATCCTGCAGCTGCTGCCGGCGGAGTTCGACGCGTGGCAGGGCCAGCGGGAGGTCGCGGTGTGAGGCGAACCGGCTATTGAAGTTCGTTTGGGGCGCGGCACGCGATGTGGTCGCCGCGCTGCGGTGCCTCTCGAAGCTCCCGATCGCTCACCGCCAGTCGCTCACACGCCAACGAGCGAGGTTGTCGCACTACAGCGGTCGAGCATGCTCCCCGCCTTCAGCGGCAAGACCCGGTGCTATGTTGGCTTGTACCGTTAACGGAGCGGCTATGGACTGGAGACCGCACATCTCAGCAAGCCCCGATGTCATGCACGGGGCGGTATGCTTGCGCGGAACGCGCATTCCCGTGTCCGTCGTACTTGATAATCTGGCGGCCGGCGAAACGCCGGACCGCATTCTCGAGCAGTACCCGACCCTGAAGCCCGAGCATATCGCCGCCGCCATCGCGTACGCCGCCGATCTCGCCCGCGAGCGCGTAGTACCGGTCCCTTCATAGCGCGGCAGAGGGCCGTCCGCATCAAACTGGGACGAGAACATCCCACGTGACGCTGCGGCGCTGCTACGTGCCGCCGGTCATGACGTCCAGTCTGCCGTTGACCAGCATCTCGAGGGTGCTGCGGACGCGCAGCTTCTCGACGCCTGTCGCACTGAATCCCGCCTGCTCATTACGCTCGATCTCGACTTCGCTGACATTCGCGTGTATCCGCCGTCCGGTCACGCGGGCGTATGGGTACTGCGGCCGCACGCTCAGAACATCGAAGCCCTTCTCGCCGTGTTACGCGGAGGACTTGAGCTGTTAGCCAAGGAACCCACTGAGCACCGGCTGTGGATTGTCGAGCGCGATCCCGTGCGGATTCGAGACGAGTGAAAGCTCGAGGCGTGAGCGCGCACGGCGGCGGACAGCAGCACAGTTTGCGCGCGGTTGACCGTACCAGCGACGGCGAACGAGACTACAAGTTAACCGGCCCCTCGATCTCGTGTTCTAGTTTGGAAGCGCCGTCCGCGCCATAGAGTGCTGGCGATGCGCGGCGGCTCCGCCGCCGGCCCGCTTCACCGGCGCCGTGGCCACTGGTCGACAGCATCCGGCTATTAAAGCTAATATAACGTTTCTTTAATAACGAGCCGGCCTAATAAAGGTTGGTGAATTGCCGGGGTGACCATGGTACGGGGCAGGACCGGGCAACTCCGGACTATCTCCAGTGCGGGCGGCGAAATCGCGCAAGCATTCGTTCCCGCGCAGCTTCCGCCCAACCCCGCCCTTGTTGCGGAAGGGGAACTTCAAGAGGCGATCGACCTGGCCCTGGTCGCGATTGGGCGGCTGGACAGCGTCTCGACGTTGCTTCCCGACACCCATCTGTTCTTGTACACCTACGTTCGACAAGAAGCCGTGCTCTCCTCGCAAATCGAGGGTACGCAATCCACGCTATCAGACCTCTTGCTTTTTGAGCTCGATGAAACGCCGGGTGTTCCGATGGACGATGTGATTGAGGTATCGAATTACGTCGCAGCCTTGGAGCATGGCCTGAAGCGCGTACGCGAAGGCTTTCCGATTTCAAATCGGCTGATCAGGGAAATTCACACCATCTTGCTGGGTCGAGGCCGCGGAGCTGACAAGCAGCCAGGCGAATTTCGCACGTCCCAGAATTGGGTCGGAGGTACGCGCCCGGGTAATGCGACGTTTGTTCCGCCGCCGCCGCAGGATGTGCCCGATTGCATGGCGCACCTTGAGCGGTTCATTCATAACGAGCCCGTTCGGACGCCGCCTTTCACGAAAGCCGCACTGGTTCATGTCCAATTCGAGACGATTCATCCTTTTCTCGACGGCAATGGCCGCGTCGGAAGGCTCTTGATTACGTTGTTATTGTGCGTAGCAGGTTTGTTGCAAGAGCCGTTGCTCTATCTGAGCCTCTACCTGCGACAGCACCGCGACGAGTACTACGATCTTCTGAACGTCGTTCGCAAGGAGGGTGATTGGGAGCGCTGGCTGGCGTTCTTCGCTCGCGCCGTTCGCGAAACTGCCGCAACCGCTGTCGCTACGGCAGGCAAGCTCGTCGCCACCTTTCAGGAGGACGGGCATCGAATTCGAGGGATCGGTCGTGGCGCCGGTTCAGCATTACGCGTACACCATGAGCTCCAACGTCGTCCACTCGGCTCGATCGCTTCACTCGCGCGTGGGACCGGGCTTACTGTTCCCACGGTAACGGCGGCACTCGACAACTTGCGGGAACTGGCGATCGTTCGGGAGGCAACAGGTCGACGCCGCAACCGAATATTCGTCTACAGTCGCTATCTCGACACACTGAACGAACGAACGGTGCCGGCGTCGCAACCCGTCTAGGCGGAGAGGTTGCCGGGCTATGAGCGCCAGGCTCACCGTTTGCACCGCATGTCCTCTCGCATCAAAAAGACCGCCCCAACGCCATCGCGCGGTAACTTGCGCATCGGCGATCACTGGAACGCGATCACCATCATCGCGTTGTCGCAGAGCAATCCGCTGAAGGCGGTGGCGGAGCTGGTCGAGAACAGCATCGACGCGGGTGCAAAAACAATAGTCATCACGCGGGGCAAGGAGAAGGGCCAGCATTACCTGCGGGTGAAGGACGACGGCGAGGGCGTGCGCAGGAATGCCGACGGCGAGCCCGATTTTCACTACGTGGCCACCCACGTCTGCGACTCGATCAAGCGACGCCTGAAGACGCAAGGCACACGCGGATTGCAAGGCGAGTTCGGCATCGGCTTGCTGAGCTTCTGGACGCTGGGCGAAGAGCTGCTGCTGACATCGGCCGGCGCCGGCGGTCGCGCGTGGCAGATGCATCTGCGCAAGGGCGACCCGAGTTACCGGATCACTCAACGGCCCGCGCTCTTCCCCGAGTCGGGAACCGAAGTGCTGATCCGCGGCATTCTGCCGGGCATCAAGAACTTCAGCGGCGAGAAGATCCAGTGGTATCTCGCCTCGGAGCTTCGCGACCGCATCCGTCACTCGGGGGTTTCGATCCGCGTCGTCGATCGCACTGCGCGGGCGGAGTTCAAGGTCGAGCCGCGCCAGTTCGAGGGACGGCTGTTGCACGAGCTGGGAGACACGTTGCCGGCGCAAAGCGAGGTCTACGCGGAGCTCTACCTGCATGCGCATTCGCCGGCGAACGCGGTGTCGCTCTATCGATCCGGTACGCGCGTACTCGAGAACGTCGCCGAGCTCGAAGCGTTCGCGCGCATGCCGTGGACGAGCGGGTACGTGCAGGGGATCGTCGACGCTCCCTTTCTCAATCTGACGCCCGGAACACGACTCGGCGTCATTCACGACTCGGCACTTGCGCGTCTGGCCGACGAGCTCGCGCCGCTCGAGGCGCGGCTTTCGAAGATCATCGAGGACCAGCAGCGCGCCGAAGAGGAGCGTGCGAGCCGCGACGTATTGCGCTCGGTGCAGGGCGCGCTCAAGGAAGCGCTGCTCGCCCTGCCCGCCGAGGAGTACGACTGGTTTGATCTGCATCGAGGCGAAGGCAAGCGCCGGCCGAGGACGACGACAGAAGCGGCGCCTGGCGAAGCGGCGGCGCAGCCGGAAGAACAGGCGATCTCGATGGAAACGCCGCAGCACGCGGAAGAGTCGGGACCTCAGCGGCAATTCTTCGATTACGCGGGGCCGCTCTTCTCGGTCGTGATCTCGCCGACGTCGAGCATCGTGGAAGTCGGTGGAACGCGCGCACTGCGCGCCGTCGCACGCGACCGTGCACGCCGATCAGTCGACGAAAATCTGACGTTCGCGTGGAAAGTGTTCGACGGCGAAGGAACGCTCGAGCCGCTCGACGGCGAGATCGCCAGCTTCCACGCGGGCAACGAGCCGGGGCTCACACGCGTCGAAGTGGTTGTCACGCAGGGTGATGTCGCGTGCAGGGCCGAAGCGCAAATCACGGTGAGCGCGTCGCTCGTCGGCAAGACGGGCAGCGGCGAGTCGACCTACCAGGGTCTTCCCGGCTACACGTACCACAAAGCTGCCGGCGAGCTGTGGCGCTCGCGCTTCGATGCCGAGCGCAATCTCGTGGTGATCAACAACGGCCACCGCGATTTTGTCTACGCGGCGCGCAACAAGATGCTGAAGCTGCGCTACGTCTGCCGGCTGTTTGCGAAGGAGCTCGTGCTCAAGAACTTCGTCGGCATTGCGCAGGATCAGCTTCTCGAGCGCCTGCTCGAGCTGACGTTGTACACCGAAGAAAACTTGCGATAGGGCGTCGATTCGATCGTCAACGATCACCCTTGTGTCCGAACATCGGCCCTGCATGTCGCCAAGTCTCACCGAGGTTCTCACCCTTCGCACGGTCCGCGAATTGGCGGACGCGCGGACGTTTGCGCGCGGAGAGGCGTACTTCCACGGTGGCGCAGTGGGACTGCTCGATGCCGACGATCAGGAGGTTCGCGCCAGCGTTCAGGGTACGCAACGATATCGCGTATGCCTTCGGGTCGGGGTTGAGGAAGAGCTGGAATACGAGTGCGATTGCGGTCGGCGACGACGGAGACTTCTGCAAGCACGCGGTGGCCGTCGCGCTGTCCTGGCTCGAAAATGCCGGTGGCGAAGTCTTCCGGGCAAGCGAGCCGCAATCGGGCAAACCGCGGAAGAAACGCAAAACGCCCGGTGAGGAGATTCGCGAGTACCTCCAAACTCTGGACGCAGATGCGCTTCGCGAGTGGGTGATCGAAGCCGCCGATCGTGATCGCGGCATTCGCGACAAGCTCCTGTTCTCGGTGAAGGCAAAGGCGGGAACCGGCGCCTCGTCGCTCAAGTCGGTCGTACGCCAGGCAACGCGCCTCTACGGCGATCTCGATTGGCGCGAGGCGGGCGGTTACGCCGATCGCCTCGCCGACCTGGCGCAAATGCTCGACGAGCGAATCGCCGATGGCGATGCGAAGCTAGTCGAGATCATCGAGCAGGCGATCGCGCAGGCCGAAGACGCGCTCGGCCACATCGACGACTCCAACGGCTCGGTCATGCCGATGATCATGGAGTTACGCGACGTGCATATGCGGGCCTGCAATGCGCTGAAACCGGACCCGGTGGCGCTGGCCGAGCGGCTGTTCCGGTTCCAGACGACCGGTGATTGGGACACGTTCCACAGTGTGCTTCCGGCCTACGAACGCGCGCAGGGACCGTCAGGCCTCAGGCGTTATCGCGAGCTCGTCGAGACGGGATGGAAGCAGTACCCTGCGATCGGTCCTGAGGCATCCCGCACCCGCTTCGATGTCGACCGCTTTCGCGTCGAGCACGCGATGGAAGAGCTTGCCGAGGCCTCCGGCGACGTGGACGCACTGATCGCCGCGAAGTCGCGCAATCTCTCGAGTCCGCACGCATTCCTCGAGCTCGCGGAAGTCCTCAAGCAACATGCCCGCCACGACGAGGCGCTCGCTTGCGCCGAGAAGGGGATCGCTTCGTTCTGTAATGAGCGTCTCGACGACCTGATCAAGTTCTGCATCGACGAGCATCTGCGTCGCGGCGACGCCGATCGGGTGGAATCGCTTGCCTGGGAAGGTTCGTGCAGCAGCGGGCAGCGACGCCTACTTCGAGCTCGTCAAGGTCGCGAAACGGATCGAGCGCGCTGACGAACTGGCCCCGAAGGCGCTGCAGCATCTGTCGCAGCTCGTTCAGGCGGAGGAAGCTCCGAATGCAAGGCGCCTTCCGAGCTGGCAGCCGCCCATTCGGAGCGCGCTGGTCGCCATTCATCTTCGTCAGAAGGAGGCGGTGAAAGCGTGGGCAGCGTTCTGCGGCGGTCCAGTCGACATGCGCCTGTGGGACAAGGTTGCGGCGATGCGTGGCAAGACGCATCCCGAAGAAGCGGTCACGCTCTACAAACGGCTGCTGCCGCATGCGGTGGCCGGCGGAGCACGAAGCGCGCAATACGGCGAGGCGTTCGAGATCGTGAAGGCGATTCACGGGTTGCGCGCTGCGCAGAAGCAGGATGCACTGTTCAGGCAGGAGCTCGCCGAGCTGAGGATCACACGGAAGGCCAAGCGAAACTTCATCAAGCTGCTCGCGACATTGGAGTGACCGCAAGAGCTCGGATGCATGGTGCGGCGAATCGGGTCAAACCGATATCGGGGTCGCCGCCCAGAAGCGGTCATCGTCGGCGGAGAATCACGCGAACGCTATGCCGGCCTTTCGCGCTGCTTCGACGAGTGGACCGTCCTTCGCCGCCAACGGAAGTTCGAGCCGCATCGCAAGCTCGAAATAGGCTGCATCGTAGGCGGACAACGCGAAGCGCCGACACATCGACGCGATCGTTCGGGCAGCCGGCGGCGTTTTGTCGGTCACGAGATCGAGCGCCTCCGAACCTGATGAGAATGTCGCTGATCGCAGCGCGCGTTATCTTGCGACGATGTGCAAGTTGCACCAACGCGCTGGCGGGCTCGATTTGCAGAAGCGGCGGGGCATGCAGGGCTTCCCTTCCCGCGCGAGCAAGGACCTTTCGCGTGTGCGCCGTAGCCTGTCGATGACGAACCACGCGACGACCATTGAAGCATCGACGACGAGCGCCGCTATCGGCGGTCTTCTTCGATCAGCTTACGAACGGCAACGTCGCGAATATTGAGCTTTCTGGCTAGCGCACGAATGCGCGTCACAGCGGCGACGCGCGACCGCCTTCGCGGCGGTTTCTCCGGGACCAGCCGCGCCACCGGCTCCCCGTGCCGAGTCAGCACCACTTCTTCGCCGGACTCAACGCGCTCGATGAGCTCCGAGAGCCTTGCCCGCGCATCACAAATACCGATCCGTTCCATCATCGCCTCTGTCTAGACAGAGCTTCGTTGTAGGCTCTCGCCCGTCGCGTGTCATCCGACGCTCAACAAGCACGACGTATTCACGTTCCTGGTCCGACGCGGCAATCGGGAAGCGGCAGGGGTCGGCCCTTGGCATCAAAGAGAGTGCCGGGCGGTATAAATGAAATCTAACGATGTTGATATTGCCTCGGCAATTGTGGCAAATCTTGTGGCAAATAATCGGATTCGGGCGCATTTCGTACTCTTAGCCCCGCGTTTCGGAGCGAAGCCCGTATGGCTGACGGGTTCGAGTCCCGCGGCCCGAGCGCGACCATGCATCGGAGCACGCCGAAACGGAATATCCCGAGCCCATCTCCGCTTACGGCAGATCGAAGCTCGCCATCGAGGGGCCGATGCACGCATTCGCCGGCCAAGACGGGCTCGATGCGGTGGCGCTGCGCTTCACGCACGTGTATGGACCGGGCCGGACGACTGAATTCTTCATTCGCGAGATGCCGGCGTCGGCCGCCGAGGGCCGCGCCTGCCGCATCCCGCAGGCGAGCGCGTCGCTGCGCCAGTATGTGCACATTGACGATGTGTGCGACTCCATCGCGCTGGCGATGGAGGCTGTAAACGTACCCTCGCGCGTATTCAACATCTCCGCCGACGAGATTCACGCTCTGGCGGAAGCTGCGGAGGTGGTGCGGCGCGTGACCGGGACGCTTGTCGAGGTGACCTTCAACGAACGTCGGGATCTACCCAATTAAAGGATCGGCAAGCTCTCGATCCGCCGCGCGCGCGAGGAGTTGGGCTTCCGACCACGACTTGGGTTGGAGGCGGGCATCGCGGATTACTGGAGCTCGAGCTTCGGTCGCCCGCCTTTCCCCACTCTCGAGACCCTGTCGCGTCGCTAATTATAATAGTTAGGCCTGTGCAATCCGCGGCAACAGATGCGTGTGCGACTGGCAGAAGTCGATGAAAGCGCGCGCTACCCGGGAAACGCTTCCACGGCGAAAAATCAACCCGAGGGATTGTTGCAGCGGAGCGCCTGATACCGATAAAGCAACCAATCGGCGCTCATCGAGCTCGCGCTGAATGCCCCAGTCCGGTAGAAAGCCGATGCCGTAACCCGCTTCGACCATAGCCTTCAGCAAATGAGTGTCGTTGGACTCCAGGCCGACTTTAGGGTCCAGGCGCTCGCGATCGAAATAGACGTTGGCAAGCCAGCGAATGCTCGTCGACGGCTCGTACAGCACGAAGCGCTGTGCGCCGAGGTCCGCCGCCGTGACCTCGCGCTTGCGAGTCAACGGATGTTGCGGCGAAGCGCACAGAACGGCGCGCTGGACACCCAATACGCGCTCCTCGATGCCCGTGAGCTTCAGCGGAAGCGGTACGAACGCGACATCGAGCTCGCCCGAACGTAAATCAGCGATCGACGCGTCGGTCGCAGGCATCGTGCGCACGTCGAGCACGACGCTGGGATGCGAGAGCCCGAATTCCCGATAGATCGCGAGCCAGAGAAACGACGTCGCCGCCGCGCTCGTCCCGACCTTGAGGTTGCCGTTCACCGCGGCGTTTCCGAGGCTCGCGAGCTCGCGGAAGCGGCTCCACGTCTGCAGCAGCTCCTGCGAGGTGAGCAACAGCCGCTCTCCGCGCGGCGTCAGCTTCGGCTGATGATGCGTGCGTACGAACAGCGCTTCGCCGATCTCTTCCTCCAATAGCTTGATCTGCTGGCTCACGGCTGATTGCGACAGATGCAGCCGGCGAGCTGCCGCGGTGAAGCTCCCGGCGCTCGCGGCAGCAGTGAAGATCTCGATGCGGCGGAGGTCCATTGGGCCATCAGATTGGCTTATATCCCGCATTATAAATGCTCGTTTGAATGTTGGCGGCCGGCGTTCTAATCTTGCCGACCGAGGAGGATCGATCATGTTCAAGCAATGGCTGTCCATCAGCGTCGTGCTGTTGGCCTGTGCTGCTCCCGCAATGGCGCAGGACACGTACAACCCGCGCAAGTACGCCGGCGAGACGATCAACGTTGCACTTGCCAAGCAACCATGGTCCGACTTCATCACGCCGTTGATCCCGCAGTTCGAGCAACTGACCGGCATCAAGGTGCGACTCGAAGTCCTACCCGAGGACCAGAATCGGCAGAAGCTCGCAGTCGCCTTTGCGTCGGGACGCGGCGATATCGACGTGTTCGGATCGCAGCGCCATCAGGAAGGCGCGAAGTATTACGCGGCCGGATGGTACGAGCCGCTGAAGCCGATGATCGACGACCGCACGCTCACCGCGCCGGACTTCGACTTCGCCGACTTCGCACCGCAAGCGGTGAACGACGCCACGGTGGGCGGCAAGCTGATCGGCATGCCACTCTACAGCGAGCTGCAGGTTCTCGCGTATCGCAAGGATCTGCTGCAAAAGGCGGGACTATCGGTTCCCGAAACGCTCGACCAGCTCGAAGCCGCGGCGAAAAAGCTCACCGACAAGCAGCAGAACCAGTACGGCGTGTGCATGCGAGGTAAAGGCGCCGCGACTACGACGATCTATTCCGGGATCCTCCACAGCATGGGCGGCCATTGGGTCGATGCGAAAGGCAATCCCGACTTCACGAGCCCCGCAGCGCTGAAGGCGTTCGAGTACTACGGTCGCATGGCGCGCGACTACGGCCCGCCCGGGGCGGCGAACTTGCACTGGCTGCAATGCCAGAGCCAGATGGCGGCCGGGCATGCGGCGTTCTGGACCGACTCCAACATCTTCATGGCAACGCTACTCGATCCGAGCAAGTCCGCCGTGGCCGACAAGATCGGCTTCGCGATGCTTCCTGCGGGACCTGGTGGACGCAAGCCCGCGGGCGGCGGCTGGTATCTGTCGATCTATTCCAAGTCGAAGCACAAGCCCGCTGCGTGGACGTTCATCCAGTGGGCGGTCAGCAAGGAGAACGCACTCAAAGCGCAACTCGCCGCGATCCCCACCGCGCGCATTTCGGCGTGGAGCTCGGAGGAGTTCCGCAAGAGTGACAAATCGCCCGAGCTCACGCGCGCGACGCTCGAATCGCTGAAGCTCAAGGACACGCCTTCGTGGGGCCCTCCGTTCGTCGCCGTGGGCGAGATTCGTGATGTGTTGGGTGCCGTCGTCGTCGCGGCCATCGAGGGCGGCGACATCAAGTCGGCGGCCGCCAAGGCGGACGAGCAGATTCAGGCGATTCGCAAGAAGACCGAGAACTAGCGCCGCCACGCGCGCAGGTTGAGCGATGCGGCGAGCCGAACGGCGCGCCGGCTGGTGGTTCATCGGGCCGGCCGCGCTTGTGCTCGTGCTGATGCTGGTGTTCCCGCTGGGGTACACGGCGTATCTGAGCTTTTTCGAGTGGTTCGCCGCAGGCGGTCCGCCTCGTTTCGCCGGTGTCGCGAACTATCTGCAGCTCGCGGGTGACGCGCGTTTCATCAACGCGCTCGTGCGCACCGTTCTGTACACGGTGCTCGCCGTCGGCGCCGAGGTGATCCTCGGGATCGCGCTCGCGCTGCTGTTCGAGCGTCCGTTCGTCGGCCGCGGCTATGCTCGCACGCTGTTCCTGCTGCCGATGGTCGCGACGCCGGTCGCGATCGCGCTCGTGTGGCTGCTGATGTTCGACCCGGCAACGGGCGTGCTCAATTATCTGCTGACGCTGTTACGACTGCCGAAGAGCCTGTGGGTGAACGATTCGCTGCTCGCCATTCCATCGCTCGTGCTCGTCGACGTCTGGCAGTGGACGCCGCTCGTGATGCTGATCGTATTGGGTGGGTTGACGGCGTTGCCGCGCGAACCGTTCGAGGCGGCTCGTATCGACGGCGCGAGCCGCTGGCAGTCGTTTCGCTATCTCACGTTGCCGATGCTGCGTCCGTACATCATCGTGGCCGCGCTCTTTCGCGGCATCGATGCGCTCAAGACGTTCGATTCGATCTACGTCATCACGCGCGGAGGCCCCGGGTTCGCGTCCGAGACGCTCAATCTCTACATCTACGCTTCGGCGTTCGACTACCTGCACATGGGGTACTCGTCCGCCATGCTGGTGGTGTTCTTCGTGTTGATCCTTGCGCTCAGCGCGGCGCTGATCGCGGGTCGCAGACGCGCCGGATGAGCACCGCCGCGCAGCGCCGCCGCCGCAACGCCGTGCTGCTTCCGCTCGCGGTCGTGCTCGTGTTGGCGGCTTATCTGTTCCCGTTCTACTGGATGGTGCTCGCGTCGCTCAAGACGCAAATCCAGAACTTCGCGTTTCCGCCGCTCTTCCTTTTCACACCGACGCTGGACAACTACCGCTCGGTGTTCGTCAACAATCCGTTCGTGCTTTACCTCGGCAACAGCCTGCTGATCGGCGTGGGGTCGACTCTGCTGGGTCTTGCGCTCGGGTTGCCGGCGGCGTACGGCATCGCGCGATTCCGCAAGGGCGGCGTCGCGCTTGGGTTCCTGATCGCGCGCATCGCGCCGGGAATCAGCTATCTTGTGCCGTGGTTCATCATCTTCTCCGAGCTTCATCTCGTCGGCAGCTACACCGCGCTGATCCTGAGTCACCTCACCGTGGCGTTGCCGCTTGTCGTGTGGATCATGATCGGCTTCTTCGAGGATGTCCCCGACGAGCTCGAGGACGCCGCGCACATCGACGGCGCCGGTTACTTCCAGACATTCCTGATGGTCGCGCTGCCAATGGTCAAGCCCGGCATCGCAACAGCGGGCATCCTGAGCTTCATTCAATCCTGGAACACGTTCATGTATTCGGTCGTGCTATCCGATTCGGATACACGCACGCTACCGGTCGCTGTGTTCGGTTTCCTGAGCTACGGCGGCTTCGATTGGGGCAGCCTCACCGCTGCCGCCACGATCATCACGCTGCCCGTGATGCTGCTCGCGCTGCTCATCCAGCGCCATATTGTCGGCGGGCTTGCGATGGGCAGCGTGAAGGGATAACGCAGCGATGGAGAGTATCAATGCCAGTTAACGCAACGGCGAGCAACGACGGCGCAGTTCTCGATAACGGCCTCGTCCGACTCGTGCTGGAGCGGTCGACGCCCGGAATGCGCGAGCGCGTCGAGTCATGGGACGGACAATGGCGCACGGTGGTGAGCGCGTTGCCTTCCGAAGGCGATGCGGAGCTCGATCTCGTCCCAAGGCTTGACACTGTCGCAGTGTTGCGAGCAAGCGGAACCGAAGCGACGTTACGCATGACTGGTGGCACGCCGTCGTTACGCTTCGCCGTCGACGCCACTTTGGCTGACGGTGAACGCTTCATCCGTTATCGTGTGACGGAGACGCGCAGCAACGCCGGCCGCGCGCGCAGCTTGCAATCGCGCTACGGTTTTGCCGAAGACGCCGTGGACTTCTGCTGGGCGCCGCATCTGCGCCCGCGCGAGAACGATGTCATCGGGCAGTTCGCCTTCAAGTCGCCCGCCATCATCGTGCAGCGTGCGCAGAAGCTCGCCGCGCTGGTGGCCGACGTCGACGTCATCGATGCGAAGCCGGCGCAACCGGTTTGCCTCGAGCCCGACATGTCGGCGCGAAATGGTGCACGGCCACTCCTCGCGTACGGATTCAAGGATCACGAGCCGAACGGCCTCATCTACTTCCGGCATCGCCCGGACATGGTCGCGACGATTCCGCCGGGCGCGCGCAGCTACGGCTATCTGCTTTATGTATCGGCCGAAGCCGAGCCGCATTATGGTTATCGCGAAATCGTTCGCCTGCTGTGGCAACAATTTGGCGAACGCAACTTCGATCGCGTGATTCCGCAGGTGCTGCCGCTCGATCGCTACGCCGATTACGCGCTCGGCTATGCGATCTCGGCTTTGTGGCGTGACCTGCCGGAAAATGGCTTGGAACGCGGCGGGATGGTAATGGGCATCAAGTTTCCCAACGACATCTGGTTCCACTTCTTCTTCAACCATCTGCACACGGCATTCGGCTTGCACCGGATGGGCAAGCGGCGGGGTCGTGCCGATCTCATCGATAAGGCGAACAAGATCCTCGAGCTGTGCCTTTCCGCTCCGCTGCGCGACGGCGCGTTTCCGGCGATCCATTCGCATCAGATCATCAACGGCATCCGACACGACCGCTGGATATCGCACGCGCACTGGGTCGGAGGCTCGATCAACTACCAGACGCAGATTCCGCCGCCGCCCGACCAGCCCGCGTTCAGCACGATGGACCTCGCATGGACGGCGTACTGGATGCTGCGCTGGCACCAGGAAATCGCTGCCGATGCGCGGCTGCTTGAACGTGCGACGGCGTGCGGCGCGCTGCTGCTGCGCTCGCAGCTGCCTTCGGGCTCGGTCCCGATCTGGCTGCACAACGAGACGCTCGAACCGTTGGAGCTGCTGCGCGAGAGTCCCGGATGTGCGGCGTCAGGCCTGCTTTTCGCAAAGCTCTACGAGGTGACGGGCGAGCGCCGCTTTCTCGATGGCGCGCAGCGTGTCGCGCGCTATGTTGAGAGCACGTTCATGCCTCAAGGCTGGACGGACTACGAGAGCTTCTTCGACTCGGCCGGCAAGCCGATGGACCTCGACGATCCGTATTCGCGCCAGCGGCCGCAGAACACGTTTCCGATCTTCTGGACGGCGGAACTGGCAAAGCTCCTGCATCGGCTGACGAAGGAGGATCACTATCGCGAGCAGGCGCTGCGCGCAGTCGACTACCTGCTCCTGTTTCAGGCGGTGTGGAGCCCGCCGTACTTAACGGTCAAGGGCTTCGGCAGCATCGCGATCGGCAACGGGCACACCGGATGGAACGATGCGCGGGCCGGTATCTTCGCGCCCGGCATTGCCGATTTCCATGAGCTTGCCGGAAACGACGAATACCTGAAGCGCGGTGTTGCCGCGATGCGCGCGCCGCTCGCGCTGATGTACATCCCCGAGAACGAGCCAGTTTCGTCGGTGTTCGACAAGGGTCCGCTGGGTTATGCCGACGAATGCTACGCACATCGCGGACGCGACGCTCGGCTCGGTCCTTCGACGTTCGACTTCAGCGTCGGTTACGCGCTGATGGCTCGCGAGGAGCTATACGCCTGCTACGGCGACGCGTGGATCGACGTGGCGCATCGCCGCGGCGTCGGCATCGATGGTTGTACCGTGCGCGAAATACGCACGAATGGTCGCACCATCGACGTCTTGCTGGAGGACAGCGTCGCTCGGTCTGCTGCGGTGGTTGTGGCGCTCGCAACTTCGACTTCGACGCCGGTACGCGTATGCATCGACGGCAAGGGCGAGACGATCGTCCCACCCGGGGACGTGCGAGCACGCGTCCCCGTCGCGGGGAGCAACTGAGCAAGGCCGCGAGGCGGGCGCTTCGCTCGCCGCACGTATTCAGAACCGGGTGAGGATCGTTCCCGAGATCCGCCTTGTCGCTGCGGGTCGGCCGTCCATGACGATGTCCCGCGAAAGTTCCGGTATTGATCCCAACTAAGTGCCTTAGCACAGCGCGGGCCGACGCTACGGTGCTGTTCGCTGCCGATGGCAACCAATGTCTCGCAGCAAATCAAGTGCCGTACAGCAACATGTGCGCGTCGAGATCAATCATTCCCGAAAATGTCTGTCTATGGGAAAAAGAAAGGAGCTCCCGGCGACACTTGCTTCATTCAAGGGCCAGGACAACAGCTCACCACACATCGAAAACGGGAAAGTTACGCCGTGGGCGTCCCCTTGGACTAAGGACGACGACAGCGCGATGGGACCGATCCGTCGTGGCGCGATGGCCGCATTGCAGCATGTGACTTCTCTGCGGGGCGGTATGATTCCTGCCTGTGCGTCTCGTTGCTGAGAAGCGTGCGCGCGCCCATGCTGGATGCGACGAATACTGTATCGATCGGCGACACCCAGGATGTGGCCGACGCGACAGATCGCATTCTTGAGAAATGTTTTGGCGCCGCGACCTTCGATCGCGAGCTACTTCACGCCAGCTTCGCCCTCGTCGGCAATCTCTTTGCGGGCGACCATCCGGGCTATTTGGCCTGTGACATGCCGTATCACGATCTGCGGCACTCGCTCGACACGGCGCTGGTCATGGCCCGGCTCATCGACGGGTGCCAGGGCGAACAGAGCGTCACTTCTGGTGCGCTTACGCCGGAATACGGCCTGCTCGGCGTTCTGCTCGCTCTGCTTCACGACACCGGCTTCATCCGGAAGACTTCGGAAGGAGCGCTCTGCGGCCCGCAGTTCATGGCCGAGCATGAATCACGCAGCGTTGAACTCGCCCGGACCTATTTGCGAACAACGTCGCTGGCCAAACATGCAGACCAGTTGGCGCCGCTGATCTTCGTGACCCAGCGGGGTGCGGATCTCAACCGGCTATTCAGCGGACACCAAGGCGCTGCTATGGTCCTCGGGCAGATGCTCGGCAGCGCCGACTTGTTGAGCCAGATCTCCGATCGCTGCTATCTCGAGCGCTGCTTTTACCATCTTTATCCGGAACTGGTCCTTGGGGGATGCGACCGCGTGCGCACTCCGGACGGCCAGGAGCATGTCCTCTACCGGGATGCCTTCGACCTCTTGAGCAAGACGCCTGGGTTCTACCAGAACATCGTCCGGAAACGACTGAACGAGGACTTCCACCAGGTGGCTCGCCATCTCTCCGCGCATTTTGCCGGCAACGATCCTTACGCCGAAGCGATCCAGTCCAACCTCGATCGCTGCGCCCGCATAGTCGCCGAAGGCGGATCCAGCCTCCTGGGGCACGAACCGATCACAACGACCCGCGACCTCGCCTCGATCTACCACGCCCAGCCGTCACGCCCGACGCCCACCCATTAATGCGTGCACGGTGAACTTGCTCACCAGCGCTGTGCGCTGTGTCGTCGCAGATCGACCCCGCGAACGACCCGTCTTGGCGGAATTCGGGCGAGGCGCATACCACCGCAAAACGACCCGTCGCGCGGGTCATTTCGCCCGGACATACACTATTCTTGTACCCGAACCCGGCGCAGTTCGTTCTTCCGTCTCAAAGAGATCGCCACGTGCTCTAACGACATCAGTGAGTTTCTTGTAGCCGAAATTCCGCGCATCAAATTCCGGTCGCAGTTTGTTCAGATAGCTTCCAAACGTACCGAGGTGTGCCCATCCGCTGTCGTCTGTTGCTTGCTCGAGTGCCTGCGTTTGCAACTGCTCGCAGAACGTCGGTAAAGACGAACTTGTGGCAGGCGTTTCGAAACGCCTCGGGTGTCTTGCGTTCGCCGAATCCGTAGACGGTCAGTCCCTCTTCGCGAATTCGGAGAGCGAGACCTGTGAAATCGCTGTCACTCGACACGAGGCAGAAGCCATCGAAGCGCCTCGTATATAGAAGATCCATCCCGTCGATTATCAATGTACTGTCGGTCGCGTTCTTGCCAGTCGTATATGCGAACTGCTAACGGGCTTGATCGCGAATTTGTTCAGCACTTTCTTCCACTGCGAGCTCGCGGGAGAGGTAAAGTCCCCATAGATCCGTTTGACTGTCGCCTCACCGAAACGCGCGACTTCGGCCAAAAGTCCCTCGATCACTGATGCTTGGGCGTTGTCGGCGTCGCTTCGGGCGGATTGGCGAAGGGATACTCACCGTCCGATTCACGTATCGCGCAGGCGTGATTCGGATTCTCGGCGCCGGATACTGGCGGGCCATGCCAGCGCCATTGCGCCTGCGCGTCCATGTGGGCACGGACTAGCGCGTTCGACACGCTGAATGTGGTTGGTCGCACCTAATGTCAGATCACCACGTGCGCCGCCTGTTCATGAGAGAACGCGATTCGATCTCGCGTTCCGGCGTGGGCTCCTGCGACCGCCGCCTCCGGAAACCAACTTTCTGCATCGCGAGTTCGTGGGCTTGTTTCTGTTGCTCGCCCGCATTGGGGCTCGCGTCGATCCACGCGCACCGGTGCTGCCATTCCTGCCGACGCGGTAAGGCCCGCACGTGTCTGGAGAGGCATGCACCCAGATAGGAAGCCGGTGGGTTGCGCGTGCGCCTGGAACTCGGCGCATCGACGTTCAGGGGCGCGTGCGCTCACGTAGGGGTCGCTCTCGGCCGAGGCTGTGTGAAAACTTGAATATCGCGAGGAACGCGCGAGCCTCGACCGCTCAGATCGCTCCGTATTCGATTCTTTCGACCGGGGTGAGGGTCGAAGACCCCGCAAACGCGATCGCTTTTTGAGTTTTCACACAGCCTCGGCCAGAAGCGGACATCGGCTTTTGGCCAGAGCGCTGTTGCAGGTGAGCGTACACTCGTGACTGGTACGTGCGGCGCTCACTCTCACTCTCTATGAATCGGAAGCAGGCCTCGCGGTCACGTGCCCCGCTCAACTCGAGCAATTTCCCATAGGTCCGGATTCGCGAACCCGGCGAATAGCGCCCTGCTGCCAGCGGCAGCCGTCCGAAAGACGTGTTGGGGACATGTACGACACGCACCCGCGATCAGCGCGTGCATGCGTTCTTGAGACATTTGCGCGGCAGCATTGCGCGCGCGACTGCGGACGTGCAGTGGCACGGCCAATCACAGCGACGATATGTCACGCCGAAAAAACCGGCGCATCATTGATGACTCGAAAACGAGCGATCAACTTGGTTTGCACTGCTGCGATCGCAACAAGATTGGCGGCAGATCGTCAGTCCGTCGGATCCGACGTAAGGGGATCGGTGGGCGGGCGTGGCACTCAGCCGGCCGCCTTGGCGAGCTTGGCCTTGAGCCGCTGCTCGGTTTTCGCGACGTCCACGATGAAACGGTTGTGCTTGCCGCGCGCCACCTCTTCCACGTCGTCACGCACCACGAAATCGAAGGAAAGCGCCGCGCCGTTCACGGCCGTCAGATTGACGGTGATCTCCACCCACATCCCGAGCAGCGTCGTGCCCACTTGGTCGAGCTCGACCCGGATACCCACAGAATCCTTGCCCGGCTCGAGGTGTGCGAGCAGGAGGTCGCGGCACGCCATCTCGACGTCGTACAGCAGCTTCGGGGTCGAATAGACTCGGCTTTCGTCACCCGCGATGCCGATCGTGCGATCGCGGTTGGTGTTGATGCGTTGAGTGGTGGTGAGTCCGGGCGCAAGTGTTTCGCTCATGTGGGTCCTCGCGGATTGTGGTGGGATGCGCTGGATCGCTTGTCGCAGCAACTGCGGAAGCTGGCCGACGCGGAGATCGACCGCACCTTGCTCCGGTCCGACGTCAGTCTTGCCATTCGCGAGCGTGGCTGCGTATAGACGCGCCTCGACGTAGTGCACCAGTGCTTTCGTGGCACGCGCACAGTTACGGAAGATGCAGATGCCCTGGTCCATCAGGCGCGCGCACATGGCGTCGTAGAGCTTGCCGGCGTCGACGACGCCGATGATCGGCTTCTCGTTGCGCGCGACGATCGGCGGCATCAGATGCACGGTGCTGTTCTTGTCGTTGATGTCGTAACCGGGCCGCAGTTTGCTCTCCTCCAGAGCGCGCACCGCGGGCGCCGTCGGGTCGAGCGCCACGACCACCGCGTCGATATTCGGGTCCTGCAGGAACGCCTCGGTGATCTGCAGGTGCGCCTCGTCGTCGGCACCCGGATTGATGTCGATCGGGTTGTTCACCTCCACCAGCGCATCCAGGCGCTTGGCGGCGAGAATCTCCTCGACCCGCTTGATCGTGCCCCGCTCGAGGATACCCATCTCCATCCCGAAGGAGTCCGACTCGATCGAGTCGGCCATGCTTACCGCCTCGAATCCGGCGCCGCTGATCGCGCCGAGCCGGTTGCCTCCGATTTTCCTGCCGTGCAGTGTACCGGCGACGTAGAACACGTCATCGAAGGCGGTGACGTCTTGCGCGACGATGGCGCCCGCGTGGCGCACGACGGATTCGAATACAGCGTGCGTACCCGCAATCGACGCCGTGTGTCCCAATGCGCCCCCGACCCCGGCCATCGTGCGTCCCGCCTTGTAGACAACCACGTCCTTGCCGTTGCGCACCGCGCGACGAACGGCGCGGGCGAAGTCCAACCCATCCAGGTCCTTGAACCCTTCGACGTAAATCCCGACGATGTCGATCTCCGGGCGTTCCGCGAAATACGCGAGCAAGTCGCCGTGCGTGAGGTCGGTCTGATTGCCCATGGCCACCATGTAGCGCGGATCGAGCCACGGGTTCTGCGAGAGGCGCGTGATCATGAAGGCTCCGCTCTGGCTCAGCATGACCGAATTGCGCTCGGGCTTCTTTTTCGGTTTCGGCAGCCGCTCCAACGGAATGAACCACGAGTCGTACGAGCCCGGATGCGATACCACGCCGAGACAGTTCGCGCCGAGGAACACCGGGCCGCCGCCCGCCTTGCCGTGGGCGGCATTGATCCGGGCGGCCATTGCCGCTGCCGGCTCGCGACTCTTTCTCGTCTCTCCCAGGCCGCCCGGGATCAGCATGACCGCATCGACCGCGTCCGCCTCGATGATCTCGTCGACGAGATCGTAGACGGCGTCGGCGTTGACCGCGACGATGAGCAAATCGAGCCGGTGCTCGAGCGTGCGCAGGCCATTCGCGCAACGCACGCCGTCGATCTGCGTCTCGCCAGGGCGGATGATCGTGATCCGTTCCTTCGGATAGCCGCTCCCCATCAGGTTGCGCAGGATGATCCGGCCGAAATTCATGCCGGTCGCGGACACGCCGACAATTCCCAATGTCATCGGGTGCAGCAGCTTGTCAATCTTGTGGATCGGGCGAGGTAGGGGGCGTCCGAGCGGCACGTCGATCGAACATTGCGCACCGGCGATGGTCAGCGCGTTGCCCACGCGCACGGGATCGAGCTCGAGCTTTCGCAGCGCGAAGCGCGCACCGGGAGCTCCCGCTGGGTGCTGACTCGCGAGCGCCAGCAGCGCGCCGAAACAGGCGTCGAGCTGGGGGTCCGGAACCGGCAGCCCATCGCGCTGCGCAGCCGCGACGAGCTTCTGGTAGGCGATCGTGCGCCGGAACAGGCGGAGGAAATCCGCGGCATCCGTCAGCTCGACCACCGCGTGAACGCTGCCGCGATCCCGCCGGAAATTGTGCTCGTCCAGGGTTGCGTCGAGGCCGCCCGGTCCGGCGGAGAGGACGAGGCCGAATTCGCGCGTGTTCTCGAGGCTGACGCGCAGATCGACCGACGCAGCCAGGGAGCGCGAAGGGGCGCCGGCGTCGAATGCGACACCGAGGGCGGCGAGCAGCGACGCAAGATCCGAAGCCGCAAGGGTCCCGCACCCCTCGCCGGCGACGCGCTCGAGGATCGCCGTAGCGGCTGTGAGGTTCGGGGCGCTATCCCGGCCCGGTTGCGACGAATGATTCACAATGCGCTCCCTACGTGGCCTGACGGCGTCGCGTGCGTCGTGTAGGCGGTGACGGCGATGCGCGTCCCGCCGCGCCAGCGGTCCGGCCGGGCAACATAGGTTGCGGGAGCGACGTTCTGATGTCCTTGTCTTAGGTCAAGACCGATCCCTGGCAAGGTTAGGCCCCCGTCGCTTCTTTCGTACAGCGCCCAGAACGGGCTGTCGCGGCACGGCGCGGCGCGCGACGGTTGCGAACGTCGGCATCGGGTCGAGGTTGTGTGAAAACGGTCTTCGTTGACGAAGCACCTTTGCCACGTCGATCCGAGGAAGACCGTACTTTCGATTCTCGACGAAGACTCCGAGCCAGGGGTTCGGAGGCACGGTGCGCCGACGGCAGAAGGCGGCCAATCGTTCGGCACGCTTGGTCAGAATTTGAAACGTAGGGTGGTGCGCCTGCTTGATTACGTCGAACACCCGCTCGATGTAGCTGAACGACACCTTCTCGTGAAACAAGTCGGACATCGAGTTCACGAAGTAGATCGTAGGTTTACGGCGCTCCAGCGGCTCTGCCAGGCGCCGCGCAGTAGCCTGTCGCGATGGACTCCCTGATCGCCGCCGCCGCGCGTGCCCTCGTCGTCGGCGACGCGCTTGGCGCCCTCAAGCGCGTCGCCCTGCGCGACGACCCGCCGGCGCTCGCCCTCCGCGGCATCGCCATGGCCCAGCTCGGCGAGCACCCGCGCGCCCGCGAGCTCCTGCGGCGCGCCGCCCGCGGCTTCGGCGCCCACGAGGAGCTGGCGCGCGCACGCTGTGCCGTCGCAGAGGCCGAGGTGGCCCTCGCCATGCGCGACCTCCGCGGCTCGCCGCGCACGCTGGCGGCCGCGTCGGCCACGCTCGAGGCGCGCGCCGATCGCGCCAACGCGCTGCAGGCACGTCTGATCGCGGTGCGTCGGCTGCTCCTGCTCGGCCGCCTCGACGAGGCCGCATCCGCCTTGGCCCGCCTCGACGCGCGCGGCCTGCCACCCTCGCTGTTGGCAGTGGCCGAGCTGGCCGCGGCCGAGGTGGCGTTGCGCTCGCTGCGCACAGCGCGGGCGCAGGCGGCGCTCGCCCGCGCCCACGAGGCGGCCGAACGCGCGCGCGTGCCCGCGCTCCTAGCCGAGGTGGCCGAGGCGCGCGCCGCGCTCGATCGTCCCGCCGCCCGGCGCGTCCACGCCGGCCACGAGCAGCCGCTGCGCCTCGATGAGGTCGAAGCGCTCCTCGCCTCGGGCGCGCTGGTGGTCGATGCCTGCCGTCGCGGCCTGCGCGCCGGCGCCACCTGGCGGCCGTTGGCGCGCCGGCCGGTGCTGTTCGCGTTGGCGCGCGCGCTCGCCGAGGCGTGGCCCGGCGACGTCGATCGGCACGCGCTGATCGCGCGCGCGTTTGGCGCCCGCCGCCCCAACGAGTCGCGCCGAGCGCGCCTGCGCGTCGAGATCGGCCGTTTGCGCGCGCTCGCCGCGCCGCTGGCGCGCATCGAGGCCAGCGGCCGCGGCTTCCGGCTCACGCCGCGGGGCGAGCGCGCCGTCGTCGTCCTGATGCCGCCCATCGATGGCGATCAGGCGTCGCTGCTGGCGCTGCTCGCCGACGGGGCGGCCTGGTCCACCTCGGCCCTCGCGTTGGCCCTCGGGGCCAGCCAGCGCACGGTCCAGCGCGCGCTCGTCGAGCTGGAGGCTGCCGGACGGGTGCGCTCGATCGGGCGTGCGCGCGCACGGCGCTGGCTGTCGCCGCCGCTGGCCGGATTCACGACGATCTTGTTACTCCCGGCCGCGCTGCCGCTCGGGTAGATTGGTCTTGCGGCGCCGTTCCGAATCGCGCCGCAAGGAGCCAGGCGATGACCCGCACCCGAGGCAGGATAGGAAAGACGAAACCGCAAGCACCGGCGCACGCGGCCGAGATCGTGCGTGAGTATGGCCCCTTCGCCGGTGCCGAGCAGATCCACGGCGTCACCCACGACGGCGGCCGCGTCTGGATTGCCACCGGATCCAAGCTGGTCGCCTTCGATCCAGAGAGCGGCCAGCTCGCACGCACGCTCGACCACGCCGCCGACGCCGGCACCGCCTTCGATGGCAAGTATCTCTACCAAATCGCCGAAGCGCGCATCGACAAGATCGATCCCGCCACCGGCGACGTCGTGGCGTCGATTCCGGCGCCCGGTCACGGCAGCGACTCGGGCCTCGCCTGGGCCGAGGGCAGCCTGTGGGTGGGACAGTACCGCGATCGCAAGATCCACCAGATCGATCCCGAGACGGGCGCCATTCTGCGCACCATCGAGTCCAACCGCTTCGTCACCGGTGTGACCTGGGTCGACGGCGAGCTGTGGCACGGCACTTGGGAAGGCGACGAGAGCGATATCCGCCGAATCAACCCGGAGACCGGCGCCGTGCTCGAGCGGCTGGAGATGCCGCGCGGCACCGGCGTCAGCGGGCTCGAGTCCGACGGCGCAAACCTGTTCTATTGCGGCGGCGGATCGAGCGGAAAGGTCCGCGCCGTGCGACGTCCGAAAGGAGACAGACCATGACCGACCACAAGACTGGAACACGTGAAGCGTGGCTTGCGGCCCGGCTCGAGCTGCTCGAGGCGGAGAAGGAGCTGACGCGGCGCAGCGACGAGCTGGCGCGGCGGCGGCAGGAGCTGCCGTGGGTCCGGATCGACAAGGAGTACCGCTTCGAGACCGACGAGGGGGGCGCCTCGCTGGCAGACCTCTTCCGAGGACGCTCGCAGCTCCTCATCTATCACTTCATGTTCGGGCCCGACTACACGGCGGGGTGTCCGTCCTGCTCGGCGATCGCGGACGGGTTCAACGGCTCCGTCGTTCACCTGGCGAACCACGACGTCACGCTTGCGGCGGTGTCGCGGGCTCCGCTCGCGAAACTGCAGGCGTACAAGCGGCGGATGGGCTGGAGCTTCCCGTGGGCGTCTTCGTTCGACAGTGACTTCAACTTCGACTTCAACGTCTCGCTCACCGAGCAGCAACAGCGCGAGGGGGCCGTCGAATACAACTACCGGCGCGAGGCGGCGTGGACGGAACGCGGGATCGGCGACTCAATGACCAAACAAGGCGAGGGGCCTGTCGCCGAGATCGCGGCCACGACCGGAACCGACGTCGCAACGTACACGCGCGAGAGGCCGGGCATGAGCGCGTTCGCGCTCGAGGACGGCGTCGTCTACCACGCCTATTCCACCTATGCGCGCGGACTGGACGGCCTCTGGGGCATGTACCAGTGGCTCGACCGCGCACCCAAGGGTCGCAACGAAACAGGCATCTGGTGGCGCCGCCACGACGAGTACGACAAGGGCTGAGCGAAGTCGTGATTGTTGTGGCGCAACTGCGGGACTGGAGATCTCACGACGCATGGCTTCCGAGCGAGCTTCCCAACAAACGTTTTTTGGTGTCTCAGCGCTGCTCTTCGCTGCCAGCGCGGCGGTAACGATCGTCTGGTGCGCGTCCACGTTGGCGATGGGCGAGATGCCGATGCCCGGCGGCTGGACGATGTCGATGGCGTGGATGCGAATGCCCGGACAGACGTGGCCCGGCGCCGCAGCGTTGTTCCTCGGCATGTGGGTCGTGATGATGGTGGCGATGATGCTGCCGTCCCTGGTCCCAATGCTGTGGCGCTACCGCCAGGCCGTTGGCAGGCGAGGCGAGACGCGCCTCGGTCGGCTGACCGCGCTCGTGGGCGTGGGTCACTTCGTCGTCTGGACCGTGTTCGGAATGGCCGCTTTTCCGCTGGGCGTCGCGCTGGCGGCGGTCGAGATGCAGCAGCCGGCGCTGGCGCGCGCTGTACCGATCGCGGTCGGTGTGGTCGTCCTGATGGCCGGCTTCCTCCAGCTCACCGCGTGGAAGGCGCGTCACCTCGCCTGCTGCCGGGAGGCACCCGGGCGCGGCCGTACGCTGCCGGCCGACGCCGTCACGGCCTGGCGACACGGCCTGCGCCTCGGCCTCCACTGCAGCTACTGCTGTGTCGGTCTCATGGCGATCCTCCTGGTCATCGGGGTCATGGACCTTCGCGCGATGGCTGTCGTGGCGGCAGCCATCACCGTCGAACGTCTCGCACCGGCCGGTGAGCGTGTCGCGCGAGCCATCGGGGCCGTCGTCGTCGGGGCAGGGTCGTTTCTGATCGCGCTACCAGCCGGGCTCGGATGACGCATCCGCATCGTGCCGCGTCGTGTACCTGACTTCGCCCACCGCGCGCGCTGGGATCTTACCGAGGCCCACTCGCG